>NZ_JACSGS010000017.1:0-109472 GCF_014334315.1 Aurantimonas sp. DM33-3 | reverse complement strand
GACTATGCTGTATCGCTCGACGGACCGCCTCTGTCGTCGTGGCGCATCCATGAAGAACTTGGACCATAGCGCATCCTTCCATCCCTGCGAAAAGACTGCACCATCAAAACCCGGGATCAAACAGCGATAACGAACTTAAAGACCATCAACCGGGCGGTCTTCTGCGACAGTTGCTCCCTTTGTTCTGACCGTCCGGTGCCGGACCGTGGCGAAGACGCTCTCGATGGGGTTCGAGGTCCGCAAATGGTCCCAGTGCTCGGCCGGAAAGTCGAAGAAGGCCAGGAGCGCGTTGCGGTCCTTAGTCAGGCATTCGACAGCCTTGGGATATTTGGCGCCGTACTTCTCGGCGAAGACCGCGATGGCCGCTTCGGCACTCGCCCGTTCCGCCGCGTCCCGCACCTCGCGCAAGTCCGTCTTCATGTTTGGCTGAACCGACTTCGGGACCCTATTGAGGATGTTGAGGAGCTTGTGTTGCCAGCATCGCTGGTGGCGCGTTCCGGGGAAGATCTCCTCGAGCGCTTTCCAGAAGCCGAGTGCTCCGTCGCCGACGGCGATCTCGGGCGCGGCGGCGAGACCGCGTGCTTTCAGGTCGACGAGCAGTTCGCGCCAGCTCTGCGCACTCTCGCGGACACCGACCTGGAAGCCGACGAGTTCTTTCTTGCCTTCGGGCGTGGCGCCGACGATGACGAGCATGCAAGCGGCATCATCCTCCATCCGTGCCTGAAGATAGACCCCGTCGGCCCAGATGTAGACGTAGCGCCGGGCCGACAGATCGCGCCGCTGCCAGCGATCGTATTCGTCCGTCCATTCGTCCTTCAGACGTCCGATCACCGACGGCGACAGGTTCGGGGCGTCCCTTCCCAGCAGCGCAGCAAGGGCCTCTTGGAAATCGCCGGTCGAGATGCCGCGCAGGTAGAGAACCGGCAGCAGGGCATCGAGGCTCTTCGTTCGCCGTGCCCACTTCGGCAAGATCGCCGAGGTGAACGTGATGCGGTCGGCGCCTTCGCCGGACCCGTCACCAGCATTGCCGCCGCGGTCGCGAACCTTCGCTCGCTGAACCGGCACCGGGGCGATGCCCGTCTGGATGGTTCGCTCTGGGCCATGGCCGTGGCGGACGAAACGAGCCCGGCCGTCAGAAAGCCGCTCCTCCTGCATCGCAGCCAAGAATACCTCGGCTTCCGCTTCGATCGCTTCTGCGAGCAACCGGCGGGCCCCATCGTGCAGCACCGAGGTAAGGGGATCCTCGATCGCGTCGGGATGTCGAAATGCGGAACGGTGGTATCCGTCGTCATAGATGGGGTGGTTGCCGCCCTCCCGATACGGCATCGCGATGTGCCAAGGTCGTGGTGTTAAGAGCCACGAAGCGGAGAGGACGGCAGATGAAGGATACGATGATCGGCGTGGATCTGGCAAAGAATGCGTTCCAGCTCCACGGCGCCTCGATGACGGGGCAAGTGAAGTTCCGAAAGAAGCTGACGCGGCTGCAGTTCCTGAAGTTCATGGCGGAACAGCTACCAACTGTGGTGGTGATGGAGGCTTGCGGCAGCGCCAGCTATTGGGCGCGCGAGATGGTCAAGTTCGGCCATGAGGTGAAACTGATCGCCCCACAGTACGTCCGGCCCTTCGTAAAACGCCAGAAGAACGACATGGCAGATGCCGAGGCAATCGTCATTGCCGCGCAACGCCCCGAGATGCGTTTCGTCGAACCGAAGTCAGAGAAACAGCAGGCGCGTGCTGTGATGTTCCGCAGCCGAGAGCGCCTTGTCCACCAGCGTACAGAACTGGTGAACGCATTGCGCGCAGTCCTTTACGAATACGGCCATACCATTCCGCTGGGAATCAGACAGCTCAAGCGAATTGAGGCGCTGCTTGATGAGCCAAACAGCGATCTGCCCGCGCTGGTCCGTGAGGAATGTCGGGACATGATGGCGCAGATCGCGGAGAAAACCACCCGGATCGAAGCCCGAACGAAGCGCGCCGCGGAATTGGCCGCCTCGGACGACATGGCAAAGCGTTTGCAGACGATGCCGGGGGTCGGAACGCTGACCGCGTTGGCGGTCGAAGCCTTTGCTCCGGACATGACAAGCTTCCGGCGCGGCCGCGACTTTGCGGCATGGCTCGGGCTTGTCCCGCGTCAGCATTCCACGGGCGGCAAACAACGGCTGGGGCGTGTGTCGAAGGCCGGCCAAGCCGACATCCGACGACTCCTGATTATCGGGTCGATGTCGCGACTGAACTGGCTAGGCCGCCGGACTATTCCCGAGGGGTCCTGGCTCGCGCGCATGGCAGAGAGAAAGCCGCGGATGCTCGTCGCCATCGCTCTGGCGAACAAGATGGCGCGGGCAATCTGGGCCATGCTGACAAAGAACGAGGACTATCGTGATCCGGCATGGGCTGCCGCTGCATGAGCTTCATGGCGCGGACGACAGCCCGCCGCCGGTGACGGAGGTGTGAGAAGCCGAAGACCAGAATGGGCAAAAGATCGAACAGATCCGGACGGTAAAACCAGGCGATACGCCAGAGCCCCGAGCTCGTTTCATAGATTTGGACCCGTTTCGCGGATCACCATACCGGCCAGCGGCACGTGAACGCCGCAGAAACAGGCCTCACACAAGACCGCGCTCGATCACATGCTCATAGGTAGAAAACTTCTTGCATCACGGGCGGCAACCACACAAGGCGTATCGCTCCTCTGGAGGTTCGGGCAGGCTTCAACAACCGCCCCGATACGCCGCCTTTCTCAAACCGTCATCACCCAGTTTCCGCCATGGCTCTTCCAGACTTCTGAGTGGGCACAATTTCCTAGTAAACGATCTCTCCCGAGGCCCGTGGAACGACAAAACCCGTTCGAGCCTTTCAGGTGCAGCAGTGCACCAGGAGGAATAACCTATGAAACAGATTCTTGCCGCAGCAGCTCTTTCACTCATTGCCGTCCCGGCTCTGGCGCAACAGGGCGCTATGGTGGAAGTGGCAGACCAGACGATGGTGTCTGATTTCAACCTGACAGCCGATGCTGTCGGTGAGCTTGACGTCTATACGAGCGATGGCACGAAAATCGGTGAGGTTGAGGACGTGGTCGGCCCTGATCAGAACACAGCCCAAGGGATTGCCGTCGATTTTGATGACAACGCAACTGACTATGGCCGTGAGGATCGCGTCATCCCGATCGACCAGTTTTCTGTTTCGGAAAGCCGTCTCGTTTTGAGTGCGGACGCCCAGACCGTTTCATCAATGCCGACTTGGGACGACTGAACCTCGATAACATCTATGGAAACCAAAGGACGGCCCTAAGGGCCGTCCTGATACAAAGCCTATCGTTCGGTCTTCGCGCGCCGGATCATCCAGCGCACGGCAATCACAGCGATTGCGGCGACCATTCCCACGGCGCAATCATCCAAGAGTACCCCAATATCAGTTTTGCGGAAAAGCTCGACCTGAGAAAGCGGCCAAGGCTTGAGACGATCAAGCACCGCGTAAAGGGGCGCGGTCGCCAGCGTCCATGGCCGGCTTTTCCAACCGCCGATCGCAGCGACAAACATCCCTGCCACCTCGTCGATGACAATCCTGCCATCGTCGACAACGCCGGTCAGGGCGAACCAGTAACCTCCGGCAGCCACTGCGAGAACAGCGACGGGCAGGAATGCCGCGAGCGCCAGCTTCCCCTGACCGCGTGATGTACTGATCCATAGAAATGGCAGGATCGTCAGCGCAGCCAGAAAGCCCTGAAACGGTTCGACGAGGCCGGTTCCAAACCATGTTGCCAGAATGGCAAGCCAAGACACGGCCGCTATCTCGGCGGGCAAGGACTCAAGGTAGGGAAAAAGCTGCATACAACCCCCAGATCGCAGGACGAATCGCCTTAGCAGGGGCTTACGCCATGTCTCGGATATTGCAATTTCGAGATCGAATCTGAAACAGAACTCAAGTATTCCGTTTCACAAACCGACGGTCCGCTCTCTGTGTAAGGCTGGAGGGCCATGAAGGGCTTGGTTGGGTCGTGAGCCGCCGCATCCAGCCAACTTTAATATATCACAACGTCACCGCCGATCTGAGCGTCGGCAACATCACTGTCTTCTCGGCCCTTCTGCTGTTCGCCCATGGCCTGCCCATTGAGCAGAAGATCATCCAGAAGGCCGGGCCCGCGCTGATTGTCACGACGGTCCTCCGCCTCCTCGGTGGTGTCCTCTACGCCTTCCTGCTGCACCGCCTGCTCGTGGCGACCGGCTGGTTGGCGTCGCCGGTAAATCCTGCCTGGATCCCAATGAACGTCGAGCCGGGCTGGGGGGACTTCCTTTTCGGCCTACTGGAGACGATGGCCGCGATGCTAGTCATCTTCCTGGCTCTGTCCTGGATGCTGGACATCCTGAAGGCCGCCACCGGGCTGCTGGACCTGATGATGCGGGGACTGGCGCCCCTGCTGCGGCTCGTCGGCATTCGAGGGGAGGCGGGAGAGTTCACGGCGGTCGGTCTGCTCCTTGGGATCTCCTATGGCGGCGGCCTGCTGATCCGCGAGGCGCGATCGGGTGCGATCTCCGCGCGCCAGATATTTCTCGCCTGCGTCTTCATGGGCTTTGCCCATGGCGTCATTGAAGACACGCTGGTCGTCGTCGCGCTCGGCGCTAATCCAATGGGCGTCCTCGTCGGCCGCTTGGTCTTTGCCGTCGCGGCGACGGCTTCGATTTCGGTTCTGATTGGACTGATGTCGGAAAGAACCTTCTCCAGATGGGCTTTCCGCAGCGGGCCCCGACCAATCCTGGATATCTAGCCGCTGTTCAGTCCGGCCGCCGCATCGAGATGGAGTCGAGTGCTCTTCCGCGCGTTTGCTTGAGATGCGAATTCCTGCATCTTCGATGTGTGGCGACAATCGACAAAGGTGGCGAACCGCACTCACCTGTCTGCAGGCGGCAGGCACGACCGGTTCACGTTCAGTCTTCAACGACCAGATTCCTCTGTTGCATGGCAGCCTGCAGTTTTGCCGCCACGGCCATGACGAGGTCCTCGCGACCGTGTCGCGCGCAGATCTGCATGCCGATGGGCAGGCCGGTCGCGGTCGTGGCCACCGGCACGGAGATCGCGCAGAGATCGAGATAGTTCGCCAGTCTCGTCAGGCGCGACATGGGGAAGACCGCCTCCTCGACATCGATCAGACGGCAGGCGGGGAAGGGCGTTGTCGGCAAGAGGATAACATCGTCCTTCCCGAGCATCTCCTCGAGTGCGCCAAGCGCCTGGTGGCGCGCAGCGACCCGTGCGGCATGGGCCGCATCGTCGATGGCGGCGCCTTGGCGGACGCGGCTGCGCACGGCCGGGTCGAGCGGCAGATCAGGATCCTCGACGAGGTGGCGCAGCGCGCCATAAGCCTCCTTCGCCATGATCGCGCCGGTCTCGGCCTGATAGTCGACGAATGCACGCGGCAGAACAAGTGGCTGCACCGACAGGCCGGTCTCCGAGAGGCCCGCGATGCTGGCAAGCAACGCTGCCGCCACGGCCGGATCAAGGGGGTCCAGTTCGGCCCGCGGCGGTATTCGAACGGTGCCAATCGACCTGTTCGGATCCGACATGAGAGCCGACACCGTCGCTGTTGGATCGCGCATGGCCGCGAAGATCAGCCTCGCATCGTCGATGTGATGGGTGAGGGGCCCGATCGTGTCGAAGCTCGGGGACAGCGGCGCAACGCCGTCGGTGGACACCACGCCGCGGCTCGTCTTCAGGCCGATCGTCCCGCAAAGCGCCGCCGGGATGCGGACCGAGCCGCCGGTGTCGGAGCCGATCGCCGCGGGCACCATGCTGGCTGCGACCGCCACCGCCGAGCCGCTGCTGGAGCCGCCGGCAACGTAGTGATCGTCGGCCATGCGGGGATTGCGCGGCGCGCCGAGCGCGGCATTGGTGCCCCAGCTGCCGAAGGCGAACTCGACCATCTGCGTCTTGCCGATCAGCACCATGCCGGCATCTTCCAGGCGGCGCAGGAAGGGCGCGGTCGCAATTGCGGGCGTCGTGCCATAGGCGCGAGAGCCGAAGCCGGTGACATGGCCTTCCGTGTCGGCGAGATCCTTCACTGCGATGGGAATGCCGTGCAAGGGGCCGCGCGCCCGACCTTCGACACGCTCGCGATCGAGCCGGCGGGCTGTGGCGATAGCGGCTTCGGAATAGACCGCCACGAAGGCGTGCAGCGCGGCGTCCTGCGCCTCGATACGAGCCAGGCACTCCGCCACCAATGCCTCGCTGGTCAGTTCTCCTGCCGCCATGAGGCGCGCGAGTTCGACAAAGGGCAGCGCGACGATATCGGTCTGCGGCATGGCACAATCTCTCGCATGGTTCGCCGTAAACGGTGGGGCCGCAGTCATAACCGATCCGTGCTTCCACGCCTGCGCCGAATATGTCGCGAGGTGTCGCTTTAAGTGTGCCTACTTGCGACTATTGCTGCACCGCAACCCCATTGTCCCGTCGGTGGAAAGCGTCCATCGTTCCCGCTGCCCCACCGTCTCCCCGCAGAACCGAAGAGCAAGAGCATGAGCCTCCTGGCGATCTCCGAACAGGCGATCAACGGTCTGATCATCAGTTCCTTCTATGCGCTGACCGCGCTGGGGCTGGCAGTTATCTTCGGCGTCCTCAGGATCGTGAACTTCGCCCATGGCGAGCTCTACATGCTGGGTGGGTATGCCTACTATCTCGCGATCAGCGCGCTCGGCCTGCCGCCGCTTTTCGCTCTTCTGGTCGCGGCGGTGGCATTGTTCGCCGTGGGAGCTGCTATCGAATGGCTGCTGATCCGCCCGATCCATACGGGGAAGATCGATCGACCCGAAGAATACGCCATCATGATCACCTTCGCCCTGTCGATCTTCCTCCTGAATTTCGCCAACAGCATCTTCGGCCCCTGGCCGCAAAGGCCGGAGCCCCTGGTGCGAGGCCGGGTCGAAATCGGCGAACTGATCATCAGCGGTGACCGGCTGGCCGCCGCCGCAGCTGCGATCATCCTCATGACCGCCGTAATCCTGGCGCTGCGCTATACGTGGGCTGGCAAGGCTGTTCGCGCCGTCAGCCAGGACCGGATGGCCGCCGAAATCTACGGGATCAGCGTGCAGCGTGCGGGGCTGATCGCCTTCGGTGTCGGCGCCGCTCTGGCAGGGCTCGCCGGCGCGCTGATCGGCCCCGTCTTTAACGTCACACCGCCCATGGGCGTCGTTCCCGTCATCAAGGCCTATATCATCGTCGTTCTCGGTGGACTCGGCTCCGTGCCCGGCGCGATCATCGGGGCTGTGATCCTCGGTCAGGTTGAAAGCTTCGCCACGATCCTGATCCCCGACCCAAGTCGGGCACTCGCCTACAAGGACGCCTACGGGCTGCTCGTGCTGGTGGCGGTGCTGCTGTTGCGCCCGCAGGGTCTCTTCGGTCGCGCGGAGCGCCGGGCATGAGCCGTTTCGCGTCGATGAAGGTCACCGGTTTCGCGGTGCTTGCCTTCGGCTTCGCCGTGCTGCCCCTGGTCGGGCTTTCCGACTACTGGATCTACACGGTTACGATCGGCTTCTATTACGCGCTTCTGGCCGCGAGTTGGTCGCTGCTCGTCGGCTATGTCGGACGGATCAGTTTCGCGCAGGCGGCGATGAGCGGTCTCGGCGGCTACGCTTCGGCGCTGAGTGTCATCCACCTGGGGCTGCCGGTCGGCGTCGGCCTCGCTATGGGCGTCGTTGTGGCAGGGCTTGTCGGCTTCGCACTGGGCTGGCTGACGCTCCGGCTGCATGGTGCCTATCTTGGCCTGACCACGATCGCCTTCGGCGAGATTCTGCGCATTACCGTCACCGCCGAGCACGGGATCACGGAGGGAAGCCTGGGACTGCGTGTCCCGGCGCTCATCCCGGACGGCAGTCGGTTCGACTACTACTATCTGTTTCTCGTCGTGACCGCGGTCTGCCTGATTGCCATGGGACTACTCCTGCGTTCGCGGGTAGGCCTGTTCTTCCAGTCGATCCGCGAGGACGAGGACGGGTCCGCCAGTCTCGGCGTCGACGTCACCTTGTGGAAGTGCGTCGCTTTCGCCGTGTCCAGCGCGTTTGCAGGCCTTGCCGGCGGGCTCTACGCGCATTTCGTACAGCTCATCACGCCGTCGATGATGTCTCTGCAGGAGATGGGGATCGTCCTGGCGATGGCGGTAATCGGCGGGTTTCACAACATCCTTTATGCCGCTCTAGGCGGAATGCTGCTGCAGGTAATGCTGGAGATGCTGCGCGAAGTGGAGCAATGGCGGCTGGTGGTCTTCGGCCTGGTCACGATCCTGATGCTGCGTTTTGCACCGAACGGCATCTTCGGCACGTTCATCGATGCGGTCACCAGCCGGAGGAAGCGCCATGACTGACCAACTCATCGTCCGGGGGCTGCGAAAGCGGTTCGGCGGCGTCGTCGCCCTGAACGACATCGATCTGGCGGTCGAAGCAGGCGAGCTGGTTGGCCTGATCGGGCCGAACGGATCCGGTAAGACGACGCTTTTGAACATCGTCAGCGGCTATTACGATGCCGACGCAGGAACGATCGCCTATGACGGCGCGCCCGTTGCCGGCCTGTCGCCGCATCGTCTCGCGCGCATTGGCATCGGCCGGTCCTTCCAGGTCACCAAGGTGTTCCGCCGGCTGACGGTGCTGGAGAACATGCTGGTATCCGGGCTATCGGATTGGAGCGAGAGTCGGGCTGTCGCAACCGAACGCGCCATGGCGGTGCTGGACGATCTAAAGCTGACGCGTCTCGCCCAGGAGCCGGCCGGCAACCTGTCCGGCGGTCAGGCCAAGCTGCTGGAGTTCGCCCGTATCATGATGCTCCAGCCGAAACTCGTTCTGCTGGACGAGCCCTTCGGCGGGGTCCATCCGGAGCTCAAGCGCTTCATGTACGAGCGGATCCGCGAGTGGAACGGGAACGGCGTGACGATCATCCTCATCAGCCACGACATGGGCTCGATTTTCGGACTTTGCCGCCGGGTCGTCACATTGAGCTACGGAGACATCATCTGCGACGGCACGCCGGACGAAACGCGTGCCAACCCAGCCGTTCTGGAGGCCTATCTGGGGGATCGTCATGACGCAGCTTGAGGTCTCGAATCTACGCGCCGGCTACAGCCGGGACATCGACATTCTCAGCGGTGTCAGCGTCATCGCCCGGCCGCGGCAGCTGACCACGATCATTGGGGCCAATGGCGTCGGAAAGTCGACGCTGCTCAAGACGATCATTGGGCAATTGCGACCCCACGCCGGGTCAATCCGCTACGGCGATAAGGACATGTCAGGTATCGCAACGCGCGATCTGGTGCGCATGGGGATCGCCTATGTTCCGCAGGGCCACGCGCTGTTCAAGGACATGACCGTAGCGGAGAACATCGAGATCGCCACGTGGTCGTTCCGGGCCGACCGGCCGCGCTGTCGCGCCGCAACCGAACGGGTCTTCGAGCGGGCCCAGTATCTGAAGGAATTCCGCCAGCGTCGGGCTGGCCTCATGTCGGGCGGCCAGCAGCGGCTCATGCAGCTGGAACTGGCACTGATGGCCGATCCGGATCTGATCCTGATCGACGAGCCGACCGTCGGCCTCGATCCGAAGCGGGCAGGGGTGATCTACGATCATTTGCGCAAACTGGTCGACGAGCAGGGTCGGACGATCCTGATGGTCGACCAGAACGTCATCGCAGGCACCGACGTCGCCGATTACATCTACGTGCTGGAACTTGGCGCGAACAAGATCGAGGGCAGCAAGGCGCATTTCGATGAGACGTATCGCGACACCATTGCAGACTGGCTGTTCTGACGAAGCTGTCCTACCGGCCGGCACTTGCGCAGTCAGCTGATGCCAAACAAAAACCCCACCGGTCTGCACCGGCGGGGTTTCCAATTTCAGCGCGGATTCTCGCTGTTCAGGGCTTAATCACGAGCTCGTCCGTGGTCGCTTCGGCCCGCGGCCACAGAATGGCGGAGTCTGACGGAGTCTGGTTCGCTTCGGTGTACTGGATCACGAAGATCGGCACATCCGGCCACTGCTGGAACTTCCAGGCTGGGTCCTTGTCCTGCGGGAAATAGATCTCGCCGCGCGTGCCGTTCCAGCGAAGCTGGCGTAGCGCCTCCTGCAGCGCCGGCCCGTCGGTGGCTCCCGCCGCCTTGATCGCTTCGGCGATGACCATGACACCGTCATAACCTTCCATCGCGACAGCGTTTGCCGGGCGGTCGAACTCAGCCTGGTAGGCCTCCGAGAACGAACGGGACAGTTCGGTATCCGGCTTGCCTGGAAGACCGGCAGGGTTGCCGATTACGTACTTTCCGGCATCGCCCATGACGTTCCAGAATTCCGGCTCGAGGACGTCGGCACCGGCGGCGAAGATCGCCGTATCCTTGGAGGGTGCCAGTCCCAGATCATAGGCCTGCCGCAGCATGAGGAGCAGATTGGAGCCGGTGAAGCCGGCTACGATCAGGTCTGGCTGTGGATCGGCGCGCTTAAGTTGCAGAAGCTGTGGCGTGAAATCACTGACGGTGCGCTCGGCGGTGAACGAAGTGACGTTCGCCCCGGTGTCCTGAAGGTTCTTGGTGAACACGTCGATGATGCCGAAACCCCAGTCGGAATTCTCGGAGATGATCGCGATGTTCTTGAACCCGGCTTCCTTCACCCAGTCCGCCGCAACTGAATAGACCAGCGAGTTAGCAACGGTGATGCGAAAGACTTCCGGAATGCCGGCGGCGGTGACCGCGTCCGACCAGCATTCGCCGGCAACGAAAGGTATCTCGTACTTTTCCGCGACAGGACCAACGGCGGTACAGACGGCGCTGTGCGCGCTGCCGGTCACGGCCACGACGCCCTCGCTCGATGCCAGGCGTTCAAATGCGGCGACACCCTTTTCCGGAACGCCCGACGTGTCCTCGACAACAAGCTCGATCTGCTTGCCAAGAAGGCCACCGTTCGCGTTGATCTCCTCGACGGCAATGGTCATGCCGTCGCGCAGAGATTCCCCGGTCTGGACGCCGCCGGGAGGCGAGAGCGGCGCAATGCCGCCGATCTTGATGGTTTCCTGAGCCGTGGCCGCGGACGTGCCCAGCGCAAAGGCTACGAGGGCTGTGGCTGACAGTTTCGATAGTCTGGTCATGGCCTCTCCTGTTGATGATCGAGAGCGCGAAAATGCAGCCCTCGCGGCACCGTTCTGCCCACGAATTAGGCGTGCCCAGAACGAGACCTTGTCCAAAGTGTGGGCCGAGAACCGCTATCGACGCAATCGGCAGAAACGACTTGATCTGAAGCGGAATGGCGTTCCTATAGCGTCACTCAGCGACAGGAGCCGACCAAGTGAATGCCGATTTTATCCCAAATCTGAAACTTCTGTGCAGCTATCAGCGGTCGACAGCTGATGTGTGCCGCAAATTGCGGATGAACCGCCAGCAATTCATGAAATACCTTGGTGGGGGCGCCTTTCCCTCAAACCGAAGCCTGCGTCGCATTTGCGATTTCTTTGGCGTCGATGAGTACGAAATCCTGATGCCCCACGACCAGTTCCGGGATATTGTCCGCCTCCGGCCCGTTCAACACGAGGCCGACGATTTGCTGCCAGCTGCTGTGAAGCGGATCGCCGAGCATGCGGCTCGCCAGCATGCCCAGCTGGCGAAATATTGCGGCTATTACTACAAATACTTCTACTCGTTCTCCACGCCGAGTTTCGTTTTGCGGTCGCTCGTCTGCGTGGGGCAGGTGGGTGAGATGACCTACTACAAGACGATCGAGCGATTGACGCCGGCCGGCAATCGGCATGCACCGGGCGATCTGTTCAAGTACAGCGGCGTTGTCCTGCCGGTCGGTGACAGGATTCACATGATCGATCATGAATCGGTTGTGGGCAACGAGATGTCGCAGACGATCCTGTATCCACCCTATCGCAACCGGGTGTCGACGCTGATCGGATTAATGATGGGCATTACTGCAACCGAGGCGCACCAGCCGGTGGCAGCCCGTGTCGTGATGGAATATCTCGGCCGCCGCGTCGATCACCGACAGGCGATCCGAGGTTGCGGACTCTACGAGGAGGACGCCCAGGAGATTTCCCGGCCAATGCTCGATTATCTCCGCGAGCCGTCGCCAACGGACGGCTTTCTCATCCGGGCGGGTTCGACCTACGAAAAGGTGCAGATGCGAAGCCGATAGGCGGGGGGCTGGAGCCAATTGGCCAGCCGGTAGCAGCACGCTTTACGGGCGAGGCTGTGGCTTGCTGATTGGCAATTGTCCTGCCGACCAAGACGGAGCACGCGTCCGTTCTGGAGCCGATCCGCTGGCGCTTCCGTGTTTTTGCGCTAGAATCATTGGCACGCGGCGATCTGCGTTGCCGTCACACCTCGCTGTCACAGTCGGGAGAAGATTTCTGGCGAAGATATAGTCAAATCAGTGGCTTGGTCGAAAATCGGGGTAGAATCCCCCCCTCTCCGCCATTCGGACATCACACCCCGCCAATTTCCAGACCCCTGTTTTCCCGGCATTCTGACCACCAGCGCGCCTAGCAGGGTGGCGCGTTGAGCCGTGTATCGAGTGGCAGGATCGTTCTGCGGCATGAGCGTCGAGATCTCGTTGCAGAACGAACTCGGCGTCGCTCAGGTCGCGCGGCTCTGCTCAGGAGACCCCGCGGTTAGTAGCGCGGTCGTGATGCGTGTTTTGGTCGGAAAAGCCCAACGCCGACCAGTCATCCACCAGCGGTTTCAGCTACGATTCGGGCGCTGGTTTCGGCGTGATCGCAGAAGGCGGCGAGGATGGGGGAGGTGTCGCTGGCCCGCCAGCCGAGGCAGACCTGCACCGTGGGCGGTGTATCGGCGATCTCCACGTAAGCGACGCCCGGAATGTTCAGGCTGCGCGCGACCTCCGGCACGATCGCCGCGCCCATGCCGGCGCTGACGAGGCCGATCATCGTGTGGATCTGGGTGGCATATTGCTCGACCCGCGGGACGAAGCCGGCCTTTTCGCACATGCCGATGATGCGGGCGTAGAAGAGCGGGCTCTTGCGCTGGGTGAAGAGGATGAACCCGTCCTCGGAGAGGTCGCGCAGATGCAGGCGGTCGGTTGAGGCGAGGCGATGGTCGTGCGGCAGCGCCACCACGAAGCGCTCCTCGCGCAAGGGCCGGGCGCGCAGGCTGGGATCCGAGATCGGCGGGCGCAGGATGCCGACGTCGATCTGGCCGTCGCGCAGCGCCGCCAACTGCTCCTGAATGGTCATCTCGAACAGTTCGAGGTCGACCCGCGGGAACGCCAGGCGGAACCGGCGCAGGACGAGCGGCGTCACGCCATAGGTGGAGGAATGGATGAACCCCACCGACAGACGGCCTTCCTGTCCGGCCTCGACCCGCCGGACTTCCTTGGCCGCCTGTTCGAGATCCGTCAGGATCCGGTAAGAGCGCTCCAGGAACATCCGTCCGGCGGGGGTCAGGGTAACGATGCGCTGATTGCGATTGAGCAAAGTCGCCTGCAGCCGCTCCTCGAGCTGCTGGATCTGCCGGGTCAGGGCCGGCTGAGCAATGTGAAGGCGGCGGGCGGCGCGGCCGAAATGCAGCTCCTCCGCGACGCAGACGAAGGATCGGAGCAGGCGCGTCTCGACCATCAGTGATGCCCTGTCGCTATCATTGAAGTGCCAACAATGTATTGGACGGAATGACCGGCCTCGGTCAAGCTCCCCGTGATGAAGAGCGGCAGGGAGGCCGGAGTGGCAGCAGGATTTCGTGTACTGGACGGGCACGTGCGCAGTGACCGATCGCTGGTGGAGGCGTTCGCGAAGATTCCGTCGGCGATCATCAGCGACAATCTGAACCGCATGGTCGCCGCCGGACCGTCGGTCCGGCCGATGCACAAGGGTGGCACGCTGGCGGGCACGGCGCTGACCGTGAAGACCCGGCCCGGCGACAATCTGATGATCCACAAGGCGGCCGACATCGCCCAGCCCGGCGACGTGATCGTCGTCGATGCGGGCGGCGACCTCACCAACGCGCTGATCGGCGAGCTGATCATCAGCCATGCCCGCTCGCGCGGGGTCGTCGGCTTCGTCGTCAACGGCGCGGTGCGCGACATGGACGTGATCGCGGTCGACGACTATCCGGTCTATGGCGCCGGTGTCAGCCATCGCGGCCCCTACAAGGACGGGCCGGGCGAGGTGAACGTGCCGATCGCGCTGGACGGCATGGTGATCGCGCCGGGCGACATCGTCATCGGCGATCTCGACGGCGTCGTGTGCATTCCCCGCGAGGAGGCGGAGAGCGTGCTGGCGGCGTCGCGGGCGCAGCAGGAGAAGGAAGCCGGCATCCAGGCGGCCATTGCGGGCGCCGGTTGGGATCGCGCCTGGGTGGACGAGATCCTGAAGGCCAAGGGCTGCGAAGGCGTGTGAGGAGGGATGGGGCGCCGTCCGCGGCGGCCCGTCGGAAGACCAGTCAACACCAGAGGGAGGACATCATGAAATTCGTCAAGACAATTGCCGTCACCATGGGGCTCGTCGCCGCCGCGGTGGCGTCGCCGGCCAGCGCCGAATGGAAGCCCGAGCGCCCGATCGAGATCATCGTCGGCTTCGCGCCCGGCGGCGGCACCGACCAGACCGCTCGCCTGATCGCCTCGGCCGCGCAGGAATTCTTCCCCGTGCCGCTGGTGGTGGTGAACCGTCCGGGCGCATCCGGCACGCTGGCCGCCGAGACGGTCGCCAAGGCCGAGCCCGACGGTTACACGCTGCTCGTCGCCGGCGGCAGCGAGAGCACCTCGGTGCCCAATCATCGCGAAATCTCCTACAGCCTGGACGACTTCCGTGGCATCCTGCGGGTCAATCGCGAGCATATGGTGATCGTCACCAAGCAGGGCAGCGGCCTCGACAGCGTCGAGGCGGTGGTCGAGGCGGCCAAGGCCGATCCGGGCAAGCTGGCCTATGCCTCCTCCGGTCCTGCCGGCATCCTGCATTCGGCCTTCCTGGTGTTCGAGAAGGAGGCCGGCATCCAGATCCAGCACGTGCCCTATCAGGGCGGCGCGCCGGCCCTTGCGGCCCTGCTCGGCGGTCATGTCGACATGGCGATCATCACGCCGGGTGATGCCGCGGCGCAGGTCGAGGCCGGCAATGTCAACGCCATCGCCACGACCTCGGACCGGGCCGAGCAGCTGCCCGACGTGCCGTCGCTGACCGAGCTTGGCTACGACGTCGACCTGGAGAACATGAAGGGGCTCGTCGCACCGGCCGGCATTCCGGACGAGGTGGCCGAGTATCTGCAGGACCGCTTCACCAAGGCCATCGAGTCCGACACCTTCAAGACGCTGGCCGAGCGCGGCAACATCACGCCGGGCTATCTCAGCGGCGCCGATTTCGAAAAGGCGATGCGCGACATGTCGGATTCCATCGCCAACGCCATGGGCGACACGCCGAAGACCGCGCAATGACAGCCACGCGGGTTGTCGCCATCGTCTGCGGCCTGGCCTCGGTCTACTTCCTGGCGATCCTCGTCCCGGAAGTGGGAGCCAGCGCGGCGGCGATGGGCACCGGCGATTTCTACTCGGTGGGGCCAACGGCCCTGCCGAACTTCGCCGGGGCGGTGACGCTGCTTCTGAGCGTCGGCGTCTTCGCCACCAGCGGGCCGGCCGCGGTCGATGGCGACCGCCGCTTCGGCCGCGGGCTCGGCGCCGGCCTCGTCTTCACCGTCATGCTGGTGGTCTACGCCCTCGCCATGCCGTCGATCGGCTTCCTGGCCGCCTCGGTGCTGTTCATGGTGGCGGTGTTCCTCGTCTACCGCCCCGCCAGCTGGCTCATCGCCCTGATCCTGACGCTCGCCGTCCCGGTGCTGGTCGATCAGGTGCTGCGCAAGCTCTTCCTGATCCCGCTGCCGTCCGGGGCGTGGTTCTAACCACCCGAAGGGGTATCAATGGACCCGTTGTTGCAGGCCTTCTGGGGCTTGATGGAGCCGGTCACCCTGCTCACCCTGTTCGTCTCGGTGGCGGTGGGGCTGATCATCGGCGCCATTCCCGGCCTTTCGGTCAATATCGCGGTGGCGCTGGCCGTGCCGCTGACCATCTTCATGCCGACGGACCAGGCGCTGGTGACGCTGATCGGCCTTTACGGCGCCGGCATCTTCGGTGGCTCGATCTCGGCGATCCTGCTCAATGCGCCGGGCACCCCGGCGTCCGCCGCGACCATCTTCGACGGCTATCCCATGGCCCAGCAGGGGTTGGCGACCAAGGCGCTGCGGATATCGCTGATCGCCTCGGCCTTCGGCTCGATCTTCAGCATCGTCCTGCTCGTCCTGCTGGCCCCGCAACTGGCGAATTTTGCCCTGCGCTTCGGGCCGGTGGAGATCGCCTCGCTGCTGTTCTTCACCTTCCTGATCATCGGCATCCTGTCCGGCAACTCGCTGATGAAGGGGCTTCTGTCCGGCGCGATCGGCATGCTGCTGGCCACCGTCGGCACCGATCCGATGGTCGGCACGCCGCGCTTCACCTTCGGCTCAACGGCGCTGATGGACGGGCTGACCTATGTGCCGCTGCTGGTCGGCCTGTTCGCCGTGGCGGAAATCATCGAGGAGGCGACACGCCGCTTCTCCCAGGGCGAACGCAAGTTCGATCTCGGCGACGAGGACCTGGCGGCCAACCGCCTGCGCTGGAGCGAGATCAAGGGCATGCTCATGCCGATGACCCGCGCCTCGGCGATCGGCTCGGCCATCGGCATCATGCCCGGCATCGGCGCGACGATCGCGTCGTTCATGTCCTATGCCGACGCCAAGCGGTCGCTCAACAAGGACAACACCTTCGGCAAGGGCGACCCGCGCGGCGTCGCCGTCTCGGAAAGCGCCAACAATGCCGTCGTCGGCGCGACCTTCATCCCGACCCTGGCGCTGGGCGTGCCCGGCGACGCGGTCACCGCGATCCTGCTCGGCGCGCTCGTCCTGCAGGGGGTGACGCCCGGACCGCTGATCTTCATCACCTCGCCGGACATCGTCTACACGATCTATTTCGCGCTGCTGTTCGCCACGCTTCTGATGGTCGCGATCGGCTATTTCGCCGTGCGGCCGCTGGCGATGACGCTGCGCATCCCGAAGATCTACCTGATGCCCTGCGTCGCGCTGGTGTGCGTGGCCGGCAGCTATGTCACCCGCAACAACGTCATGGACATCTACGTGATGCTGGGTGCGGGCGTGCTCGGCTTCATCTTCAACCGGACCGACATCCCCGTCGCGCCGCTGCTCATCACCTTCATCATCACGCCGCCCTTCGAACAGGCCCTGCGACAGGCGCTCACCCGGTCCCAGGGATCGTTCGAGCCGTTCCTGACCAATCCCGTCTCGCTGACCCTCGGCGTGGCGGCGCTTGCCCTGTTCGTCCTCGCCGCCCACCGCAGCCGGCGGCAGGGCAGGGCGCAGCCAGTCGAAAGGACACAGACCCCATGACGGACACCATCGGATTCATCGGGCTCGGCGTGATGGGCGCCGGCATGGCGAAGAACATCCTCAAGGCCGGCTTCAAGCTGGTGGCGACGACCTCGTCGGCCGAGAAGGCCGAGGCCTTCCGGGCGCTCGGGGCCGAGATCGTCGACAGCCCCGCCGCGATCGCCGGCCGCACGACACTGATCGTCACCTGCGTGCCGGATGCGGCGGCTTTGCGCCAGACGCTGTCCGGCGACAACGGTCTCGCCTCGGCGTCGTGGGAGGGCGGGCTGCTCGTGGACTGTTCCACCATCGCGCCCTTCGAGGCCGAGGAGATGGCGGCTGCCCTGGCGGATGTCGGCGCCGGCCTGGTCGATGCGCCGGTCAGCGGCGGTCGCAAGGGTGCCGAAGAGGGCAAGCTGACGATCATGTGCGGCGGCAGCGACGCCGATGTCGCGCGCGCGCGTCCGGTTCTCGACGCCATGGGTACCAACATCCACCATGTCGGCCCGCTCGGCGCCGGACAGGCGGTGAAGGCCTGCAACCAGCTGATGGTCGCGGTCAACATGATGGGCGCCTTCGAGGCGGTGGCGCTCGCCCGCGCCGCGGGTGTCGATCCGAAGGTGATGCGCGAGGTGCTGTCCTCGGGCGCAGCCCGCAGTGGCGTCCTCGAGGCGCATGCCCTGCGCTACATCGAGGGCAATCTGGAGCCCGGCTTCCGGGCCGAGCTGATGCGCAAGGATCTCGGCATCGCGGCGGCCGTCGGCGCCCACTACAAGCGCGCCCAGCCGGCAACGGGGCTTGCCCACCAGCTCCTGGTCGCGGCCTGCAACAGCGGCTTCGCCAAGCTCGACAGCGCCGCTTTGGGGCTCCTCTACGATCAGATGAACGGCACCGACGACGAAAGGCCGACCCGATGACCCGCTTTTCCCTTGCGACGCTCCGGCCGTTCTCCAACGCGCTCTTCGAGGCGAGCGGACTGAGCCCCGATCATGCGGCGCTGGTCACCGACGTCCTGATCCATGCCGATCTGCGCGGCCATGGCTCGCACGGGCTGACGCGCATTCCGATCTATGCCGAGCGCATCGCTGCCGGCGCCGTCAACGCCCGGCCCGACATCCGCTTCGAGCGGCCGGCGCCGGCCTTCCTGCAGGTCGATGGCGACAACGGGCCCGGGCCGGTGGTCAGCGACGCGGCGGTCGAGGCGGCCATCGCGACGGCGAAGGAGCAGGGCGTCTGCGTGGCGGCCGTCGCCCGCAGCAACCACAACGGCTCCGGCTCCTTCTATGTCGAAAAGGCGGTGGCTGCCGGCTGTATCGCGCTGGCCATGACCAACGCGCCGCCCTCCATGGCGGTCTTCGGCGGCCGGCAGGCGGTGATCGGCACCAATCCGGTGACCTTCGGCACGCCGGTGGATGGCGGCACGCCGATCATGATGGACATGGCGACCTCGGTGGTCGCGCGCGGCAAGGTGGTCGAGGCGGCCAAGCGCGGCGAGGCGATCCCGGAAGGCTGGGCGCTCGACGTCGACGGCAAGCCGACCTGCGACGGTCGTGCGGCCGAACGCGGCGTCGTCCTGCCGCTGTCCGGCCCGAAGGGTTCGGCTCTGGCGATCATGGTCGAGGTTCTGTGCGGTGTCCTGTCGGGCGGCCGCTTCGCCGGCTCGCTCGGCAATCTCTACAGCGATTTCGAGACGCCGCAGGACATCGGCCATTTCATGCTGCTGATCGACGTCTCGCGCATCCATGCATCGAGCGGCTATGCGGCGCGGGTACGCGACCTCGTCCTCGAACTGAAGGACAGCGCCACCGCCGAAGGCTTCTCCGAGATCAAGATGCCCGGAGAGGTCGAGATGGAGCGGGCGCGCAGCAACAGCGCCGAGGGCATCGACCTGCCGGACAATGTCGTCGCCGACCTCAACGCCACCGCCGCCAAATTCGCCCTGGCGCCATTGGCCGAGACCGAACAGGCCTGATCGAAAAGGCCCGGATCGCTTCTCGACCGGGCCTGAATTCCGGCCCCGCCCCGACGCCGGGGCCGGTGGCCCGCCGGTTCAGCCAAGGCCCGGAACGCCGGCGTCCTTCGCCGCCGCATCGATCGCGGCGATGTCCTGGGTGGAGAGGGGCAGGCCCGTCCGGCGGGCCTGTTCGGCGCGGCGGGCTTCCGGCTCGCCTGGTAGCAGGATCTCCTCGAAGCCTGCGGCTTTCCGGCCGGCCCGCAGCCGTTCCGCGTAATCGCGTGCGCGCTCGGCATAGGCGTCTGCCGGCATGAACAGATCCGGCCGCATCGCCAGGAAGAAATGGCCGACGTCCTGGCCGCGGGTGAAGTCGTCATTCTGGTTGATCACGCGATCGCCGGAGGCGGCGCCCGACATGATGCCGGCCAGGACATCGATCATCACCGCGACGCCCGAGCCCTTCGGACCGCCCAGCGGCAGCACTACCCCTTTGAGTGCGGCGGCCGGATCGGTGGTCGGCCGGCCCTCGCCATCCAGCGCCCAGCCCTCGGGGATCGTTTCGCCCTTCGCGAGTGCGCGGCGCACCTTGCCCTTGGCGGCGACCGAGGTGGCCATGTCGAGGATGAAGGGAGTGGGTCCCGGCGCGCCCATCGCCAGCGGATTGGTGCCGAGAAACGGGTCGCGTCCGCCCCACACGGGCATGGTCGGCGCAGCATTGGTGAAGACGAAGGAGGCCAGTCCGGCCTCGAGCGCGCGGCTCACGTAGAGCGACGACATGCCGTAATGGTTGGAGCGGGAGGCGGCGGCGAGGCCAACGCCGTAGATCGCGGCCTTCTCGATGGCGATGTCCATCGCCTTGCGCGCGACGACGAAGCCGATGCCGTTGTCGCCGTCGACATGCGCGGCGACCGGCATGCGCTCTGTCACGGTGAGCGTCGGGGCGGGGTTGAGGACGCCCTCCTTGAGTCGGCGGGCATAGACCGGCAGGCGCGCGACGCCGTGGGAGGACACGCCGCGCAGATCCGCCTCGACCAGACATTCGGCGCAATAGCGCGCATCCTCCGCCGGCAGGCCGTTCGCCGTGAGAATGGCCGCCGCGACTGCGGTCAGCGCCTCCACCTGAATGATTTGTTCGGTCTCCGGCATCGTCCCGCTCCCCTCGCGATTTCCTGCATTCGTATTCGTCTGTATGCAGGCGTATTATACGAAGCGTGTCGTCTGCAAGCGATCGCTGGTGCGGTGCCTTCTGCGGATCAGGTCGAGGCCATCCGCAAGGGCCGCCATCGGAGCAGGGCAGCCCATCTCGCCGCGGATCGTGTCCATCACAAGAAGCGGGAACTGCGGCGACGGAGAGATGGCGCCGTGCCCGTCAGCCCGCCGACCGTGCGCGCCCGCCCGCCGGGCTATTCCGGCCGGCCTCGATCCCGGACTCCCGGGCTTTGCCCTCCTCAGCCCCTGACCGGCCGGCTGCCGGCGGCGACGATGGCGATGATGATGAGGCCGGTCATCAGGAGGCGGACGCCGGCGCCGAGGCCGTAGGAATTCAGCATCGAGACGATGAGGAACAGGAACAGCGCGCCAGCCCAGATGCCGGGCACGTTGGAGCGGCCGCCGCCGATGGAGGAGCCGCCGATGACCACGACGGCGATCGAGGTCAGGAGATATTCGGTGCCCATGTTGAGCGCGGCCCCGCCGGAAAAGCACGACAGCAGGAAACCGGTGAGCCCGGCGAGCCCGGCGCAGAGAACGTAGGTGATGGCCCGCACCGCATCGACGGGCACGCCGGCGAGCCGCGCTGCGCGCGGGTTCTGGCCGCTAGCGGACAGATTGCGCCCATAGGCGGCGCGATTGAGCGCCACCCAGGCGATGACGGCGATGACGAGCGCCAGCCAGGCGACGTTGGGCACGCCGAGGCTGCGCCCGATGGCGAAATCGGACAGCGCCTCGGGCGGCTTGATACGGATGCCGCGGTTCGACCAGATCGCGAGGGACAGATAGACGAAGGACGAGGCGAGGGTCGCGATGATCGGCGGGATGCGCAGGAGCTTGATCAGCGCGAAATTGGCGATGCCGGCACCGAGGCCGATGCCCAGCGCGACCAGGAGCCCGACAAGCGCGACATCGGCCCCGGCCGCGCCACCCATATATTTCAACGACACGGTGCCCGCGAGGGTCATGGTCGCCGGGATCGACAGGTCGACATTGCCCGGTCCCAGCGTGATGACGAACATCTGGCCGAGGCCGACAATGACCGAAAAGGCCGAGAAGGTCAGGGCCGCGACCAGGAGGCCGGTGCCGCCGGCGGTTTGTCCAATCGCTGCGGTGAAGGCGAAGGTGATGCCCGCCGCGACGAAGGCCCAGATCCAGGCGCGCGAGAAGAGCGTCGCGATCATGCCGCCACGCCCCGGTTGCGCCGCCGGACCGACAGGAGCAGCCGCGCGGCGAGCACGATGATCAGGATGAACCCCTGGGCGCCGATCTGCCAGTCGGGCGACAGGCGGATGAAGGACAGGAAGCTGCCGGCCAGGGCCAGCGTCAGGGCGCCGATCACCGCGCCGACCGGCGAGATGCGGCCGCCCGTGAACTCGCCGCCGCCCAGAATCACGCCAGCGATCGACAGCAGCGTGTAGCGCAGCGCGATATTGGCGTCCGCGGCAGTCGACAGGCCGACGAGGGTCATGCCCGACAGGATGCCGAAGACCGCCGACAGGGCATAGGCGCTGGCGCGCAGGCGGATCAGCGACCAGCCGGCCCGGGCCAGCGTCCGCTCGTTGCCGCCGAAGCCGCGCAGCACGGTGCCGAAGGAGGAGCGCATGATCAGGAGATGGGCGAGGCCGGCAATCAGCACGCTGGCGACGATCGCCATCGGCGCGATCGGCGGCTTGGCCGTCATCAGCCAGCGCAGCCAGCCCGGCGAGGCACCGCCCGGCGAGGGCAGGATCATCAGCGCCAGCCCGGCCCAGACGAAGGACATGCCGAGGGTGACGACGATGGCCGGCAGGCCGCGGGCCTGGATCAGCGCGCCCAGTCCGGCATAGGCCAGGACCGACGCGGCGAGGATCGCGGCGCCGATCAGCGGTGCGTCGTTCAGCCATGTGGCGGTGACGCAGGCCACGAAGCTGACGAAGGTGCCGACCGACAGGTCGATGTCGTTGACCATGATGATGATCATCTGGGCGACGGTGGCGAGCGCGATCGGCACCGCCAGGTTGAACAGCAGGTTGAGCCCGAGATAG
Source organism: Aurantimonas sp. DM33-3 (assembly GCF_014334315.1). Lineage (NCBI taxonomy): Bacteria > Pseudomonadati > Pseudomonadota > Alphaproteobacteria > Hyphomicrobiales > Aurantimonadaceae > Aurantimonas > Aurantimonas sp. DM33-3. The sequence goes on along the minus strand of NZ_JACSGS010000017.1, from coordinate 86,916 downwards.
CTCATCGTGCGGGGCTGGATGACGAAGACCGCACCGAGCAGGAGCGCCAGCGAGAGCACCGGCAGGAGAATGCGCAGATTCGGCTTCATGCGGCCTGACCCTGCATCTCGAAGCTGTTCGACAGGATCTGTTCCTCGGTGATCGCCGCGCCGGTCAGCTCGGCGGCGATGGCACCGTTGCGATAGACGAAGACGCGGTCGCACAGGCACGTCTCGTCGATCTCGGTCGAATACCAGAGGAAGGTGCGGCCGGCGTCGGCCTCGCGGCGGATCATCTCGTAGACCTGGGTCTTGGTGCCGATGTCGACGCCGCGCATCGGGTCGTCCATGACGACGATCGGGGCCTCGGTCGCCAGGGCCCGGGCGAACAGAACCTTCTGCTGGTTGCCGCCGGACAGGGACAGGATCGGGTTGTCGATGTCGTCGGTGCGAATGCCGATCTTCTCGCGCCAGTCCTCGGCGAGGGATCGTTCGCCGTCGGCATCGACCATGCCCCGGCGCGTCAGTTGCGGCAGGGCGGCCAGCGTCGCATTGCGCAGGATCGACCACAGCGGAAAGATGCCGTCGCGGCCGCGGTCACCGGCGACGAAGACCGCCTGCGGCGCCCGGCCCCGCCAGTTGGACGTCTGCGACAGGTAGAAGGCGGCCAGCGCTTCGGCCTGACCGTGGCCGGCCAGCCCGGCAAGGCCGACGATCTCGCCGCGTCGCGCCTTCAGCCCTTCCGGCGTCGACAGGATGTCGTCGCCCTGCGGCCGCACACGCTGCGCGGCCTTTTCGGAGGCGACATGGCCCATCGCCGACACCAGCGATTGCCGGGTGAAGTGCCCGGCCTCGCGATCGGCGATGACGCGGCCGTCCTTCATCACGGCGATCCGTGTCGCCACGTCGAAGACCTCGCCCAGCATGTGGGAGATGAAGATCACCGAGCCGCCCCCGGCGCAGAAGCGGCGGACATGGGCAAGCAACTGCCCGGCGATCGAGCCGTCCAGCGAGGAGGTCGGTTCATCCAGAATGACGAGCCGCGCCGGTTCGGCGCCGTCGGCAAAGCCGATCGCCACCTCGACCATCTGGCGCTCGGTCAGCGTCAGGTCGCCGACGATCGCCTCGGGCTGAATGCGGTGGCCGGCAAAGATCTCGTCGAGCGCCGCCATGACGCGTTGCGCCGCCCGGCCGCGCCAGCCGCGACCGGTGAGGTCGCGCTGGGAGATGCGGACATTCTCGGCGACGGTCAGATTGGGGCAGAGCGACAGCTCCTGATGCACGGCGCGCACGCCGGCCCGGCGCCGCGCGATCTGGCCCGAACCGTCGGTGCCGTCGGCCAGGCCGTATCGGACCGCGCCGTCGCTCGGCTCCAGATTGCCGTTGATCAGATTGACCAGGGTCGACTTGCCGGCGCCGTTATGGCCGACGAGGGCGAGGCATTCGCCGCCCGTCACCGCCAGGTCGACCGTATCGAGAGCCCGGACAGGCCCGAAGGATTTGCGCGCGTTCTCCAGCGCGACCAGAATGTTTCCCCGGGGGCCGGCTGCCCCCGGAGCGTCACTGCCTGTCGTCATCGGGTTCGAACTCAGTTGGTGCCGGCGATCACGCCCTGGGCGTCTTCCAGCGTGTACTCGACATTGGCGACGCCGCCCTCGGGCGTCGTCTTCAGGGCCTCGTCGAGCCCGTCCTGGTCGATCCGCAGGAACGGCACGGTGAGATCCTTCGGCACCTCCTTGCCGTCGAGGATCTGCTGGGCGACCCAGAAGGCGAGGGTGGACACGCCCGGCGCGATCGAGACCGACATGGTCTCGTAGCCATTGGCATCGCGCTGCTCGGCCCACCAGGTCAGCTCGTCCTGGCGGTTGCCCATGACGATGATCGGCGTCGGCCGGCCAGCGGCCTCGAAGGCCTGCGCCGCGCCGTAGCCGTCACCGCCCTGGGTCGCGACGCCGACCACTTCCGGCAGAGACGGCAGGACGCCGGCGACGGCCTTCTGGGCGACGTCCTGGGCCCAGTCGCCATGCACCGAGCCGACGATCTTGAACTGCGGATTGGCCTCGACGCCGGCATGGATGCCGGACGAGATGGCGTCGTCGACGAAGACGCCGGCCAGCCCGCGGATTTCGAGCAGGTTGCCGCCGTCGGGCAGGCGGCCCTTCAGATAGTCGATCTGGTCGGCGCCCATCTGCTTGAAGTCGACGGCGATCCGCCAGGCGCAGGGCTCCTCGACGATGCCGTCGAAGGAGACGACGGTGATGCCGGCATCGCAGGCTTCCTTGATGGCGCCGTTGAGCGCCGTCGGCGACGCTGCATTGATGACGATGGCGTCGTAGCCCTGCAGGATCATGTTCTGGATCTGCGCGGCCTGTTCGGTGGCCTGGTTCTCGGCGGTGGTGAAGGCGTCGGCCTCGGCGACGATGCCGTCGGCCACGGCCTTGTCGGTCACGGTCTTCCAGCTCTCCAGCATGGCCTGGCGCCAGGAATTGCCGGCGTAATTATTGGACAGGGCAATGCGCTTGTCGGCGGTCTCGGCATGGGCGCCGGTCGCAAGCATGATGGTGGCTGCCAATACGGCAGCTTTGAGAAGCCTCGTCATGTTATCCTCCCAGACGGTGATCAGCCGCACTCTCCCGATGCGGCAAAGCACCGAGGTACCGGCGCCTCGGGAAGGTAATCACAGAGTGCGGCGCACAAACCAGTGCGATCTTCGCCAGGCCGGGAAACTTTGCCTTCATTTGCGGATGGCGCGCATTTCTTCCGCCTCCAAGTGCTGTCGTAATACCGCATGACAGTCCGGGACGAATCGTATCGTATGCGCTGCGCTGCGGGGCACGACGCGCGCCATGACCGGCGGCGCATGCGGCGGCGGTTCGGGGGGATCGATGACGAACGGGGCGACAGTCGGACAAGCCGGGCCGTGGCGGACCGCGTGACGCTGCAAGCCGCATCACGCCCCGTGCCCGGCCTGTTTTCGCTCGACGGGCAGGTGGCGCTGGTCACCGGCGCAAGCCGCGGGCTCGGGCTGGAGGTCGCGCGGGCGATGGCCGAGGCGGGGGCCCGGGTCGTTCTGGCCGGCCGCGACCGGTCGCGCCTCGAGGCGGCGGCGGGCAGCATCAGTGGCACCGCGCATGAGCCGGTTATCGCCGATTTCGATTTCACCGATCCCGATGCGACGCGCGCGGCGCTGCGCCGGATCCATGCGAAGGCCGGCCGGCTCGACATTCTCGTGCACAATGCCGGGGCTCGCGACCGCAAGCCGCTGGCGGAGTTTTCCGATGCCGACATCCGCGCGCTCATCGACACGAACCTGACCGCCGGCATCGTCCTTGCCCGCGAGGCGGCGGCGCTGATGGTGCTGCAGGGCCATGGCCGGCTGATCATGATGACGTCGATCGCCGGCCATGTCGCCCGCGCCAACGACGCGGTCTATACGGCGTCCAAGCACGGGCTCACCGGCCTGGTGCGGGCGCTGGCGGCCGAATACGGCCGGCACGGCATCACCAGCAACGCCATCGCGCCGGGCGGTTTCGCGACGGAAGCCAATGCCGATCTGATCGCCGATCCGAAGGCTGCGGAGCATTTCGCCGGCCGGTCGCTGGTCGGGCGCTGGGGACAGCCACGGGAGATCGCCGGCGCGGCGGTGTTCCTGGCCTCGCCCGCCGCATCCTACGTCACGGGGCATGTCCTCGTGGTGGACGGGGGCCTGACGACGGCGATGTGAACATGCGGCGCGGCGCCAGGCGCACGCGCCGGGGGAGGCGCCCGGACCCATCCGGGCCACCGAAACGGGGGAAGAGTGATGGACCGCAGAAACTTCATGGCGACGGCCGGACTAGGCGCCGTCGGCAGTACGCTCGCCGCACCGGCGCTGGCGCAGTCGCAGCCGGAGGTGATCTGGCGCCTGCAATCGAGCTATCCGAAATCGCTGAACACGATCTACGGCGCGGCCGATTCCTTCGCCAAGGCCGTGACCGAGGCGACGGACGGTCGCTTCCAGATCCAGGTCTTTGCCGCCGGCGAGATCATTCCGCCGCTGAGCATCGTCGACGGCGTGCAGCGCGGCACCGTCGAGATGGGCCAGACCGGCTCGTATTTCTATATCGGCCAGGATCCGGCCTTCGCCTTCGGCACCTGCATTCCATTCGGCCCGAATGCCCGCCAGCAGAATGGCTGGTTCTACGAGGGCGGCGGCAACGACCTCTTCAACGAGTTCTGCGCGACTTACGATCTGATCCATTTCCCGGGCGGCAACACCGGCACCCAGATGGGCGGCTGGTTCCGCAAGGAGATCAACAGCGCCGAGGACCTGAAGGGGCTGAAGATGCGGATCGGCGGCCTCGCCGGCAACGTCCTGCAGCGGCTCGGCCTGGTGCCGACGCAGATCGCGGCGGGCGACATCTATCCCTCGCTGGAGCGCGGCACGATCGACGCCGCCGAATTCGTCGGTCCGCAGGACGACCAGAATCTCGGCCTGTCGAAGATCGCGCCCTTCTATTACTTCCCCGGCTTCTGGGAGGGCGCGGCGTCGCTCAGCTTCTTCATCAATCTGGAGAAGTGGAAGGCGCTGCCGGCCAGCTACCAGTCGATCGTGCGGACCGCGGCAATGGCCGCCGGCACCGAGATGACGGCGAAATACGACGTCCAGAACCCGCTCGCGCTCGCTCGCCTCCTGTCCGAGGGCACGCAACTCCGCGCCTTCCCGCAGGATGTCCTGCAGAAGAGCTACGCGGCGGCGAGGGAGGTCTATGCGGAGCTCGGCGAGAAGAGCCCGGCCTTCAAGAAGCTGTTCGACCACCAGATGGAATATCGCGACCGGACCTACCAGTGGTGGCGGATCTCGGACTACAGCTACGACACGCTGATGCTGCGCGCCGCGCAGGAACAATGGTGAGCAAAGCCGTCTGAACGATCAGATCCAGGGGCGGCGAGGTTTCGGCCTTGCCGCCCCGATTGCGGTGCCCCGGAGCTCAGCCTCCCCAGATCATGCGCAGGGGCATCCACAGGCCCATGCCGATCATCACGAGGTTCTCGGTCAGCGACACGAAGCCCAAAGGCACGTTCGAGCCGCCGCCGACACAGGCGCATTTGAGTTCGCGCTTCTGCACATAGACCGCATAGAAGACCGACACGGCGCCGATCGTCCCGATGATCAGCGCGATCGGCGCCGACAGCCAGGTGAGGGTGCCGGCGATCATCAGCACGCCGGCCAGCGTCTCGCCGAACGGGTAGATCTTGCCGTAGCGCACCCATCGCTTGGCCAGCAGGTCGTAGTTCAGGAACATGGTCGAGAAGCTCTCGACGTCCTGCAGCTTCTGGATGCCGAGCAGGCACATGGAGATGGCGAAGAACCACTCGATCGCCCGCACGGTGAAGATCGTCTCGTATGCAGCGAAGGAGACCGCCAGCGCCATCAGGAAGGCGACCGAGAAGATGGCGATCACCGGCTGGTAGGTGGTCTGGTCCTCAGACTGGACCGACTTGCCGAAATGCTCGCGCAGATCCGTATAGCCGCCAACGCGATCGCCGCCGATGAAGGCCTGCGGCGTCGTCTCGACGCCATGTTTCGCCTTGAAGGCGTCGGTCTCCTCGCGGGTGGTGAGCCAGTTGTCGTCGACCGCGAACCCTTCGCGCTCGAGAAGGTCCTTCGACTTCAGCCCGTAGGGGCAGACATGCCCGTCCATGACCATCCGGTAGAGGACGGCCGACGGGTTGCTGTCGTTCGCTGCGGCGTTGCTCATGCTCCATCGTCCTTCCTGCGGCGTCCCGCGTGCCACCTTGCCGTTGCCTCTTGGCCAAGGAGTTGCGAGCGCAGAAGTTCCCGCACGGACCGCGCCGGATGCAGGATCGGTCCGATTCTCGCCTGGGGAACCGGTGAAGGAAGGGGTGCCTGCGGAGCCGGCCGCGGTCTTGCCGGCGGGCGATCAGACGAATTCGCGGATCTGCTCCATGGCGATCGCGGTGGCGGCTGAGCGGTTCTCGACGCCGAGCTTGCGGAAAACCGTCTCCAGATGCTTGTTCACCGTCCGCACGCTCAGCTTGAGGATGTCGGCGATGTCCTGGTTCGACTTGCCGCGCGACAGCCACAGCAGCACCTCGGCCTCGCGTGGGGAGATCGGCAGTTTCGCATTGAGGGACGCGATCAGCGTCGCGTCGCTGGCGACCTGCGAGACCCGCAACAGGAATTCGCCGTCCCCCGCCTCGCCGAGAAAGGCGAAGCTCAGGCCGGTGCCGATCTCCGTTGCGGTCGCGCGGCCCTCGCGCAGGCTGGCGAGGATGGTCTTCAGGACGCTCGCGGGGATCGGCCCCTCGGCGGCTTCCAGAATGTGGCGGCGGGCCCAAGGTGTCGTCCAGAGAACCTCGCCCGACGCGTCGATGGCGAAGAGATGGCGGCCGGCGCTGTCGAGGGCGAGCCGGGCCGAGCGGGTCTTGCGGGCATTCGCCTGGTGGACGCGCATGCGGGCGAAGACCTGCTCGATGACGACGGGCTTGGTGACGTAGTCGACCCCGCCGGCCTCGAAAGCCTCGAGCACATGCTCGGTCTCGCTGAGCCCGGTCATGAAGATCACCGGAATGTCGGCCAGACGGCTGTCGGCCTTGATCTGGCGGGTGGTCTCGAACCCGTCGGTGCCGGGCATGACGGCATCCATCAGGATGATGTCGGGGATCGCCCGGCGGGCGATGGCCAGCGCCCGCGAGCCGCTGGCGGCCACGAGCACGGTCATGCCCTCATCCTCCAGCGCCGTGCGCAACAGGCTGATCGTGTCGGGCGAATCGTCGACCACGAGGACGGTGGTGCGGTGGCCGCCGCGTTCCGCGTTCATCGCCCGTCTCCCGCCAGAAGCGTCTCGACGGCATCGAAATCCATCCGCTCCACGGCGAGGCGGAGCTGCGCGACGCCGGCCGCAGCCCCCGGGTCGCGGCGAGCGATCTCGTCCAGCTTGGCGTTGATCCCCCGCACATGGCCGATCTCCACCAGCGCCTGCAGATCGCTGCGGTCGATCTCCGCAAGGGCGCCGAGGTCGTAGACACCGTCGCTTGCGCCGGACACCGGAGCCGGTGCGACCGGCGCGTCGCCTGCCGGTTCGTCGTCATGCAGCCATTCGAGACCCAGCGTGCGGGCGATGGTGTCGAGCAGGGTGTCGATCACCAGCGGCTTGGACACCCAGTCTGCGATCGGTCCGGTGATCGACTGGGGCCGGGCGTCGGCCGACAGCATGACGATCCGGCTCGCGATCCCGTCCGCGGCGATGCGCTCGGCAACCTCCCAGCCGCTCTGGCCGGGCATGCTGACATCGAGAATGACGAGGTCGGGCTCGGCGAGACGGGCCATGCGCAGGCCGGTCTCGCCGCCATCCGCCGTGAGGACGGTGAAGCCGATCGGTGTCAGGATTTCCTCGACCAGCTGCCGATGCACCGGCTCGTCGTCGACGACCAGCACGGTCCGGCGTTCGCCGCGATAGCCGGTGACCTCCCGGCGCTGGGCCACGACCCCGACGGGGGCGACGACGGTCGCCAGCATCAGGCGGACCGTGAAGGTGCTGCCGACCCCGAGCGTCGAGGCCAGGCGGACGTCGCCGCCCAGGATCTCGGCGAGCAGCTTGGTGATGGTGAGCCCGAGCCCCATGCCGGGCACCGGCCGCGCGGCGCCGTCCTCGATGCGCTCGAAGGGCTCGAAGACGCGCTCGACATGCTCCTCGGCGATCCCCGGTCCGGTGTCGGAAATGGCGAATTCGGCAATCTGGCTGCGATAGCGCACCGTCAGGGTCACCTGACCCTCGCGGGTGAACTTGATGGCGTTCGACAGGAGATTGATCAGGATCTGCCGGGTGCGCTTGGCGTCGCCGCGCACGATGTCCGGCAAGGCCCCCTCGACCCGGTAGACGAAGCCGATGCCGGCATTGCCGGCCTGCAGCCGGAACATCTCGACGATCTGCGACAGGAGCGGGCCGAGGGCGAATTCGTCGCGGTAGATCTCCAGCTTGCCGGCTTCGATGCGGGAGATGTCCAGGAGGCCGTCGATCAGCCCGGCCAGATGCTCACCGCTGCGGCGGATCACCTTCACGCCCTCACGGCGCTTCTCCGGGATTGCCGTATCCTTGTCGAGGATCTGGGCGAAGCCCAGCAGCGAATTAAGCGGCGTGCGCAATTCGTGGCTCATGCCGACGACGAAGCGCGTCTTGGCGAGACTCGCGGCCTCGGCCTTTTCCTTGGCCCGCTGCAGCTCGGCATCGGTGATGCGATGCGCCTCGATCTCGCGGGTCAGAAGCCCGGTCTGGTGCCGCGTCTCCTCGAGCGCGACGCGGCGGCTTTCATGGGCGAGGACGAAGACCCAGGAGGCGATGCCGATGAAGATGATCAGGATGACGAAGACCTGCGCCAGCACCATGGCCGCGGTGGACGGATCGGCCGAGCGGGTCAGGGTCGCCTGCAGGTAGATCAGCGACAGGGCGGCGGCGCTGAAGCCGATCAGGGTCAGGAAGATCGCCAGATAATGGCCGCGGGCGGAATCGGCGAAGGCGGCGAGGCGGGTGGAGACGTTGCGCGCCAGCCCGTCGACGATCTGTTCGCGGGCCCGGCTGCCGGTCTTGCACAGGTCGTTGCAGCGTGCGTCGAGCGTGCAGCACAGCGAGCAGATCGGCCCGGCATAGGCCGGACAGGAGGCCATGTCCTCGCGCTCGAATTCGAGCTCGCAGATGCAACAGGCCAGCGTCGGCAGACCGGCCCAGTCGTCGCGCGCCCTGCGGGCCAGATAATAGCGGCCGTCGGTGGCATAGGCGATGGCCGGAGCCGCGACGAAGGCGGCGATCAGCGTCACGAACACCGACAGCGCGGCCAGGAGCTCGCCGAACAGGCCCACATGGGCGAGGGCGCCGAGGATGATGCCGGTGCCCATGGCGCCGAAGCCGACCGGGTTGATGTCGTAGAGATGCGCCCGCTTGAACTCGATATGGGCCGGCGACAGGCCGAGCGGCTTGTTGACGACGAGATCGGCGACGAGGGGCGCGACCCAGGCGACCGCGAGGATCGCGTAGAGCGCCAGGATCTCCTCCAGCGCCTGCAGGATGCCCATCTCCATCAACAGGACCGCAATGGCGACGTTGAAGATCACCCAGACGACGCGCCCCGGATGGCTGTGGGTGAGGCGAGAGAAGAAATTCGACCAGGCGATCGAGCCGGCATAGGCGTTGGTGACGTTGATCTTCATCTGGGCGATGACGACGAACAGGCCGGTGATCCACAGCGCCGCGGTCGCGTCCGGGATGATCGCCTCATAGGCGGTCAGATACATCACGGTGGGATGATGGGCCTCGGCGATCGACAGGCCTTGTCCGACCACGAAGACCGCCAGCATCGAGCCGGCGAGGATCTTCAGCGTGCCGACGATGATCCAGCCGGGGCCGCCGGCGATCAGCGCCGTCCACCATGCGGCGCTCCGGCCGGCCCGGCGCCGCGGCATGAAGCGCAGGAAGTCGACCTGTTCGCCGAGCTGCGCGGTCAAAGCGAAGAGGATCGCCGTCGCGCCGCCGAACAGCAGGATGTCGAAGCTGCCGTCGCCGCGGGTGCCGGTATAGGCCGCCCATTCGGCGTCGGGCAGGCCGCCGGCCAGCGCGAGGGCGACGAAGGGGGCGACGTTGAGCAGCACCCAGATCGGCTGGGTGATCGTCTGGAAGCGGCTGATCAGGGCGATGCCGTGGGTCACGATGGGGATGACGGCGACGGCGCAGACGATGTAGCCGGCCCATAGCGGCAGGCCGATGGTCATCTTCAGCGCCATCGCCATGATCGCCGCCTCGATGGCGAGGAAGATGAAGGTGAAGCTCGCATAGATCAGCGAGGTCACCGTCGAGCCGAGATAGCCGAAGCCGGCGCCGCGGGTCAGAAGGTCGATGTCGACGCCGTATTTGGCGGCGTAGAACGAGATCGGCAGGCCGGCCAGGAAGATCAGGATGGCGACGCAGGCGATGGCGGGCAGGGCGTTGGCGACGCCGTAGCTCAGCGTCACCGTGCCGCCGATGGCTTCCAGCGCCAGGAACGAGATGCCGCCCAGCGCCGTCATGGCGATCTGCATCGGCGTGAAGCGCCGGGCGCTCTTGGCGGTGAAGCGGAGGGCGTAGTCTTCCAGCGTCTCGTCGGCGACGAACTGGTTGTAGCTGCGGCGCACCCGGAGGATGCGCTGGGGCGCGCTGCGCGGGTCGTTCACGCCGCGTCCCGGGAGAGGCACAGACAGCCGTCCTGCATTCGCGTCCTCACATTGTCGCCGCGCCGTGTGGCGTGGTCGATGGATGACAGCGACCGCCGGCCCGCGGTCCCCGTTTCCGCACGCAGGGATCTGCCGCCCGTCCTGTCGCAAAGGCCCGTCCGCATGGCGGGATGATGGGGCCTGACGGTCAGCACCGGAATACGTCAATCTGCGTATTGTTGCTCTGCAGCATTCGTCGCGATGATCGCCCTGTCAACCGAGTGGTCAGTCCGGACCGCCGGGCTCATTCATCCAAAGACGGGGTTTCAGATGACAGACGCGACCAGAGGTGACGGCCTGCGCTCCAGGCTGCGACGCCAGCTTCTGCTGGGGACCGCGGCGGCGTTGACGCTTGCCGTGACCGGTGCGGGCGCCGCCTTCGCCCAGACGCCGCCGACCGAGGAGGTGAACACCACCGGCCTCGCGGTCACCGAGGACACCGTGAAGGTGGGCATCCTGCATTCGGTCACCGGCACCATGGCGATCTCGGAGACCGGCTCCGTCCAGGCCGAGAAGCTCGCCATCGAGCAGATCAACGCCATGGGCGGCGTCCTCGGCCGCAAGATCGAATACACCCAGGAAGACGGTGCCTCCGACTGGCCGACCTTCGCCGAGAAGGCCAAGAAGCTGCTCGTCGAGGACAAGGTCGCGGCGGTGTTCGGCTGCTGGACCTCGGCATCGCGCAAGGCGGTTCTGCCCGTGTTCGAGCAGTATAACGGCATGCTCTACTACCCGACCTTCTACGAGGGTCTCGAGGAGTCGCCCAATGTGATCTACACGGGTCAGGAAGCGACCCAGCAGATCCTGTCGGGCATCGACTGGGTGGTGAAGAACAAGGACGCCAAGAGCTTCTACCTGCTTGGCTCGGATTACATCTGGCCGCGCACCTCCAACAAGATCGCGCGCAAGCACATCGAGAAGCTCGGCCTGGAAGTGGTCGGCGAGGACTATTATCCGCTCGGCCACACCCAGTTCAACTCGGTCATCAACAAGATCAAGCTGAAGAAGCCGGACGTCATCTACGCCATCGTCGTCGGCGGCTCCAACGTCGCCTTCTACAAGCAGCTCAAGGCCGCCGGCATTGACATGACCAAGGAGGCCCCGGTCCTCCTGACGATCTCGGTGACCGAGGACGAGATCCGCGGCATCGGCGGCGAGAACATCGAGGGCGCCTATGCCGCGATGAAGTATTTCGAGAGCCTGCCGAACGAGAACAACCAGAAGTTCGTCGCCGACTTCAAGAACATGTGGGGCGAGGACATCGTCATCGGCGACGTGACCCAGGCCGCCTATCTCGGCCCCTGGCTGTGGAAGGCCGCGGTCGAGAAGGCCGGCAGCTTCGACATCGACGCGGTGCGCGAGGCGTCCCCGGGCATCGAGCTGACCACCGCGCCGGAAGGCTATGTGCGTATCCACGAGAACCATCACCTCTGGTCCAAGACGCGTATCGGCCACGCCCAGGCCGACGGCCAGTACGAGGTGGTCTACGAGACCGAGGAGCTGATGGAGCCCGATCCGTTCCCGGAAGGCTACCAGTAAGCCGCAACGCTCCGGCGGGCCGTCCCTTGCGGACGGTCCGCCGATCGGCCGAACCGCCGGCCCTTGCCCGACCCAGCCGTCTTCCCGCCCGCGCCACGTTCCGCCTGCCGCGACCCGTGCGCCGAGCCCCTTTCCGCCCAACAAGGAGCCCCGGATGTTTGCCGACTATTCCTGGAGCGAACTCGGATCGATCTTCGCCATGCAGGGCTTTGCCGGGCTGGTGCTGTTCTCGGTCCTGGTGCTCATGGCCCTCGGCCTCGCGATCATCTTCGGCCAGATGGGCGTCATCAACATGGCCCATGGCGAGTTCATGATCCTGGGCGCCTACGTGACCTATCTGGTCGCGGGCTTCTTCGAAGCCTTCCTGCCGGCCCTGGTGCCGATCTCCTTCTTCGTGGCGGTGGTGCTGGCGTTCTTCGCCTCCGGGGCCCTCGGCGTGGCGGTCGAGATGAGCCTGATCCGCTTTCTCTACAAGCGCCCGCTCGACACGCTGCTGGCCACCTGGGGCCTGTCGCTGATCCTGCAGCAGACCTACCGCACCATCTTCGGCGCGCGCGAGGTGGGCGTCACCCTGCCGAGCTGGATGATGGGCTCGCTGCCTCTGACCGACATCATCGAGATCCCGATCAACGGGCTCATCGTCATGGCGATCACGCTGCTCATCACGCTCGGCGTCTATCTCGTCATGTTCCGCTCACGGCTCGGCGCCCAGACCCGCGCCGTCGTCCAGAACCGCACCATGGCAGGCGCTGTCGGCATCGACACCGAAAAGGTCGACCGGATGACCTTCGGGCTGGGCTGCGGCATCGCCGGCGTCGCCGGCAGCGCCTTCACCATGATCGGCTCGACCGGGCCGAGCGCCGGCCAGCTCTACATCGTCGACACCTTCCTGGTCGTCGTCTTCGGCGGCGCGGCAAGCCTTCTGGGCACCATCGCCTCGGCCTTCACCATCTCCCAGGCCCAGTCGACCATGGAATTCTTCCTGTCCGGGTCGATGGCCAAGGTGCTGACCCTCCTGACCGTCGTCGGCATCCTGATGCTGCGACCGCAGGGCCTGTTCACCCTCAAAGTCCGCCGGTGAGGATCAAACCATGACGAAGTTCCTGTCTTCCAACGGCCGATACGAGGCGATCGGCTTCCTCCTCCTCGCAGCCCTGCTGATCGTCGTGATCCCGGCGATGACCGACGCCTTCCGCCTCAACCTCGTCGGCAAGTACCTGACCTACGCCTTCGTCGCCGTCGGCCTCGTCCTGTGCTGGGGCTCGGCCGGCATCCTCAGCCTCGGGCAGGGCATCTTCTTCGGCCTCGGCGGCTACTGCATGGCCATGTTCCTGAAGCTGGAGGCCTCGACGCCGGAGGCGACGGCGATCCAGTCGACCCCGGGCATTCCGGACTTCATGGACTGGAACCAGCTGACCGAGCTGCCCTTCTTCTGGGAGCCGTTCCACTCCTTCGGCTTCACGCTTCTGGCGGTGGTGCTGGTGCCGGCGATCCTCGCCTTCGTCATCGGCTTCGCGATGTTCACCCGGCGGGTCGGCGGCGTCTATTTCGCCATCATCACCCAGGCCATCGCCGCGATCCTGACCATCCTGATCATCGGCCAGCAGGGCTATACGGGCGGCGTCAACGGCATCACCGACCTGCGCACCCTGCTTGGCTGGGATATCCGCACCGACGACGCCAAGACGATCCTCTATTTCGTCAACGCGCTCCTGCTGCTCGGCGCCATCGGCCTGTCGATGCTCGTGCGCAATTCCAAGCTCGGCCGCATCCTCGTCGCGCTGCGTGACAAGGAGGACCGGGTCCGCTTCTCCGGCTACGACGTCGCCGCCTTCAAGACCTTCGTGTTCTGCTTCGCCGCGGCGCTTGCCGGTGTCGGCGGGGCGATGTTCACCCTGCAAGTGGGCTTCATGTCGCCGACCTTCGTCGGCATCGTGCCGTCGATCGAGATGGTGATCTTCTGCGCCGTCGGCGGTCGCCTGTCGCTGATCGGCGCGGTCTACGGCACGCTGCTGGTCAACTGGGCCAAGACCTCCTTCTCCGAGAGCTTCCCGGAATTGTGGCTCTTCGCCATGGGCGCGCTGTTCATCGTCGTCGTCATGGCCTTCCCGAACGGCCTGGCCGGCATCTTCACCAGCCATGTGCGGCCGCTGATCGACCGGTTCCTGCGCCGCTCGCCCGCGCCGCTCGCCGACCGCCGGGCGCCCGACGCCGCGGTCGCTCCCGCCGCCGCCGAATAAGGACCCGCGCCATGACGACACCCAAAGAGTTTCTCCTGGCCGTGGAAGGTCTCACCGTCTCCTTCGATGGCTTCAAGGCGGTGGACGACCTCTCCTTCTACGTCGATCCCGACGAGATCCGCGTCATCATCGGCCCGAACGGCGCCGGCAAGACGACGGCCCTCGACCTGATCTGCGGGCGCACCAAGGCGTCCTCCGGCTCGATCCGCTTTCGCGGCCAGGAGCTGACGAAGATGAAGGAGCACCAGATCGTCCATGCCGGCGTCGGGCGGAAATTCCAGAACCCGTCGATCTACGACGACCTGACGGTCTTCGAGAATCTGGAGATCTCCTTCCCGCGGGGACGCACGGTGTTCGGGGCGCTGGCGTTCAAGCGCGACGCGGAGGTGCGGGACCGTGTGGAGGAGATCGCCGAGATGATCTTCCTCGCCGACCATCTGGACGATCGCGCCGAGTTCCTCAGCCACGGCCAGAAGCAGTGGCTGGAGATCGGCATGCTGCTGATCCAGGACCCCGAACTCCTGATGCTCGACGAGCCCGTCGCCGGCATGAGCGTGTCGGAGCGGGTCAAGACCGCCGAACTCCTCAACCGCATCATCAAGGGCCGCTCGGTGATCGTCATCGAGCACGACATGAAGTTCGCCGAGGACATCGCGACGCGGGTCACCGTGCTGCACCAGGGCAAGGTCATCTCCGAGGGCGACATGGCCCATGTGAAGGCCGATCCCAAGGTCGTCGAAGTCTATCTCGGGCACTGAGGAACACGCCGATGCTGAACATTTCCGACCTGCATGTCGCCTATGGCTCGAGCGAGGTGCTGCACGGCCTGACCTTTGACGTGGCGCCCGGCGAGATCGTCGCCGTCATGGGCCGCAACGGCATGGGCAAGACGACGCTGATGAAGTCGCTGATGGGGATCGTGCCCCAGTCCTCCGGCGCCGTGATGGTGGACGGTGCCGACATGTCGGGCGCGAAGAGCCACCAGCGGGTGAAGGGCGGTCTTGGCTACGTTCCGCAAGGGCGTATGATCTTTTCCACCATGACGGTGCGCGAGAACATCGAGACCGGCCTGACGGTGACCGGCGAAAGCCAGGTGCCGGAGGACATCTACGAGCTGTTTCCGGTGCTGCTGGAAATGAAGGGCCGGCGCGGCGGCAATCTGTCGGGCGGCCAGCAGCAGCAGCTGGCGATCGCCCGCGCGCTGGCTTCGCGGCCCAAGGTCCTGCTCCTCGACGAGCCGACCGAAGGCATCCAGCCCTCGATCATTCGCGAAATGGGCCGCACGCTGAAGCGCATCCGCGACGAGAAGGGGCTGTCCATCGTCGTCTCCGAACAGGTGCTGTCCTTCGCCCTCGACATCGCCGACCGGGTGCTGGTGCTGGAGAACGGCGACCTTGTCCATGACGAGCCGGTGGACGGCGCCGACGAGGCGCGCATCGCGAAATATCTGTCGGTCTGACCGGCAACCATTCCCGAAGCCGAAACGAAGGAGCGCAACGGCATGACCGACACCCTGATCAAGGTCGATTTGACCCAGTCGCCGCATGACAACGAGATGGTCCACAATCGCTGGCATCCCGACATCCCGATGGCCTGCTGGGTCAATCCGGGCGACGACTTCAAGGTCGAGACCCATGACTGGACCGGCGGCCAGATCAAGAATGACGACGACGCTTCCGACGTGCGCGACGTCGAGCTCGAGCAGGTGCATTACCTGTCCGGCCCGATCGGGGTGAAGGGTGCCGAGCCCGGCGATCTCCTCGTCGTCGACATCCTCGACATCGGCGCCTTCGAGGAGAGCCTGTGGGGTTTCAACGGCTTCTTCTCCAAGCAGAATGGCGGCGGCTTCCTGACCGAGCACTACCCGCTGGCCCAGAAGTCGATCTGGGATTTCGAGGGCATGTTCACCAAGTCGCGCCACGTGCCGGGCGTGCGCTATGCCGGCCTCATCCATCCGGGCCTGATCGGCTGCCTGCCGGACCGGGCGATGCTGGACGACTGGAACACCCGCGAGAAGGCGCTGTTCGACACCGATCCGGACCGTGTGCCGACCCTGGCGGCCCTGCCGAACACCCAGTCGGCCCATATGGGCAAGCTGACGGGCGAGGCGAAGGCCAAGGCGGCGGCCGAGGGCGCGCGCACCGTGCCGCCGCGCGAGCATGGCGGCAATTGCGACATCAAGGATCTGTCGCGTGGCTCGAAGGTCTATTTCCCGGTCTATGTCGACGGGGCCGGGCTTTCCATGGGCGATCTCCACTTCAGCCAGGGCGACGGCGAGATCACCTTCTGCGGCGCCATCGAGATGGCCGGCTGGCTGCACATCAAGGTCAGCCTGATCAAGGGCGGCATGAAGAAATACGGGGTCAAGAACCCGATCTTCCGGCCCTCGCCGATCACGCCGAAATACGACGACTACCTCATCTTCGAGGGCATCTCCGTCGACGAGGCCGGCAGGCAGCATTATCTCGACGTCCACATCGCCTATCGCCAGGCCTGCCTCAACGCCATCGAATATCTGAAGAAGTTCGGCTATTCCGGCGCCCAGGCCTATTCGATCCTCGGCACCGCGCCGGTCCAGGGTCATATCTCCGGCGTCGTCGACGTGCCGAACGCCTGTGCCACCCTGTGGCTGCCGACGGACATCTTCGAGTTCGACATCATGCCGGGCAATGACGGGCCGACGAAGTTCCTCGACGGCTCGATCGACATGCCCATCGCGCAGGACCTGTAAGGCGATGCCGTTCTACGACTATGATTGTGCCGATTGCGGCACCTTCACCAGCCTGCGCCCCATGGCGCAGGCTGGCGAGCCCTGCGATTGCCCGTCCTGCGGCGACAGCGCCCGCCGGGTCATCCTCTCGGCGCCGCGGCTGTCGACCATGGATGCCGGTCGCCGCACCGCCTTCGCCACCAACGAACGCAGCGCCAACGCGCCGCGCTCGGGCGGCAAGAAGCACGGCGCCGGCTGCTCCTGCTGCGCGGCGCCCGGGGGCCGCGCGAAAGCCGGTGCGACGCTGACCATGCCGACCGGCGCCAAGACCTTTCCCGCCAAGCGGCCGTGGATGATCAGCCACTGACGGCAGACGGGTAAGGGGACAGGTTCGAGGGGGGAAGCGGTATCGCGGGGCGCGCCATGCGCCCTGCGATACCGTCCTTCTCTTGGCCTAGCCGTGCTTGATCGAGATGGTCTTCAGGCGGGAGAAGCCGTAGAGGGCCTCGAAGCCCTTTTCGCGGCCGTGGCCGGACTTGCCGACACCGCCGAAGGGCAGTTCGACGCCGCCGCCGGCGCCGTAATTGTTGATGAAGACCTGCCCGACATGCAGCTTGCGGGCGAGCCGCATCTGGCGGGCGCCGTTCTCCGTCCAGACGCCCGCGACGAGGCCGTAATCGGTGCCGTTGGCAATGCGGATGGCGTCGGCCTCGTCCTCGAACGGGATCAGCACCTGTACCGGGCCGAAGATCTCTTCCTGGGCAAGCCTGTGGTCGGGATCGACATCGGCGAAGAGAATCGGCGCGACGTAATGGCCGTCCGCCGGGGCGTCGGCATGGATCGTGCCTTCGCCGGCGACCGTGAGCTCGGCCTTGCCCTGCGCGATATAGCCCGCGACGATCGCCTTCTGCTTGCCCGAGACCAGCGGCCCGAGATCGTGGTCGGCGGATGCGGGGCCGACGACGAGCCCGGCATAAACCTCGGCCATGCGGCGCTTCACCTCGTCATAGACGCCGCGCTGCACGAGCACGCGCGAGGCGGCCGAGCAGGTCTGGCCGGCGGCCTGGACGCAGGCGCCGACGAGGGTCGGCAGGGCCGCGTCGAGATCGCAATCGTCGAAGACGATGTGCGGCGACTTGCCCCCGAGCTCGAGCGTCACCGGAATGACGTTCTCGCTGGCGGCGGCCTGGATGCGCCGGCCGGTGCCGACCGAGCCGGTGAAGGAGACGTGGTGGACGCGCGGATGCGCCGACAGCGCCGCGCCGACCTCGTGGCCATAGCCGGTGACGATGTTGAGGACGCCGGCGGGCAGGCCGGCTTCCTCGGCCAGGGCCGCGACGGCCAGCGCGCTGAGCGAGGCATCCTCGGCCGGCTTCAGGACGCAGGCATTGCCCATGGCGAGCGCCGCGCCGACCGAGCGGCCCATGATCTGCATGGGGTAGTTCCAGGGAATGATATGGGCGGTCACGCCGTGCGGCTCGCGCAGGGTCAGCACCGTCGTGCCTTGCTGATAGGGGATGGTCTCCCCGGTGATCTTGTCGGCGGCGCCGCCGTAGAACTCGAAATAGCGGGCGAGCGCCACGGCGTCGTTGCGGGCCTGGCCGAGCGGCTTGCCGACATCGCGCGATTCCAGATGGGCCAGCGTCTCGGCGCGCTCGGTGACGAGGCGGGACAGGCGCACCAGGATGCGGCCGCGCTCGGTGGCGGTCATCGCGCCCCATTCGCCGTCGAGCGCCGCTTCCGCCGCCGCGACCGCCGCCTCGACATCGGCGGCCGTCCCCTCGGCGATCTGTCCGATGTTCTCGCCGGTCGAGGGGTTTTCGACGGCGATGGTCCGGCCGCCGGCCCCGGAGCGCCATTCGCCGCCGATCAGGAGCTTCGTCGGATCGAACCAGAGACCGGACTGGATTGTCATGTGATGTTCCTCCCAGGAAAATGTCCGCGCAGGCGGCGCGGTGGGCACGCCGGGACGATCTGCCGGCGGCCGGTGTCGTTCAGACGGCGTGTCGGACGTGCGGTTCGAGCCGCTCGCGGGCGGCTTCGAGATGGGCCAGCATGGCGGCTTCGGCCCGCGGCGGGTCGCGGTCGATGATCGCCTCGAGGATCCCGACATGCTCCTCGATGACGGCGTGGCCGACATTGGCGTGATAGCGCAGCCGGAAGATGTGCATCTGGGTGAACAGCCGGCCCAGCGTCTCGGCGATGAGGTCGTTGCCGCAGGCCTCGGCGATGGCGGTGTGGAACCGGCTGTCGAGAACCACGAGCCGGGCGCAATGGGCGTCGATGTCCTCGCGCGACAACGCCTGCATCTCGGCGGCGATCTCCTTCAGCACGGCAAGCTGGCCGGGCGTGGCATGTTCGGCGGCGCGCGCGGCGCTGCGCGGCTCGACCAGGGCGCGCATCTCGAAGATGCTCTCCAGCCGGGCGACGGAGGGCAGGGGCGCGACCGAGTAGCCGGTCAGGTGCTTCTTGACGACCAGACCCTCGGCCTCCAGCCGGATCAAGGCAGCGCGGATCGGGGTCTGGGAAACGCCGAAGCGGCGGGCCAGCTTGTCGACGGAAAGGCGTTCGCCGGGCGGGATCTTCAGGGCGATCAGGTCGTCGATCAGCCGCTCGTAGACCGCGTCGCCGAGCGACGGTCCCTGCACGATCAGGTCGTCCGCGGATGCGGTCCAGTCCCCCATGCGATCTCCGCGAAAGGCGGTGTTGCGGTCGGCCACAGCCCGTCCTTGACCAATGCCATTCAGTCTCATACGGATATCGTATCGGATATCTGGTGTAAACATCATCGGATTTGAGGTTGCCGACGCAGGAGGATGCGGGCAATTTCAACCAAGACGGTCCGAACCGAATGGGAGGAATACGCATGACCCTGAGAGGCATTCTCGCCGGCGCCCTTCTGGCGACCAGCGCCCTGACCGCGACGTCGCTTTCGGCCAAGGAAATGAACTTCGCCATCGTGACGCCGCCGGACGGTCACTACGGCCAGGGCGCCAAGGCCTTCGCCGAGAAGATGAACGAGCTCTCCGAAGGCGAGATCACCATCAACGTCAAGGCCGGCGGTTCGCTGGGCGGCGAGCGCGAGCTCCTGGAAGGCGAGCAGATCGGCACGATCGAGCTGGCGATGACCTCGACCGGTCCGGTCGGCAGCTTCGTGCCGGAGATCTACGCGCTCGACTTCCCGTTCCTCTTCAACGACTACGCCAGCGCCCACGAGATCCTCGACGGCGAGATCGGCGACGAGCTGCTGGCGAAGTTCGAGGACAAGGGCATGATCGGCCTTGCCTGGTCGGAGAACGGCTTCCGCCACATCACCAATTCGGTAAAGCCGGTGCAGACGCCCGCGGACGTGGCGGGCCTGAAGCTGCGGACCATGGAGAACCAGGTCCATATCGACGCCTTCAAGGAACTCGGCGCATCGCCGACCCCGATGAGCTGGACCGAGGTGCTGACCTCGCTGCAGCAGGGCACGATCGACGGCCAGGAAAACCCGATCCCGATCATCGTCTCCAACAACATGTGGGACATGCAGAAATACGTGACGCTGACCGGCCACGTCTATTCGCCGGCGGTCATCACCATGTCGAAGATCCACTGGGACCAGCTCTCCGAGGAAGAGCAGGGCTGGATCCGCGAAGCCGCCAAGGCCGGCGTCGAGGCGACCCGCGCGGTCGTTGCCGAGACCGAGAAGAACGGCGTCGCCACCATGCGCGAGAACGGCATGGAAGTGATCGAGGATGTCGACAAGAAGGCGTTCCAGGATGCCGTCCAGCCGACCTATGATCGCTACGGCAAGGAATATGGCGAGGCCATGATCCAGCGGATCCGCGACGCCCAGAAGTAAGCCACTCGACAAGTCGCGGGGCCGGACCGTCCGGCCTCGCGGTGCCCGGCCCAGAGCCGCCCGGCTGCGGTTCGCGGCCACCGCCCGCGCGCGGCTTCGCTGGAGGCCGCGCGTCTCGCCCTCCAGCTCTCGAAGGTGCCGTCCATGCGCAAGGCCGTCCTGACCGCCGCCGAGAAGCTGACCGTTCTCACCCACAATCTCTCCGCCCTGCTGCTGGCGCTGGCGACGGCGCTGGTGTTCTGGCAGGTGGTGACGCGCTTCGTTCTCGGCGATGCCGCGGCGTGGTCGGAGGTGCTGGCCCGCGGCGTGGTGATCTGGATGGTGTTTCTCGTCGCCGGCGCCGGTTTCCGGCTGAGCGCGATGATCCCGCTGGAATTCGTGCGCAGCGTCCTGCCCGACCGCATGCAGCGCAGCGTCTCCTTCATTGTCCTTCTCGGCATCCTCGCCTTTCTCGGGGTGCTGACCTGGTTCGGCGTCCTGATGACGATCCGCGTCTCGACCCAGCAGGTGGCGATGCTCAACATCCCGATCTCCTGGCTCTATGCCGCGATCCCGGTCGGCGCGGTGCTGGCGATCCCGGGCGCGATCCTCGAATTCCTGCGCCCGATCGAGCCGTCGCGGGCCGAGCACGACGTCCAGCGCGACCGGGAGTCCTTCGAATGAACGCCGCCCTCGTCGCCGCCCTTCTGGTCTTCTTCTCGCTGTCGATCCCGGTCGCCGTCGCGATCGGTCTCGCCGCGATCGTCGGGGTCGCCTTCTTCTCGCCGCTGCCGCTGCTGGTGGTGCCGCAGAAAATCTTCACCTCCATCGACAGCTTCCCGCTGCTGGCGGTGCCGTTCTTCATCCTGGCCGGCAATCTGATGACCCATGGCGGCGTCTCGCGCCGGCTGGTGGATTTTGCCAAGTCGCTGGTGGGCGGCGTGCAGGGCGGGCTGGCCTCGACCTGCGTCGTCACCTGCATGATCTTCGCCGCGATCTCCGGCTCCTCCGTCGCCACGACCTTCGCCATCGGCGCGATCCTCGTGCCGGCCATGGCGCGGCACAAATATCCGCTGCCCATGGCCGCGACGATCCAGGCGACTTCGGCTGAACTCGGCGTGATCATTCCGCCCTCGGTGCCGATGATCATCTTCGGCGTCTCCACAGAGACCTCGGTGACCAAGCTGTTCATCGCCGGCATCGGGCCGGGCGTGCTCATCGCCGGCGCGCTCATCGTGATGACCCAGGTCTGGTGCCGGCTGAAGGGCATCGGCAAGGAGGACGGCGACGACGCGCTGCCCATCGTCAAGAGCACCATCGACGCCTTCTGGGCGCTGATGCTGCCGGTGATCATTCTCGGCGGCATCTATGGCGGCATCTTCACGCCGACCGAGGCGGCAGCCGTCTCGGCGGTCTATGCGCTGGTCGTCGGCCTGTTCGTCTACCGAGAGATGAGCTTCTCCGACCTGCCGCGGATCTTCCGGGCATCGGCCGTGGCGACCGGGGCGATCATGCTGATCATCGCCACCGCGGGACTGTTCTCCTTCCTCGTCAGCCTGTCGGGCCTGCCCAATGTCATCGGCAGCTGGGCCGAAGCGACCTTCGGCGGGGCGGTGGGCTTCCTGCTCTTCGTCAACTTGCTGCTGCTTCTGGTCGGCATGTTCGTGGAGACCTCGGCGGCGATCCTTGTCCTGGCGCCGATCCTCACGCCCATCGCCATCGGCTTCGGCGTCGATCCGGTCCATTTCGGCATCATCGTCATCGTCAATCTGGCGCTCGGCATGGTGACGCCGCCGCTCGGCGTGAACCTCTTCGCCGCCGCCGCCGTGGCGCGGATCCCGGTGCAGAGCATGTTCCGCTCGCTGATCGTGCCGGTGCTCGTGGTGTTCGGCGCGCTTCTCCTGATCACCTTCGTGCCGGCGATCTCGCTGTGGCCGGCGGCGCATCTGTGAGCCGGCCGACCGGCGCAATTCTTCCAGCCAGACCAGGGACTTCCGCATGAGTGCAGTGACGCCGTACCGCATCGCGACCATCGAGGGCGACGGGATCGGCCCCGAGGTGACGCAGGGCGCCATGCGGGTGCTGACGGAGGCCTGCGGCGCGGGCGTCCTCGACTTCGTCATGCTGGAAGGCGGCGCCGGCTCGCATGTGGCGACCGGCGAGGTGCTGCCGGCCGAGACCGCCGAGGCCTGCCGGACGCATCACGCGATCCTGCACGGCGCCGCTGGCCTGCCGGGCGTCGTCTATCCGGACGGCACCGAGGTCGGCAACGAACTGCATCTGAAGCTGCGCTTTGCGCTCGATCTCTACGCCAATGTGCGGCCGATCAAGCTTCTGAAGGGTGTCGCCTCGCCGCTGCGTGCCTATGAGGGCGGCGGCATCGACTATGTCATCGTGCGCGAGAACACCGAGGGGCTCTATGCCAGCCGCGGCGCCGGCGTGGTGCTGCGCGGCGAGATGGCGTCCGACAGCCTCGTCATCACCCGCAAGGGCACCGAGCGCGTCGCCCGTTTCGCCTTCGAGCTGGCCCGCCAGCGCAAGGGCGCGCTGCGCGACGGCAAGCGCCGCGTCACGGTCTGCGACAAGGCCAACATCCTGCGCAGCTACGCCTTCTTCCGCGGGATCTGCGACGAAGTGCACGGCGACTATCCCGATGTCGAGATCGACTACGCCTATGCCGACGCGATCACCGTGCATCTCCTGAAGCGACCGGATTTCTACGACGTGATCGTCGCGGAGAACATGTTCGGCGACATCATCTCCGATCTCGGAGCCGCCACCGTCGGCGGCATGGGCATTTCGCCCTCGGGCGAGATCGGCGACAGCCACGGCCTGTTCCAGGGCGCCCACGGTTCGGCGCCGGACATTGCCGGGCAGGATCTGGCAAGCCCCGTGGCGGCCATCCTGTCGGGCGCGATGATGCTGCGCTGGCTGGCGGACAAGCACGACGACGCCACGCTTGCCACGGCGGCCGGACGCGTCGAGGCGGCGGTCGACCGGACGCTGGAGGCGGGCGACTTCGTACCCACCGATCTCGGCGGACGCGCACGCTGCAGCGAGATGACCGACGCCATCCTGCGGGCGATGGCCTGACCCTTTCTCACAAGAGGACAAGTGCATGACGAAGCAGACGGTCGGCGTGATCGGCGTCGGGATGATGGGCCACGGCATCGCCCGCAACATCCAGAAGAAGGGTTGGCCGCTCGCCTATCTCGACCATCCCGGCAACCAGCCGAGCGACGATCTCGACGCGGATGGGGCAAAGCGCTTCGATGACGCCTCGGCGCTGGCGGCGGCGTGCGACGTCCTGATCCTGTGCGTCACCGGCAGCCCTCAGATCGAGGCGTTGCTGCTGGGGCCCGACAGCGTCACCGCCGCGCTGCGGCCGGGCACCATCGTCGTCGACTGCTCGACCGGCATTCCCAGCGCCACCACGAGGGCTGCCGAAGCGGTGAAGGCGGTCGGCTGCGACTTCGTCGACGCGGCCATGACCCGCACGCCGAAGGAGGCCGAGGAGGGCCGGCTCAACCTGTTGATCGGTGGTGACGCGGCAACGGTCGCGGCGCTGACGCCGTTGTTCGAGGCGTTCTCGGAGAACCGCTTCCATGCCGGCGGCATCGGCCGGGGCCAGACGCTGAAGCTGCTGCACAATTTCGTTTCGCTGGGCAGCGTCACGCTGATCGCCGAGGCGGCGGCCTGCGCCGCCGAAAACGACATCGCACCGGAGGTTCTGGTGGACTGCCTGCGGCGCGGCGGCGGCTATGGCGCCGGTCTCGACCGCACCGCCCCCTACATCCTCGACGGCGACGTCACCCCGATGCGCTTTTCCAATGCGAATGCCCGCAAGGACCTGACCTATTACAGCCAGCTCGTCGAGGAGACGGGCACGTCCCGCAAGGTCGCCGAAGGCGTACGCGGCGCGCTGGACTGGCTGGTCGAGACCGGCCATGGCGACGAGATGATGCCGACCGCCTGCACGACGTTCCGCAAGAAGGACGATTGATCGTCTGAGCCGGACGGCCGCCTCAAAGCGGAGGCGGCCGTCCGCAGCCTTGATCAGCCCATCGTCGCCAGGGTCGCTTCGGCGAAAGCGGCGACGCTCAGGAGTTGCCGGTCCCGGCTCCAAGGCGCGACGAGCTGGATGCCGAGCGGCAGGCCGTTCGGCCCGAAGCCCGCGGGCAGGCTGATTGCCGGGGCGCCGATGAAGGTCCAGGGCGCGCAGAGCGCGGGATCGCCGGTGTTGTCGAGCCCCTCCGGCGCTTCGCCGGTTGCCGGCACGGTGAGGATCGCATCGTAGCCGGCAAAGTGCTCGGCCATCGCGCGGCGCAGATGCTTCTGGTTCTCCAGCGCGGCCACATAGGCCTTGGCGGAAATGCCGGCGCCGTCGGCGACCAGCGCCTTCAGATGATCGCTGGTGCGATCGGGGAAGCGCTCGACGCGCTCCTCGTAGATATGCCGGCCCTCGACCCGCAGAACGGTCATGATGTCGTCGAGGGTCTGGGCGTAGAGCGCGTCCAGCGCCACCGGCTCGAGCGTCGCGCCGGCCGCCGTCAGCGCTGCGGCCGCCCGGTCGCGCAGGGCGCGCTGATGCGGATCGACGCGGTCCCAGGCGGGCGGCTCGATGACGGCGATCCGGGGCCGTTCGGCGGCGACGGCGGCGCTGCCCGGCTCCGGCGCGCTGCCGGCCGGCAGGTCGCCATGCGGATCTGACGGGTCGGCGGCGGCGAACAGCCCATAGGTCTTGGCGATGGTGGCGACGTCGCGGGCGAACAGGCCGACATGGTCGAGCGACCAGGACAGCGGATGGACGCCGGTGCGCGGGATCGAACCATAGCTCGGCTTGTAGCCGACGACGCCGCAATAGGCGGCGGGGCGGATCACCGAGCCGATGGTCTGGGTGCCGAGCGCCAGAGGCACGATGCCGGCGGCAACGGCGGCGGCCGAGCCGCTCGACGAACCGCCGGGCGTGTGGCGCGAATTGTGCGGATTGACCGTCGCGCCGGAGCTGCGCCAGGCGAACTCCGTTGTGACCGTCTTGCCGAGGACCGCGCCGCCCAGCTCGCGGATGCGCGCGACGATCCAGGCGTCGGCGGCCGGTACATGCGCCGGATCGATGCGCGAGCCGTAGCCGGTGGGCATGTCGGCGGTGTCGATGATGTCCTTGACCCCGACGGCGAGGCCGGCGAGCGGGCCGCTGGGGCCTGCGACCGGCGCGGTGTCCGGCAGATGGGCGAAGGCGCGCAGGGCCGGATTGCTGCTGACGGCCATTTCGTAGGCGACCCCGACGGGGCCGAGCGTCGTGTCGCCCGCAGTGCCGATGCCGGCCGCGGAGGCGGTGATGTTTGCCATGGTCAGATCCCCCTCGAATGCGTCGCCGCGGGACGCTGGGCGCCCCGCGGCATCGATGATGCGGTCGCTCAGTCGACGATCGCCTTGTCGATGAACTGCCGGTCGATGAAATTGGCGAAGTCCGGCTGGGAGTCGAGATTGCCGAGGGCGATCTGGACGCCGAGGCTGGTGGTCATCGCCTCGTCGGTGATGTCGACGCTGGGAGCGTAGACGCCGTCGGTGATCATCCGCTTGACGGCAGCCTCGACAACGTTGGCGTCGAGGTTCGGGAACTCCTTCTGGGCGACCGCGACCGCATCGGCGGGCGAGGCCTGGATCATCGCCAGTGCCTTTTCGAGGCCGTTGACGAAGCTCTGGGCCTTGTCGGCATCGATGTCGGTGCGGGTCATGATGGTGGAGAAGGCGTAGGGGCCGTATTCCTTCGGGAAGGAGACGATGACCTTCTTGCCCTCGGCGACGGCCTGGTCAACGCCGGGCTCATACATCACCGCCAGCGGCGCCTGGCCGCCGATGAAGGGCGCCGGCTCGGCGCCGATCTGCACCTGGGTGAGCGTCACGCTGTCCTCGGAGACGTCGTTCTCGCCGAGCATCTTGAGGAACAGCGACGTCGAGGTGGTCGGCATCATGCCGGCGACCACGGTCTGGTCGGCGAAGCTCTCGGGACCCTTGTAGTCGAAATCCTCGTCCGCGAGGATCCAGACGGCGGCGCCGTTGACGACATTGGCGATGGTCTTGACCGGGGCGCCCTTCTCGAAGGCGATGGCGGTCCATTCGGGACCGTGCAGCGAGAAGTCGGCGCTGCCGGAGATGACCGAGTTCAGCGCCGTCGGGCCGGAGCCGGCGCTTTCCTTGATGACGGTCAGGCCCTCGGCCTCGAACATGCCCTTGTCCATGGCGACGTAGAGCGGCAGGTAGAGCAGCGACTGGAAGGCCTGGGAGATCGTCACCTCGGTCTTGTCCTGGGCCAGCGCCGGGCTGGCAAAGGCGGTGAGGGCGACGGTGGCCGCGACGGCGAGAAACTTCTTCATTGTTGGTACCCCTGCTGGTGATGGGAGGCGCAAGCCTCAGGCTGCGACCTGTCGCGTGGACTGGTCCTGCTTCCACGGCAGCACGCGCCGCTCGATGAAATTGACGATGTGGTAGAGGGCGAAGCCCAGGAGCATCAGCGAGAACAGCCCGACCCAGACGGTGTTGAGGTCGTAGAGATTCGACGCCGTGAAGACGAGGTGGCCGAGCCCGTGCTGGGAGGAGATGAATTCCCCGACGACGGCGCCGACAAGGGCGAAGCCGATATTGATGCGGAAGGTGGCGATCACCGCCGGCAGCGAGGACGGCACCACCGCCTTGAAGAAGATGCGGTGCTTGTCGGCGCCCATGGAGGTGAGCAGGCGCTGCAGGTCCTTGTCGGAATCGCGGGCCGCCTGGTAGGCGGTGATCAGCGCCACGATGGCGGTCATGGCGATGACCAGCGCGATCTTCGAGGTGTAGCCGGTCCCGAACCACAGGATGATCAGCGGTGCGAGGGCGATCTTCGGCACGCTGTTGAGCGCGATGACGAAGGGCTCGACGAGCCTGGCGACGCCGACCGAATACCACAGCGACAGGCCGAGCGACGTGCCGATGGTGGTGCCGAGGATGAAGCCCACGACCGCTTCCAGCGTGGTGTAGCCGGCATCGACGAAGAGCGAGCCGTCCATAATGAAGCGGGCGAAATTGACGAAGATCCCCGACGGCTGGCCGAACAGGAAGCCGGAGACGCCGCCGTAGCGCACGCCAAGTTCCCACAAGGCGAAGAAGCTCAGCACGGCGAGAAGCTGCAGCCCTGACCGGGCGATGCCGCCGCCCAGTCCGTCACTGGCGATCTGCCAGTCGATGCGGCGACGGGGCATGGCCCCGGTCGCGGCAGGATTGCGTGTGGTGGTGATGCTCATTCGGTGCCCTCAGTGCGTCTGGATATCGAGCTCGTTGCAGAGCAGGTGGAAGTACTGGGCGAAGTGCGGATCGCTGCGGGACTCCACGGGGGAGTGGCTGGCGATGTCGATCTCGTGGATGGCCTTCACCTTGGACGGACGCCCGGACAGGACGACGACGCGCTTGGACAGGGCGACCGCCTCGTCGACGTCGTGGGTGATCAGGATGACCGTCTTGCCGGACTTCTCGACCGCGTCGACGAGGACGCCCTCCAGATGCAGACGGGTCTGGTAATCCAGCGCCGAAAACGGCTCGTCGAGGAGCAGGATGTCGGGGTCCATGACGAGGGTGCGGATCAGCGCGACGCGCTGGCGCTGGCCGCCCGAAAGGGTGCTCGGATAGGCGTTCTCGAAGCCGCTGAGACCGAAGGTGTTGAGGTAGTCGAGGGCCTTCTCGCGGGCTTCCTGCCGGTCGACATTGCGCATTTCCAGGCCCAGCAGGGCGTTCTGCAGGACGGTGCGCCAGGGAAAGAGAAGGTCCTTCTGCATCATGTAGCCGATGCGACCGCGCAGGCCGTCCACCGGCTGGCCGCGATAGCGCATGACGCCGCCATCGGCCTCGAGCAGTCCGGCGATCATGTTGAAGATCGTCGTCTTGCCGCAGCCCGACGGGCCGATGATCGAGACGAAGTCCCGTTCGTAGATGTCGAAGGTCAGGTCGCGGACGACCGGGACCGTGCCACTGCGCGTGGCGAAGGTCTTGGCGAGGCCGCGGATTTCCAGTTGCGTCTGTCTGTCGCCCATATCGGCTCCTCATGCTGCATTGCGACAGACGCAGCATGGAGTGTGCCAGATGGGGCGGTGGGGCCGCCCGGGCGGGGCTGCCCGACGCGCCGGGCTGTTCAAGTCGCTGGAATCACTGCGTCGCGGCCACCTGCATGGCTGCCCTGCACTTTATGCAGGGCGGATTCTGCCGAATTTTGACCGCCCTCCGCTGCCGAGACGCAGCCGAAGCACGCCCAGTACACGCGCTTCATGGCTAAAATATATACACGACTTATGATTGCATCATTATAAGGCAGTGTAGTGTGGGCCCGGCCGGACGGGCGGCAGCGATGGATCGCGCTGCCGCCGCGTCTCTGTCGCCGATCAGGCGATATGGGCGCCCTGGGCGGCGGTGTAGATCGAATAGATCGACTGGCTCGCCGTCATCAGCAGCCGGTTCCGGTGCTCGCCGACGAAGGTGAGGTTGGCGCAGCCCTCCGGGGTCTTGATCTGGCCGATCTTGGTGCCGTCCGGCGCGTAGACATGCACGCCGTCCTGGCCTTCGCCGGCAAAGCCCGTCGCCGCCCAGACGTTGCCGTCGACATCGGCGCGCAGGCCGTCGTGGAAGCCGCTTTCGAGCGTCGCGAACTCGCGCCGGCCGGTCAGCCGGCGGCCATTGTCCTCGACATTCCAGGCGATGATCCGGGCCGGCTCCGGATGGTGCGTTGCGGCAGAATCGGCGACGTAGAGCGTGCGGTAGTCCGGCGAGAAGCACAGGCCGTTCGGCTTGAAGATCTCGTCGCTCAGCCGGGTCAGCGCGCCGCTCGCGGCGTCGATATGGTAGATGCTGGTCGGCAGTTCGAGCTCGCGCACGGTGCCTTCATAGTACCAGTGGCTGCCATAGCCCGGATCGGTGAAGATGATGCCGCCGTCGTCCGGGTGGACCACCGCGTCGTTGGGAGCGTTGAGCTGCTTGCCCTCGAAGGTCTCGGCGAGCACCTCGGCCGGGCCCTGATGGCCGTAGCGCACGACGCGGGCGGTCGAGTGTTCGCAGCTGATCTGCCGGCCCTCGAAATCGAAGGTATTGCCGTTGGAATGGTTGGAATGGTGGCGCAGCGGCGTCACCGCGCCGGTGACCTCGTCCCAGCGCATCTGGCGATTGTTGGGAATGTCGCTGAAGACGGCGTAGCGGCCGACGCCGTTCCAGGCCGGCCCCTCGGCCCACAGGGCGCCGCTCCACTGGCGCTGCAGCGGCGTGTTGCCGATCATGTATTGCGAGAAGCGGCGATCCAGCACCTCCCAGGCGTCGTCGGGATAGCGCGAGGGCTGCGGCGCCAGAGACTGCGCCCGCACGACATGCGGCATGGCGAGAGCGGCGCCGAGCGCCGCGCCGCCGGTGAGCAATGCGCGTCGATGAATGGTCATGGGTTCCTCCCCGTCGACCGGCATGCCGACCCTCCGGACGACCGTGTTGCTGTTGTGGGGAACGGCCGGCGCCGAAGCGTAACGCGAAGCGGCAGGCCGGACCAGCGTAACGTATACGAAAAGCCGGGAATCGCGCTGTAACGGCCGCGGTTACCTTGCGGTGCAGCACAAGATTTCGGCGTCGGGCGCCCGCCAGCCATTGCGCAGGGGAGCCTGCGAATACAGTATACCGCCTGAAATTGCTGCGAGGGTGGGGCTTCAATGGCATCTGTGACATTTCGGGACGTGCGCAAGGCGTTTGGCCCGGTCGAAGTGCTGCACGGCGTATCCATTGATATCGAGGAAGGCCAGTTCGTCGTGCTGGTCGGTCCGTCCGGTTGCGGCAAGTCGACCCTGTTGCGGATGCTGGCCGGTCTCGAGCACATCACCTCCGGCGAGATCCTGATCGGCGACCGGGTGGTCAACGCGCTGCCGCCCAAGGATCGCGACATCGCGATGGTCTTCCAGAACTACGCGCTCTATCCGCACATCACGGTTGCCGAGAACATGGGCTTCTCGCTGATGCTGAAGAAGGCCTCCAAGGCGGAGATCGCCGAGCGGGTCCGGCCGGCGGCCGAGATTCTCGGCCTGACCAATCTGCTCGATCGCTATCCGCGGCAGCTGTCGGGCGGCCAGCGCCAGCGCGTCGCCATGGGGCGGGCGATCGTGCGCGAGCCGCAGGTCTTCCTGTTCGACGAGCCGCTGTCCAATCTCGATGCCAAGCTGCGCGTCTCGATGCGCTCGGAGATGAAGAACCTGCACCAGCGGCTGCAGACGACCACGGTCTACGTTACCCACGATCAGATCGAGGCGATGACCATGGCCGACAAGATCGTCGTCATGCATGACGGCATC
This sequence comes from Aurantimonas sp. DM33-3, assembly GCF_014334315.1. Lineage (NCBI taxonomy): Bacteria > Pseudomonadati > Pseudomonadota > Alphaproteobacteria > Hyphomicrobiales > Aurantimonadaceae > Aurantimonas > Aurantimonas sp. DM33-3. Next base: position 56,040 of record NZ_JACSGS010000017.1, on the reverse strand, counting down.
GTCGAGCAGGTGGGCAGCCCGCTGGAACTCTACGACCGGCCGGACAATCTCTTCGTGGCCGGCTTCATCGGCTCGCCCGCCATGAACATGATGACCGGGGCCGTCGATCCGAGCGACCGCGCGACCTTCGTCACCGGCCACGGGCACCGGCTGCCGATCGCGCGGCCTGGCAAGGCCGAGCCGGGCCGCGAGACGATCTATGGCGTCAGGCCTGAATCCTTCCGCCTCGGCGGCGACATTCCGCTGCGGGTGGAGGTGGTCGAGCCGACCGGCTCGGAGACCCACGTCATCGCCAAGCTGGGCGACAGCGACGTGATGTGCGTGTTCCGCGAGCGGATTTCGGCGGGGCCGGGCGACGAACTGCCGGTCTCGATCGACGCGGAAGCGGTGCATCTGTTCGACGCGGCGACGGGCGCGCGCGTTTCGGCCTGAAGCCGGCAGGGCTTCGGGCGGCCGGTCGGGTTGGAGGACCCGGCCGGCAAGGGAGGACGGCCGTGACGGCAGCGGGAGCGCCGTCACTTCGGGGCACAGAATCGCACGCTCCCGCGCAAGTGGAGGAGATCACGATGACCATCAATCGCAGGACGCTTCTGGCCGGCACGGCCGGCCTCGCCGCCAGCGCGGCCTTCATCGGGCCGTTCGGCATGCGCGGTGCGCTGGCCCAGGCGGCCGCGCCGAAATTCAAGCCGGAGGAAGGCGCCTCGCTGCGGCTTCTGCGCTGGGTGCCCTTCGTCGCCGGCGAGGAGGAAGCCTGGAACGCCAATACCAAGGCCTTCACCGAGGCGACCGGCGTCGAGGTGCAGATCGACCAGGAAAGCTGGGAGGACGTGCGCCCGAAGGCCGCCGTGGCCGCCAATGTCGGCTCGGGCCCCGACATGGTGATGAGCTGGTTCGACGACCCGTTCCAGTATCCCGACAAGCTCGTCGACGTGACCGACCTTGCGACCTCGCTCGGCGAGCAGCATGGCGGCTGGTACGAGGGCCTGGAAGGTTATGCCAAGCAGGGCGACAAGTTCATCGCCGTGCCGCTCTGCGCCATCGGCAACGCCATCTGCTATCGCGACAGCCACATGAAGGCGGCGGGCTTCGAGGAATTCCCCTCCGACACGGCGGGCTTCCTGGAACTGTGCAAGGCGATGCAGGCCAATGGCACGCCGGCCGGCTTCCCGCACGGCAAGGCGGTGGGCGACGGCAACAACTACGCCCACTGGCTGCTGTGGAGCCATGGCGGCAAGACCGTCGACGAGGCCGGCAAGCCGGCGATCGACAGCCCCGAGACGCGGGCGGCGATCGAATACGCCAAGGCGCTCTATGCCACCTTCATCCCCGGCACCGAGAGCTGGCTCGACATCAACAACAACCGCGCCTTCCTGGCCGGCCAGATCTCGCTGACGGCGAATGGCGTGTCGCTCTATTACGCGGCCACCAAGGACCCGGAGATGGCCGAGATCGCCGAGGACATCCGCACCACCACCATGCCGGTCGGGCCGGTCGGCCAGCCGGCGGAGCTGCACCAGACCTCGACGCTCAACATCTTCCAGCACACGAAGTACCCGGAAGCGGCCAAGGCCTATATCGAGTTCATGTTCCAGCCGGAGCAGATGAACGCCTGGATCGAGGGCGCCAGCGCCTATTGCTGCCAGTCGCTCAAGGCCTATGCCGACAATCCGGTGTGGACCTCGAACCCGATCCACGAGCCCTATTCCAAGGCCTCGGCCAGCCTGCGGCCGAACGGCTTTGCCGGGCCGCTCGGACCCTCGTCGGCCGCCGTCATGGCCGATTACGTGCTCGTCGACATGTTCGCCGAGGCGGTGACAGGCCAGCGCACCGCGGACGAGGCCATCGCCAACGCCGAGCGGCGCATCGCCCGCTACTACCGCTGAGGCTGCCGGCACCGGCCTGAACGGCCGGTGCCACGAGACGCGGGCGCGCGGGCGTTGCTGCCCGGGCGCCTGTCGGCGGCGGCTTCGGCCGCACGTCCTTTCGGCAACGGAGACGATCGACGATGTCCAGCATAGAGGCGACCGCCAGGCCCTCGGCATTCCGCCGGTTCGTGCAGAGCCGCGGCGGGCTCGGCCTGTTGTTCATGCTGCCGGCGGCGGCGTTTCTCTTGTGCTTCCTGACCTATCCGCTCGGTCTCGGCATCTGGCTGAGCTTCACCGACACGACCATCGGCCGGACCGGCATCTTCATCGGCCTGGAGAACTATGCCTGGCTGTTCGACGATCCGGTGTTCTGGCTGTCGGTCTACAACACCATGCTCTACACGACGGTCGCCTCGGTGCTGAAATTCGGGCTCGGCCTGTGGCTGGCGCTGATTCTCAACGAGCATCTGCCGTTCAAGAACTTCTTCCGCGCCATCATCCTTCTGCCCTGGGTCGTGCCGACCGTCCTGTCGGCGCTGGCCTTCTGGTGGATCTTCGACAGCCAGTTCTCGATCATCTCCTTCGTCCTGATGAAATGGGGCTGGATCGATGCGCCGATAAACTTCCTGGGCGATCCGACCAATGCGCGGGCCTCGGTGATCGCCGCCAATGTGTGGCGCGGCATTCCCTTCGTGGCGATCTCGCTGCTCGCCGGCCTGCAGACCATCCCGCAATCGCTGAACGAGGCGGCGGCGCTGGACGGCGCGACCTCCTGGCAGCGCTTCACCAAGATCACCCTGCCGCTGCTGACGCCGATCATCGCCGTGGTGATGACCTTTTCGGTGCTGTTCACCTTCACCGATTTCCAGCTGATCTACGTCCTGACCCGCGGCGGCCCGGTCAACGCCACCCATCTGATGGCGACCCTGTCCTTCCAGCGGGCGATCCCCGGCGGCCAGCTCGGCGAGGGCGCGGCCATCGCCGTGGCGATGATCCCGTTCCTTCTCGCCGCGATCCTGTTCTCCTTCTTCGGCCTGCAGCGGCGCAGATGGCAGCAGGGAGGCGGCGAATGAGGCGCGTTCAGATGCGGGGAGGAACGATCCGATGAGCAAGCAATCGGCGGCCGCCAAGGCGGCGAACGACCGGGCTGAAGCCTCCGGCCTCAGCCAGTTCGACACGCTGCCGCGGCGGATCCTGACGCTCTACCTGCCGCTGTTCGTCTTCGTCTTCGTCCTGCTGTTCCCGTTCTACTGGATGGTGATCACGGCGGTGAAGCCGGACAACCAGCTCACCGACTACCAGACCTACAGCCCGTTCTGGGTGGTCGGGCCGACGCTGGAGCACATCAAGTATCTCCTGTTCGAGACCTCCTATCCGGGCTGGCTGTGGAACACGATGGTGGTCGCCGTCTGCTCGACCTTCCTGGCGCTGGCCGCGTCGGTCTTCGCCGCCTATGCGATCGAGCGGATCCGCTTCACGGGGGCGCGGGTGACCGGCTTGATGATCTTCCTCGCCTATCTGGTGCCGCCGTCGATCCTGTTCATTCCGCTGGCCTTCATCGTCTTCCAGGTCGGCATCTTCGATTCCATGTTCGCGCTGATCCTGACCTATCCGACCTTCCTGATCCCGTTCTGCACATGGCTGCTGATGGGCTATTTCCGCACCATCCCCTTCGAGCTGGAGGAGTCGGCGCTGGTCGACGGGGCGACGCGCTGGCAGATCCTGACCAAGGTGGTGCTGCCGCTGGCCGTGCCCGGGCTGATCTCCGCCGGCATCTTCGCCTTCACCCTGTCCTGGAACGAGTTCATCTACGCGCTCACCTTCATCTCCTCCTCGGAGAACAAGACGGTGCCGGTCGGCGTCCTGACCGAACTCGTGCGCGGCGACATCTACGAATGGGGAGCACTGATGTCCGGCGCGCTGCTGGGCTCGCTGCCGGTGGTGATCCTCTACTCCTTCTTCGTCGATTACTACGTCTCGTCGATGACCGGGGCCGTGAAGGAGTAGCGCGGCGATCCGGGACGCCGATCAGTGGCAGGCGGCGCACCGAGGCGCGCGCCGGTGTGGTCGCGGCTGCCAAATTTTCCGACATCCGCGCGCATCCTTTAGGGGGCTACGAGTCTTATCCGAGTGAACATCCCTTCACCCGGAGCAGACATGACTCAGCAATCGAACGCGGATAAGCCGCTGAACGCCGGTACGACGCAGGACTATCGCGGCGAGGGCGGCGAGCTGCACCAGGTCGCCGGCGGCGACGTTCCCCAGATGACGACCCAGGGCGGCGCCCCGATTGGCGACGACCAGAACACCCTGAAGGTCGGTCCGCGGGGCCCGACGCTGATCGAGGACCAGGCGTTCCGCGAGAAGATCTTCCATTTCGACCACGAGCGCATTCCCGAGCGCGTGGTCCATGCGCGGGGCTTCGGCGTCCATGGCGTCTTCGAGACCTATGAATCCTTGTCGGACATCACCCGGGCGGACATGTTCCAGCGGGCCGGCGAACAGACCGAGATGTTCGTCCGCTTCTCGACCGTGGCCGGCAACAAGGGCTCGGCCGACCTTGCCCGCGACGTGCGCGGCTTCGCCTGCCGCTTCTACACCAAGGAAGGCAACTGGGATCTCGTCGGCAACAACATCCCGGTGTTCTTCATCCAGGACGCCATCAAGTTCCCCGACCTGATCCATGCGGCCAAGCAGGAGCCGGATCGCGGCTTCCCGCAGGCCCAGACCGCGCATGACAATTTCTGGGACTTCATGTCGCTGACCCCGGAAGCCATGCACATGGCGATGTGGATCATGTCCGACCGCACGATCCCGCGCTCCTTCCGCTTCATGGAAGGCTTCGGCGTCCACACCTTCCGGATGATCAATGCCGAAGGCAAGTCGACCTACGTCAAGTTCCACTGGAAGCCCAAGCAGGGCCTGCAGTCCGTCGTGTGGAACGAGGCGCTGAAGCTGAACGGCGCCGATCCGGACTTCCATCGCCGCGACCTGTGGGACGCGATCCAGATGGGCGACTATCCGGAGTGGGAGCTCGGCCTGCAGATCTTCGACGACGAGTTCGCCGACCGCTTCGACTTCGACATCCTCGACGCCACCAAGATCATTCCCGAGGAGGAAGTGCCGATCCGCGTCGTCGGCAAGATGACGCTGAACCGCGTCGTCGACAATTTCTTCCAGGAGACCGAGCAGGTGGCGTTCCAGACCGGGAACATCGTGCCGGGCATCGACTTCACCAACGACCCGCTGCTGCAGGGCCGCAACTTCTCCTATCTGGACACCCAGCTGAAGCGTCTCGGCGGCCCGAACTTCACCCATATCCCGGTGAATGCGCCGCGCACCGAGGTCCGGCACTTCCAGCAGGACGGCCATATGTCGATGCGCAACCCGAAGGGTCGCGCCAATTACGAGCCGAACTCCTGGGGCGGTGCGGCCGGTGGCCCCCGCGAGGCACCGCGGGGCATGTATCAGAGCTTCCCGGCCGAGGAAGCCGGCCAGAAGCGCCGCATCCGCTCGGAGACCTTCGCCGACCATTACAGCCAGGCGCGGCAGTTCTACCTGTCGCAGACCCAGACCGAGCAGCAGCACATCGCTGACGCCTTCGCCTTCGAGCTGTCCAAGGTCGAGACGGTGGCGATCCGCGCGCGCATCGTCTCGCATCTCCTGAATGTCGACGAGGATCTGGCCAAGACGGTCGCCAAGAGCCTGCGTCTGAAGGAGATGCCGGCCCCGGCCGAGGCCGCCATGCCGACGCGCATGGATCTGAAGACCTCGCCGAAGCTGTCGATCATCCTCAACGGTCCGGAGAGCTTCAAGGGCCGCAAGGTCGGCGTGCTGGTCACCGACGGTGTCGACGCCGCGCTGCTGTCCGGCCTGAAATCCGCCATCGAGGCGGAGGGCGCGATGATGGAAATCGTCGCCCCGATGGTCGGCGGCGTCGAGGCCAGCGACGGCAGCTGGATCGAGGCCAAGCAGAAGGTCGATGGCGGTCCGTCGCTGCTCTACGACGCGGTGGCGGTGCTCGCGTCGAAGGACGGCGCATCCACCCTGACCAAGGAGGCGACGGCCCGCGACTTCGTCACCGACGCTTTCGCCCATTGCAAGTTCATTGCCTATTCGGCCGAGGCGATGCCGCTGTTCGAGAAGGCCGGCGTCGCCGGTGATCTCGACGAGGGCTGCGTGAAACTCGCCAGTGCCGAGGACGCGAAGGGCTTCATCGTCCAGTGCCGCAAGCTGCGCCACTGGCAGCGCGAACCGAACGTCAATGCGGTCTGACGCTTCGACCATTGGACGGGGCGCCCTGCGCGCCCCGTCAGGCGGCCTTGATTATCGGCCGATCGTGGCGGTTCCCGCCCGCAACGAGGAGGAGCGCCTGCCGGCGCTTCTCCGCGCGCTTGCCGAACAGTCCTGGCTTGCCGGCACTGGCCGGCAGCTCGACGTCGTCATCGTTCTCAACAACACCGACGACCGGTCGCGCGCGGCAGCGGAGGCGGCGGCGGCCGGCACCATGCTGCGGCTGCATCTGGTCGAGTGCCTGTTTCCGGCGCCCTTCGCCCATGTCGGCGCGGCGCGCCGGCTCGGCATGGACCTCGCCTGCACCCTGTCGCCGGATACCGGCCGCACGATCCTGCTGACCACGGATGCCGACGCCGTGCCGGCACCCGACTGGATCGCGGCCAATCTCGCGGCGATCGAACGCGGTGCCGATGTGGTCGGCGGCCTGATCATCGGCGACCGGCGCGAAGAGGCCTTGCTCGGGCCGGCCTTCGCGGCGCGCGCCAGGAATTACCTTCTCTATGCCGAATTGTGCGACCGGCTCGCCTGTCATGTCGATCCGCTGGCTCACGATCCCTGGCCGCGGCATCGCGACCACACCGGCGCGAGCCTGGCCGTGCGCGCCAGCGTCTACGAGGCGGTCGCCGGCCTGCCGGCGGCGTCCTTCCGGGAGGATCTCGCCTTCGTCGCCCGTGTCCGGCAGGCTGGCTTCAGGCTGCGCCACGATCCGGCCGTGCGGGTCGAGGTGTCGGCGCGCACCCATGGCCGGGCGGCCGGCGGCATGGCCGATACGTTGGCGCAATGGGTGGCCGAGGCGGAAGCCGGGCGTCCGCATCTGGTGGAGGCCCCGCAGCGCGTTCTGGCGCGGGCCATCCGCCGCAGCTTGCTGCGCGACGCGGCCCATGTCGAACCGGACGGGCTCGCGGCCATCGCGACGCGGCTCGGGCTCAAGCCCGCAGAGCTCCATGATCGCGACGGCCGGGTCCTGCCGCCGCACCTGCTGGTCGAGCGCCATGCGCCGGACGAGCCCGATTCCCCCGGCACGGTACCGGTGCTGGATGCGATTGCGGAATTGAGAGCGTTGATCGGCGAGGATGAGGCGAGGGAACATGCTGCATAAGCTCCGGCCACAGGACGAGGCGGCGTCGCTGCGACGCGCATTGGTGGCGCTGCCGCGCAGCTACGAGACGGAGGCCGAGTTCCCCCATGCGGGTTTCGCGCTGCTGTCGGGCTCGTCGCTGGCCGCCGATCCGCCGCTGGAACCCGCCGCCATCGGCGATCTCCTGCATCTTCTGGCGGAGGTGGGGCGCGGCGATCTCGGCGTCGGCCGCATCTATGAGGGGCACGTCAACGCGCTCTTGCTGATCCGCGCCTATGGCAGCGAGGCCCAGAATGCAGCGGTCCGCAATGCGGCGACTGAGGGCGCATGGCTGGGCGTCTGGAATACCGATGCGCCCGGCAAGCCGCTGACCGAGAATGACGGTGTTCTCTCGGGCGCCAAGAATTTCGCCTCCGGCGTCGACGGGCTGACCCGTGCGATCGTCACGGTTCCGGACGAGGCGGGCCGGAAGATGCTGCTGATGCCGCTGGCCGATGCGCCGGTCGACCGGTCGTGGTGGGACCCGATGGGCATGCGCGGCTCCGGCAGCCACGTCGTCGACTTCACCGGACTGGAGATCGAGGACGCACATCGTCTCGGTCAGCCGGGCGACTATACGCGCGAGCCCTGGTTCAGCGGCGGGGCGATCCGCTTTGCCGCGGTGCAGACCGGCGGCCTGCACGCCGTCTTCGACGTGGCGCGGGACCACCTGCTGCGCACCGACCGGGCCGGCGATCCCTATCAGGCACAGCGGCTCGCCCGCATGGGCCTGCATGTCGATGCCGCCCATGGCTGGCTGGCGCGCGGCGCAGAGGCCTGGAGCGCGGCCGCGGCCGACCCGGACGATACCGCAAAGGCGAGGCGTCTCGTGGCGACGGCTAATGCCGTGCGCTCAACGGTGGAAGCGGCGGCGCTGGCGGTGCTGGAAGAGGCGGAGCGGGCCGTGGGCGCTGCCGGCTTCAACCGGCCGCATCCGCTGGAGCGGCTGGTCCGCGACCTGCGCACCTATCTGCGCCAGCCCAATCCGGATGGCGCCCTGCGCAATCTGGGCGATGCCATCGCCGCCGGCGACTGGCTGCCGGGAGAGGGCGCATGAGCGAGGCGCGCGATCCGCGCACTTTGACCGCCCGCAGCATCCTCATCGTCGCGCCCCATGCCGACGACGAGTCGCTTGGATGCGGCGGGCTGGCGGCCATCCTCGCCAGGGACGGCCGGCAGTTCCATACGCTGTTCGTCACCGATGGCGGGGCGTCGCATCGCAATTCCGCGACATGGCCGCGGGCAGCACTGGCTGCCAAGCGCCACCGCGAGGCCGAGGACGCGCTCGCCATTCTCGGCCTCGGCACCATGCCGCGCAGCTTTCTCGGCCTGCCCGACGCCGATCTGCCGCCGGAAGGCTCGCCCGGCTGGGACGCGGCCCGCGCCCGGGTCGTCGAGATCGTTGCCGACGCTGCGCCCGACCTGGTGCTGCTGCCCTGGCGGCGCGATCCGCATTCGGACCATCGCGCCGCCTGGCATCTGGTCACCCAGGCGCTGGAACAGACGGGACTCGCCCCGGCGCGGATGGAATATGCGATCTGGCTCGACGAACTCGGGGCGCCGGAGGATCATCCGCGTCCCGGGGAAATGCACCGGGTCTCCTTCGACATCGCCGATGTCGTCGAGATCAAGCGGGCGGCGGTGGCCGCGCATCTGTCCCAGACCACGGCGCTGATCGACGATGACCCGGACGGGTTCATGCTCGACGCGGCCACCATTGCCCGGCTGACGGGCCCGATCGAAAGTTACTGGCAGGATGGCGAAGCCGATTGATCTGGACGGGTTCGAGGCGATGTTCGCCGCCGATCCCGATCCCTGGGGTTATGCCGCCTCGCCCTTCGAGCAGTTCAAGCGCCGCATCCTGATGGAGGCGGTGGGCACGCGGATCTATGGCCGCGGGCTGGAGCTGGCCTGCGCCAATGGCGAGAACAGCGCGGTGCTGGGCCGCAAATGCCTGCGGCTCGTCGCGCTGGACGGCTCGCCGACGGCGCTGGCCATCGCGCGGGACCGCAACCGGGCGACGCCGCGCATCCGTTTCGCCGAGGCCGTGCTGCCGGGCGGGATGCCTCGCGGGCCGTTCGACCTGATCGTCGTGTCGGAACTGCTCTATTATCTCGCGCCGAACGATCTGCAGGTGATGCTCGCCCGCTTGCGCGCGGCCGTCGCGCCCGGCGGGCGGATCGTGTTCCTCCACCATTTCCTCGATTTCGACGATGCGGCGACGCCGCCGGCCCTGGTCGCCGAGGCCGTCGATCGCGCCTTCGCAGCGGGCTTTGGCGTCGGCTACCGCGCCCGGACCGGCCGCTTCGTCGCCGTCGCCTTCGACCGCTGAGGCGGGTCCGGCGGTGTGCGGCGGGCGGTCAGTTCCCGCCGGCGGCGCCCAGCAGCGTGCCGACGAAGCGGGTCGTCCTCGGATCGGTGGGCGTGCGGAAGATCGTCTCCGGCGGTCCCTCCTCGACGATCTGGCCGCCGTCGAGAAAGGCGACATGATCGGCGATCTGGGCGGCCAGCCGCAGATCGTGGGTGGCCATCAGCATGGTCATGCCCTCCTCGGCGAGGGTCCGCAGCACCTCGACGACCTCGATGGCGAGTTCCGGATCGAGCGCCGAGGTCGGCTCGTCGCACAGAAGCAGCCTCGGCGAGGCGGCGATGGCCCGCGCGATGGCGACGCGCTGCTGCTGGCCGCCCGACAGCGTTGCCGGCCAGGCATCGGCCTTGTGGGCCATGCCGACCTTTTCCAGAAGCGTCATTGCGTGGCTTCGCGCCTTGGCGGCCGGCCATTTCCAGACGGTGGTGAGCCCTTCGGTCACATTGTCGGCGACCGAGCGATGCGGAAACAGCTGGAAGTTCTGGAACACCATGCCGGTCCTGCGGCGCAGCGCCAGGATCTCGCCCTGCGAAGGGCGCCGGCCCGGCGCAAAATCGACCGTCGCATCGCCGATCTCCAGCGTGCCGGCTTCGGGCATTTCCAGAAGGTTGGCGGTGCGCAGCAGCGTGCTCTTGCCGCTGCCGGACGGGCCGATCAGGGCGGTGACGCGGCCCTCGGCGATGGTCAGATCGACGCCGTCGAGGACGGTGTTCTCGCCGAAACTCTTGGCAATGCCGGACAGGCGGATCATGCGCCGGACTCCAGATAGCCGCCCTGACGCCCGAAGCGCGCCTCCAGTCGGCTCTGCAGGGCGGAGAGGACCGAGGACAGGACGAGGTAGAGCAGCGCCGCCTCGACATAGAGAATCAGCGGCTCGTAGGTCGTCGCGACGATGCGCTGGGCCTGCTGGAACAGCTCCGGCACGGTGATCGCCGCGGCCAGCGAGGTGTCCTTGACCAGCGAAATGAAGGAATTTGACAGCGGTGGCACGGCGACGCGCACCGCCTGGGGCACGATGGTGCGCTTCATCGCCTGGTTCCGGGTCATGCCGATCGCATAGGCGGCTTCCCACTGGCCCTTGTTGATGGAGGACAGGGCCGCGCGGATGATCTCCGACGTATAGGCGCCGACGCTGAGGGTGAAGCCGATCAGCGCGGCCGGAAAGGCGTCGATCAGGATGCCGACGCTGGGCAGGCCGTAGAAGATGACGAAGAGCTGGACGAGCAGCGGCGTGCCGCGGATGAACCAGACATAGAAGCGGGCGATGGCGGCCAGCGGCTTCGGCCCGAACAGCCGCACCACGGCGGTCATGAAGCCGAGCGACAGGCCGAAGGCGAAGGACAGGATCGCCAGCGGCACGGTGAAGACGAGACCCGCCCGGACCAGTGGCCAGAGCGAGTCGAGCATCAATTTGCAGGGTGGGGGGCAAGGCACGGTCCGATCCTGTCGCGGCAAGCGGGCGCGGGTAACCCGGTTCCGGTGCTCGGCCGGAACCTCACCCTTCGGCGACGATGTAGGGCAGCGGCAGCGGCGGGCATCCCGCCGCCGCCGTCGAAGATCAGCGCGAGACGTCGGCGCCGAAATATTTCTGGGAGATGGTCTCGTAGGTGCCGTCGGCGCGGATCGCATCGAGCGCCTTGTCGATCTCGGCGACGAGCTCGGGATTGTCCTTCTGGACGACCACGCCGGAAGCGGCGGCCTCGGCCTCCGAGGCGACGATCTTCACCGGCGCGTCGGGCTTCTGCTTCTTGAAGTCGAGATAGGAGAGGTTGTCGTTGATCGTCGCGTCGGCGCGGCCGGTGAGAACGAGCTGGATCGACTGGTCGAAGCCTTCCGTGCCGACGAGGCTGGCGCCGGCTTCCTCGGCGATCCGGCCGTAATTGGAGGTCAGCGACTGGGCCGCCCGCTTGCCGTCGAGATCGGCGAAGCTGGCGATGTCCTCATTGTCGTCCTTCACGATCAGGACCGCCTTGGAGACGATGTAGGGCTTGGAGAAGTCGAAGCGGGCCTGCCGCTCCTCGGTGATGCCGACCTGGTTGATCACTGCGTCGTAGCGGTCGGAGGCGAGGCCGGCGATCAGGCCGTCCCACTTGCCTTCGACGAACTCGACCTCGACGCCGAGCCGTTCGGCGATTTCGCGGCCGATCTCGACATCGAAGCCGACGAGGGCGCCGGAGGCATCGTGATAGGTGAAGGGGGCATAGGTGCCCTCGGTGCCGATCCGCAATGTGCCGGCGGACTTGATGTCCTCGAGGCTGCCGGCATGGGCGGCGGTGCCGAGGAGGAGGGCGGCGGTGAGGGTTGCGAGCGTGAGCTTCATGGGGGTCATTCCTGGATCGGGGGGACGCCTGTCGCGCATTGACCGGAAACTCGGTATTCGCGGGGCCTCCATCAAGGAATGGATTGGCGCGGGGACGCCGGATCGGAGTTGGTTCTTCCCATCTTCGCCATTCGGCGCGCGTGGAGCATGGGAGCGGACGACCGGTCGCGGTCGCCCGCCCTTGCGACGTCAGCCTTCGGCGAAGAAGACGCCGTCCTGCTCGCTGCGCAGCCGGTGCAGCGTGCTCGCCGTATCGAAGGCGACGGCGTCGCAGGTGACGATCTCGCCGGCCGCGACCGGGGCGCGCAGGGTGCGCCCGTCCAGCAGATAGTAGGGCGCGGGCGCGCCTGATCCGAGCGGCCGGGCCGGCATCAGCAGGTGATCCAGCGGCTCGATCTGGTGGCGCGCACCGATGGCCAGCGTCTCGCCCGCGGCGAGATCGCGCCGGGCGCGCGCGACGAGGTCGTAGCGGGGCCTCACCTCGGTGCCGCCGGTCGAGCTGCCGAGACGGGCCGCCGACAACACCGACATCGGCGCCTCGACGCCGAGAAGATGCACCGGGTTGTGGATCAGGAGATGGCGGCCATCCGGGCTCGCCGGAATGCCCTTGCCCGCGAGCAGCCGGCCGGTCGCCGCATCGGGCGCCTCGACGATGACGAAGACGCCGCCGGCAAAGCTGAGCTCGTCGGGCCGGCGCAGGCAGTTGAACATGTCCACGACGCCGGAGCGGCCGAGAAGGCCACCGGCGGCGCAGGGCCGCATGAGATGCGGCAGTTCCACCGTGCGGGCGATGGGCGCATGCAGTTCCGGCACGTCCGGATCGAGATCGGTGTGATTGGCGACGATGCCCATCTCGCAGAGATCGGGCACGGTGGTGCGGGCAAATTCCGCCAGTTCGCGGGGCAGGATCGCGGCGGTCGGATCGCCGGTCGCGAAGAGATCGCGAAAATGCGGCGCCGCCACCGACCGCCCCCAGGCGGTGACGGTGTCGTCGGCCGGGTTCCAGACGAAGTCGGATTCGCTGGCCTTGCCGGCGGCGACGATCTTGAGGCCGAGAAGCCGCGCCCAGCCGATCAGGCCGATCAGCAGGCTCGGCTGGTCGCCATCCACCGGCGTGTGGACCACGCCGGCCGAAGCGGCGCGCCGGGCGAGGATCGGGCCGACGACGATCTCGGCTTCCTTGGTGGCGATGACGCTGTGGCGGCCGTTGTCGATGGCGGCGGCAGCCGTCGCGGCGGCGCCTTCGGGATGGCCGGTCGCTTCGACGACCACGTCGAGCGGCAGGGCGGCCAGAAGCATGGCATCGTCGACGACCGCCGTCCGGCCTGCTTCGATGGCCGCCAGCGCGTCGGCGCGCGTGTCGCACAGCGCGATGGCCTCCGCCGCGACGCCTGCCGCCAGCAGCGAGCGGCGGGCACGGTCCATGTCGCGGTCGCAGATCGCCGGGACGACGAGCCCCGGAATATGCCGCGACTGCGCCACGAAGGTCGCACCGAACTCGCCGGCACCGACCAGCCCGGCCCGGATTTCGCGTTCCTCGCTCCGCGCGAAAACTGCATGCAGGTTCATGGATCCCCTCCCGAAATGAATTCCCCCGCGGCTGGTCTAGGCCAGATTGTCGCAGGGCGGAAGGGTCCGGCCGCGAGACCCGGCCGGCCGCAAGATGGCATGCCAGGCGTCGGGCGGCGCCCGGCGAGGCTGGCGCCGCGCCGCCGTCAGCCGGCCGCGATCCGGTTGCGGCGCGCGATGGCCGTCGGGGCAGCGGCGACGACGAGCAGGGCAAGGCCGGCCATGTCGATCCAGATGTTGGTCGGGAACATCAAGAGGCCGCCGGCAACGAGGAACAGCGCGCGGCGCAGCGGCGTGACGACACCGCCGACAGGCTCGGTGCCCTGCAGCGCGATGGCGAAAAGCACGCAGCCAAGGGCGTAGAGCGCCGTCGTGTAGGCGATGTCGAGCGGCGTTCCTTCGAGAAGCAACTGCGGGACGTAGACGAAGCTGAAGGGCATCAGCACCAGCGTGGCGCCGAACTTGAGGGCCGCGAAACCGGTCTTCATTGGCGGCGCGTCGGCGATCGCGGCACCGGCGAAGGCGGCGACGCAGACCGGCGGCGTGATGTTGGACAGGCACGCAGCGTAGAACACCGCCAGATGCGCGGCCACCACGGGAACGCCGAGATTGATCAAGGCGGGCGCGGCGACCACCGACAGGATGATGTAGGAGCCGGTGGTGCTCGACCCCATGCCGATGATGATCGAGACGACCGTCACGAGGCAGAGCGCGACGAAGAGATTGCCGCCGGAAAAGTCGATCAGGACGGCGGAGAATTTCAGCCCGAGGCCGGCCAGGACGATGCCGCCGATGATAATGCCGAGAGTACCGATGGCCGCGCCCGCCGCCGCGTTGCTGCGGGCGCCGCCGACCATGGCCTGGGCGATGGCGGTCGGTCCCATGCGGGTGTCGCGGCGCAGCCAGGACAGGGCGGCGGCCGAGACGGTGCCCCAGAAGGCGCAGAAATCGGCCGAATAGCCGGAAAACAGGAGGCCGATCACCGCGATCAGCGGCACGAAGAACTGCCAGCCCTTGGCCAGCACCGAGCGCAGGCTGGGGATTTCTTCCGCCGGCAGGCCCTTCAGGTCGAGGCGGACGGCTTCCAGGTCGACCATGGACAGGAGGAAGATGAAGAAGACCACGGCCGGGATGACGTTCATCAGGGCGATGGTCAGGTAGCTGGTCTCGGTCAGCGTCGCGAGAATGAAGACGCCGGCGCCCATGACCGGGGGCATGAACTGGCCGCCGGTGGAGGAAATCGCCTCGATGGCGCCGGCATCATGGTTGCGGAAGCCGGTGCGCTTCATCAGCGGAATGGTGAAGGCGCCGGTGGTCACGACATTGGCGACGGAGGAGCCGGAGATGGAGCCGAACAGCGCCGAGGTCATCACCGCGATCTTGGCCGGGCCACCGCGCCAGCGACCGGCCAGCGCCGTGCCAAGATCCATGAAGAAGGCGCCGGCGCCCGAGCGCTCGAGAAAGGCGCCGAAGATCATGAAGGGGAAGACGAAGGTGGCGAAGGTCGCGGTGACGACGCCGAACAGCGCTTCCTGGGTAGAATAGGTGAATTCCAGGATACGCTCGACCGACATGCCGGGATTGGCGAGGCGGCCGGGCAGATATTCGCCGAAATAGAGCTGGCCGAGAAAGACGATGGCGATGATCGAGATGATCGGGCCGAGCGCCCGGCGGCTGGTCTCCAGCATCACGCCGATGGCGATGGCGCCCATCACCAGATCGGCGGTGTTGGGCGAGGAGACGCGGAACATCGCGTAGCTGACATACTGGTCGATCCAGTACCAGACGCTGGCGACGGTGGCGGCGACGAGAACGAGGTCGACGATGCTCGGGCGGTGGGACGGCGAGCCGGCGCGTGCCGGATAGAGCAGGAACACCAGCACCGAGGTCAGCATCAGATAGATGCCGCGATTGGTCTGGGTCGAGACGAGGCCGAAGCCGGAGGTGTAGAGGTAGAAGCCGGTGAAGCCCAGCGCCACCAGATTGAAGGCGAGGGCGTAGAAACCGGTCAGGGACCGGCGTGCGCCATCGACGCGCAACAGCCAGGATGCGTCCACCATCGTCTCGTCTTTTCGTGGTTGAAAGGCCCCCGCCTTCCGGTCAGCCGGAAAACGGGGGCGTCAGCAATGCGTTGACTGCAGCGGGTGGCTACTTCGCCGCGCCGCTCTCGGCGTAATAGGCGGCGGCGCCGGGATGCATCGGGGCGCCGAGCGCCTCGAAGTTCTCGACGTCGGGCTTCATCTGGGCCCAGGCCTTGTGGCCGTTGGCCAGCGCGTCCTGCCTCTCATAAGCCGAGGCCACCATCCGCTTGACCACGTCCTCCGGCACGCTCTCATGGGCGACCCAGTAGACGGTGGTGTAGGGCATGTCGGTGGCCGGAACGCCCTTGTAGGTGGTCTCCGGCATCGTGCCCGTATGGTAGAAGGGATAGGTCTCGCTGATCTTGGCGAGCTGGTCCTCCTCATAGGGCAGCACCACCACGTCACGCGTCTCGGCGAGCTCGGTGACGGCCGCGGCCGGCGAGGAGGACTGGCAGAAGGCGTCGATCTGGCCGTTGCCCAGCGCCCGGCCGGCGTCGGCGAAGGTCATCATCTGCGGCTCGACCTGGTCGAGGATGCCGAGCGCCGTCAGGATGTTGGAGCAGTTGAAGACGGTGCCCGATCCCGGCGGTCCGAGCGCCACCTTCTTGCCGGCGAGATCGGCGATCGACGACAGGCCGCTGTCGGCGAGGGTGACGAAATAGGTCGGGCCCTCATAGGCCATGGCGACGCCGCGCAGCATGTCGCCCTTCTCCCCGTCCTTGAACGGGCCGGTCGGCTCCTGCGCCATGAAGACGTGGCTGCCATAGACGATGCCCATGTCGAGCTCGCCCTTGATCAGCCGCTTGGCGTTCTCGGTGGAGCCGCCGGTGGTCACCTGGGTGATGTTGACGTCCGGCAGGTCCTTGCCGAGCTCGGTGCCGGCGACGCCGACCATGTAGTACATGACGCCGCCCGGATTGGAGCCGCCCCAGGCGATGCTGGTCTTGTCCTGCGCCACGGCGTCGGTTGCGAGCGATGCGGCGGCGAGCCCTGCCGCGAGCGTGCAGGCGATTGTCCTGAGTGTCATCCTGTCTTCCTCCCCATTGTTGTCGTTACTGGCGGACGGGATTCTCCAAGGTCCCGAGCCCGTCGATCGTGACCGCCACGCGGTCGCCGTCGGCGAGATAGCGCGGCGGGTCGAAGCCGATGCCGACGCCGGCTGGCGTGCCGGTGGCGATGATGTCGCCCGGCAGCAGCGTCATGGTGGCCGTCATCGTCTCGATCAGCGTCGGAATGTCGAAGATCAGATCGGCGACGCTGGCCTTCTGGCGGGTCTCGCCATTGACCGTGGTGGTCACTGTGAGCTTGGTGACGTCCGGCACCTCGTCGGCGGTGACCAGCACCGGGCCCATCGGCGCGAAGGTGTCGATGCCCTTGCCAATCACCCACTGGCTGTGGTGGCGCTGCAGCTCGCGCGAGGTGACGTCGTTGATGACGACATAGCCGAAGACGTAGTCCATGGCGTCGGCCTTCGTCACGCCGAAGGCGCGCTTGCCGATGACCACGCCGAGCTCACCCTCGTAATCGACGGTGCGGGTGCGATCGAGGCCGGCCTCGATGGTCGCGCCGGGTCCGATGATCGCCGACAGCGACTTGGTGAAGATGACGGGCGCGACCGGGATGGCCTGCTTGCCGCCGGAATCGAAGCCGCTGTTGTGAAACTCGGAGGCATGCTCGCGGTAGTTCTTGCCGACGCAGAAGATGTCGCGGCGCGTCTCGGGCAGCGGCGCGAGAAGGGTCACGTCGGACTGCGAGAGGCGCTCGGCGCCATTGGCAGCCTTGGTCTTCCACGCATCCAGCAGCTCCGCGTCGCCCTCGGCGATGCGCCGCACCGCAAGGCGGGCCGCCGCGCCGGTCTCGCAGACCACGATCTCGTTCCCATCCAGCAGGCCGGCGCCCGGAACACCGTCCCGTTCGAATGTCAGCAGCTTCATTTCCGCAATGCTTCCTTGTTTTATCGATAAAACATGCAAACATATGGAAAGTGACGGGTCAAGCGGCCTTGTGCCGGGAGCCCCGCGGATTGCCAAGTCGGCGCGGAGCCGGCATGCGGGCGCCAGCGAAGGAAAGGCTGCCACACTCATGGATCTGGACGTGTCGACGCGCCCCCTGAAACCGGACACCGGCATGACGCTGACCGACGCGGCCTACCGGCAGTTGCGAACCGACATCATCGCCGGGGTGCGGGCGCCGACGGAGCGGCTGCGGATCGAGCGGCTGAGCCGGATCTACGAAGTCGGGCCGACGCCGCTGCGCGAGGCGCTGCAGCGGCTGGCGGCCGACGGGCTTGTCATCGCGACGGGCAATCGCGGCTTTGCGGTGGCGCCGCTCGATGCCGACGAGTTCGAGGACCTCAATACCGCCCGGACCGCCATCGAGCTGCAGATGCTGCGCATGGCGATCGAGAAGGGCGACGCGATGTGGGAATCGGGCGTCGTCGCCGCGGCCTACCGGCTGGGCAAGCTGGACGACCGGATCATGTCCGACGATCACGAGACCCTGTCGGAATGGGAGACCGCCAACCGGGACTTCCACTACGCCACGGTGTCGGCCTGCGGGTCGAAATGGCTGCTGCATGTGCGCAGCCTCCTGCACGACCAGTGCGAGCGCTACCGCCGGGCCTCGGTCGATCTGAAGCGCCACGAGCGCGATCTGGCCGAGGAACATCGGCAGATCGCCGCGGCGGTTCTGGAGCGCGATGCCGACCGGGCGAGCGATCTGGTGGCGGCGCATTTCGAGCGCACGACGCGGTTCCTGGTGCAGGTGCTCGGCGCGCGGGCCTGACCCGCGTCGCCGTCAGCCCTGACGCGCGAAGCGCTGGATGATGGCGTCCGCGATCGCGCCGAGATCGGCGGCGACGATGTCGGGCCTTGGTGTTTCGGGCACGTGCAGCACGGCGTTGCCGGGCCGGGTGACGAGCGCGCCGTGACAGCCGGCGGCCTATGCGCCGATCGTATCCCAGACATGGCAAGCGACGAGGCAGAGATCGCCGGTGGCAACGCCGTGGGCCTCGGCGACGAGGCGATAGGTCTCCGGCGCCGGCTTGAACCGGCCGACGCTGTCGACGCTGTGGGATGCCTCGAAGAACTCTGCGATGCCGGCCTTGTCCAGCGGGGTCGGCGCGGCCGACGGCGGCGAATTGGTCAGGGTAACGAGGCGAAAGCCGGCGTCGCGCAGCTTTGTCAGCGCCGGGGCGACGTCGGGATGGGCCGGCATGCTGCCGATCCGCTGGCGCAGTTCGGCGACATCGTCATCGCTGACGGCGACATTCCGGGTCTCCCCGACCATGCGGATGACCCCCGCGGCGATCTCGCCGAAGGGTGTGTAGCGGCCTGACAGGGTCAGCGTCTGGGAATAGAGAACGAGCTGGGCGAACCATTCCCGCATCACCGCCGCATCGCCGAAGATCCGCTCGAACAACGGCTCCAGCGTGGTGATGTCGAGCAGCGTCTCGTTGACGTCGAAGACGATGATCGGCGGAACCCGGCTGGTCATGGCTGAACGCTCCCTGGTCGGCGCCGATCCTCACCGGATCGGCATCCCTTCTAGATGGGCGCTCCCTTGCAACATCCAGCCCGGCATCTGATCTGCGTCACAACCGGACACAAGGATTGCGACCATGATGCAGGACAATGAAATGATGATGGATTCCGGCCCGATGGGCTGGATGATGGGCGGCATGGGGATCGGCGCGGTGCTGGTGCTCGCCATCCTGGTGCTGGGGGTCTTCGCCCTCGTCAAATATCTGCGGAGCTGACGACGCCGGCACGCCGTCGCGGCCGACCTGATCGGGCGTCCGACGCGGGATCGCCCGGTCAGGCCGCCTCGGTCGTACTGATCCTGACGGGGCCGCCGCGGGCCAGCATCGCCTGGATGTCGGACCATGGCTGGGGCCGGGCGAAGTAATAGCCCTGCAAGAGCTTGCAGCCGGCGGTGCTGGCCAACAGCATCTGTTCGGCGGTCTCCACGCCTTCCGCGACGATGGCCAGCCCCATGGCGTTGGCCACGCTGGCAAGGGCGGTGATGAGGACGTTGTCGGCCTCGCTGTCCCCCAGCTTGACCACGAAGCTGCGGTCGATCTTGATCGAATCGATCGGAAAGGCGCGGAGGTACGAAAAGCCGCTGTAGCCGGTGCCGAAATCGTCGAGCGAAATGCGCAGGCCGAGGGCGCGCAGCGCGGCGAGACGGCGAATGACGCCGTCATTGGCGTTCATGGCGACGGATTCGGTGATCTCGATGACGATGCGCCTTGCCGGCATGCCGGTTTCCGCCAGGACGCGTTCGACCATCGTCACGACGTCGTCACGCTTGAGCTGGCTGGCCGAGAAATTGACGCCGATGGACAATCGGTCCGTTTCGACGCCATCCCGGCAGGCACGGCGGAACACCCATTCGCCGAGCAGGTAGATGAGCAGCGACTGTTCGGCAATGGGGATGAAGTCCACCGGCGGAATGATGCCGCGCGACGGATGGCGCCAGCGCACCAGCGCCTCGCAGCCATGCAGCTTGCCCTCGGCGGTGACGATCGGCTGATAGGCGAGTTCCAACTCGTTCAAAAGGATCGCGGCGCGCAGCTCGCGTTCGATATAGCGGGTGTGCTTCTGGTCCCGGAGCATCTCGTTTTCGAAGAGGGTCGCCTGGGCGCGGCCGTTCCGCTTGCTCTGGTAGAGCGCAAGATCGGCATATTGCATCAGCTCGTCGAACAGGGCGGTGTCGCCCGGACCAAAGGCGATGCCGATCGAGGCCGACAGGTTCAGCGGCCGGCCGGCATGATAGGCGGTGTGGTCGAGCGCGATCAGGAAGCTCTCGGCCAGCCGGGTCGCCGCCTCGGGCGAGGCGCATTCGATCAAAAGCGCGAATTCGTCGCCGCCGACCCGGCCGATGAGGCTGCCGGGGAAGATGCGTCGGGCGACCGTCGCCAGATGACGCAGGGCGGCATCGCCCATGTCGTGTCCGTAGGCGTCGTTGATCTGCTTGAGATAATCCATGTCGACGAGGAGCAGCGCGTAGCCGCCGGATGCGGGGGCGATCTTGAGCTGCGCTCCGCAGCGGGTGATGAAAACCCGGCGGGTCAATGTCCTGGTGACGCCGTCGCGCTCGTGGATCAGCGCATTCTGGCGGTCCGTGGCGTCCTTCTGGCGAACCAGCTCGGTCTCAAGGCGATGCTGCCGGCACGCCCAGAACAGGGCGATGATGGCGACCGCAGTCGTCGCGGCGAGAATCCGGGTATGCCAGAGATCCTCGCTGCCGGCGCCGGTGAGGCCCAGGACGGACAGGCCGATGATGGCGAGAAGCCAACCCACCATCGAATAATGGCTGATCCGCATCATGGCGCGAGGGTCGCGAAAACCGGACAATTCATTACCCTGACAGTTGCATATGCGACTTTGTGCAGGACGAACTCATAAGACCGGGTAAACAGTTTGTGATGACCTCATGACAGTTCACGTTCGGTGAATCGTTCCTTATCGGCCCTGTCTGCCGGACGTCCGTCGCGCGGCTTCTACCGGCGGCCGCCGCGTGACCGGTAGTTCTTGCGGCTAGGCGGATGTGCGCGCCACGATCCGGAATCCGAGATCGGTGACGGGTGCCTGCGGGCCGGTGCCATCGAAACGGGCGAGGATCGCTTCCGCCGCGGCGCGCCCGAAGGCCGGGCGGTCGACCCGCACGGTGGTCAGCGCCGGCTCGACATGGGCGGCAAAATCCTGGTCACCGAAGCCGATCACGGCGATGTCCGCCGGAACGGCGAGCCCGCGGGCCCTGGCTTCGATCAGCACGCCATGCGCCAGGAGATCGGAGCTGCAGAAGACCACCCCGCCGGCGAAGCCTCGTGTATCGATGAGTTCGGCAAGGCCCTGCCGGCCCCGTTCCAGGCTGGCCGGGCCGTCGAAATCGACCGCCTCGATCGCCCTCTCCGCGGCGGGAGCAAAGCGCGCGACGAAGGCCGCCTTGCGACGTGCCGCCCGCTCGTCGTCGGCCGACACCGTGCCGGCCCGGACGTAGCCGGCTGAGATGGCATAGTCGGCCGCCGCGCGCCCGGCTTCGGCATGGGAAAAGCCGACGCACAGATCGATGGGCGAGTCGGTGATGTCCCAGACCTCGACCACCGGAATGCCGGCGCCCAGCAGCATTCGGCGGGCCCGCGGCGTGTGATGGATGCCGGTCAGGAGCATGGCGTCCGGCCGGCGGGACAGATGCGTCTCGATCAGCACTTCCTCGTCGGCCGGATCGAGCCCGGTCTCCGACAGCAGAATCTGGTAGCCATGGGCGCGGATCCGCTCGCTGAAGGCCTTGGTCATCGCGGCGTAGACGATGTTGGTGATCGACGGCACCAGGGCGGTGATCAGCCGGCTGCGCCGCGAGGCGAGGGCGCCGGCCAGGGCGTTGGGAACGAAGCCGGTCACCGCGATGGCCTCGCGGATCTTCTCCAGCGTGGCCGGCGAGACCTTGGACGGATCGCTGAGGGCTCGGGAGACGGTGACCTGCGAGACGCCGGCGAGCCGTCCGATCGTCGCCATGGTGACCGGGCCGCCGCCGGGAGGTGCGCCTTTCGACGGTGGAGCCTGATCGTCCGTCAATCGCCTCGTCTCCACCTCTCGTCCCGACACGGGTCGCCTGCCGGTTCAGCGAGCCCGGCTGTCTCGCTGCAGACGGGACCTCTGGACCCGTATCCGGCGGGCTTCAGCGCGAGCCCATGTATACGTATTCGGACTGATTTTCCATCTTGTGATCGTTCGCGCTGCTGTGCTGTCCGTTTCGTTGACAGCCTGATTATGTAAGCGCATACATGCCGCCGCAATCTGCTGCCGAGGACGAGGAAACCATGGCCGAAACCCGCCGGAAGACGCCGGACACGCTGCGCAGCGCGCGCTGGTTCGCGCCCGACGATCTGCGCAGCTTCGGCCATCGCTCGCGGATGATGCAGCTCGGCTATGCGGAAGAGGATTTTCGCGACAAGCCGATCATCGGCGTCCTCAACACCTGGTCGGAGCTCAATTCCTGCCATGGCCATTTTCGCGAGCGCGCGCAGGACGTGAAGCGCGGCGTCGCTCAGGCCGGCGGCTTCGCCGTCGAACTGCCGTCGCTGTCGGTGGACGAGAGCTTCACCAAGCCGACCTCCATGCTCTACCGCAACATGCTGGCGATGGAGACGGAGGAGATGATCCGCTCGCACCCGCTCGACGGGGTGGTGCTGATGGGCGGCTGCGACAAGACCACGCCGGGTCTCGTCATGGGGGCGCTGACCGCCGGCGTGCCGATGATCTACCTGCCGGCGGGGCCGATGCTGCGCGGCCATTATGCCGGCAAGATTCTCGGCTCGGGATCGGATGCCTGGAAATACTGGGACGAGCGCCGCGCCGGCAACATCACCGACGAGGAATGGCTGGGCATCCAGGGCGGCATCGCCCGTTCCGTCGGCACCTGCATGACCATGGGCACCGCCTCGACCATGACCGCGATCGCCGACGCCATGGGGCTGACCTTGCCGGGCGCCTCGTCGATCCCGGCGGCCGATTCCGGCCACCAGCGCATGGCCTCGGCCTGCGGCCGGCGGATCGTCGACATGGTCTGGGAGGATCTGACGCCGGACCGGATCGTCACCGAGGCGGCGGTGCGCAATGCCGCCATCGTCGCCATGGCCACCGGCTGCTCGACCAATGCGGTCGTCCACATCATCGCCATGGCGCGCCGCGCCGGGGTCGAGCTGACGCTGGACGATCTCGACGAACTGGGCCGCACGACGCCGCTGATCGCCAATGTCCGCCCCTCGGGCAAGGACTATCTGATGGAGGACTTCTTCTATGCGGGCGGCCTGCGCGCGCTGATGAAGCAGCTCGAGGAACGGCTCGACACGTCCTGCCTCACCGTGACCGGCCAGACGCTGGGCGCATGCCTGGAAGGCGCGGTCGTCTACAATGACGACGTCATTCGGCCGCTCTCCAACCCGGTCTATCACGAGGGCTCGCTGGCACTGCTGCGCGGGAATCTCTGCCCGGACGGAGCAGTGATCAAGCCGGCGGCCTGCGACCCGCGCTTCCATGTGCATGAAGGGCCGGCGCTGGTCTTCGATTCCTATCCGGAGATGAAGAAGGCGATCGACGATGAAAACCTCGACGTGACGCCCGACCATGTGCTGGTGCTGCGCAATGCCGGACCGCAGGGCGGGCCGGGCATGCCGGAATGGGGCATGCTGCCAATCCCCAAGGCGCTGATCAAGCAGGGCCATCGCGACATGCTGCGGATTTCCGATTCGCGCATGTCGGGCACCTCCTATGGCGCCTGCGTCCTGCATGTGGCGCCGGAATCCTTCGTCGGCGGCCCGCTGGCGCTCCTGAAGACCGGCGACATCGTGCGGCTCGACCTGCCGAACCGGCGGCTCGACATGCTGGTGGACGAGGCCGAGCTGGACGCGCGCCGCGCGGCATGGACGCCGCCCGAGCCCCGCTATGGCCGCGGCTATGGCTGGATGTTCTCGCGCCACGTCACCCAGGCCGACAAGGGCTGCGACTTCGACTATCTCGAGCGGGGCTTCGGCCCGGCGGTTCCCGAACCCGACATCTTCTAGAGGGCCGCGATGCGCCACGATCTCGACACGGCCCTTGCGGGCATTTCCGGCATTCTGGTCACCCCCTATGACGCGGCCGGCGACGTCGCGCCGGCGAAGCTTGCGCCGATCCTCGACCGGGCGCTGGCCGCCGGCGTCCACATGCCGGTGGTCAATGGCAATACCGGCGAGTTCTATGCCCTGACCACCGACGAGGCGGTGACCATGGTGCGCGAGGTCGCCACCCTGGTGGACGGGCGGGCGCCGCTCCTTGCCGGCGTCGGTCGCGGCATCCGCGATGCCTGCCGGCTGGCCCGTGCTTCGGCCGATGCCGGCGCGACCGCGCTGATGATCCACCAGCCGCCGGACCCGTTCGTCGCGCCGCGCGGCACCGTCGACTATGTCCGCGCCATCATCGACGCCTCCGGCGGGCTGCCGGTGATGCTGTATCTGCGCAATGACGCGATCGGCACCAAGGGCATCGCCGCGCTCTGTGCGCTGCCGGGCGTCATGGGCGTGAAATGGGCGACGCCCAACCCGATGAAGCTCGCCGAGGCGATCGCCGCCTGCGACCCGTCGATCACCTGGGTCGGCGGCCTCGCGGAAGTCTGGGCTCCGGCCTTCTATGCCGTCGGCGCACGAGGCTTCACGTCCGGGCTGATCAATGTGTGGCCGGAGCGCTCGATGGCGATCCATGCGACGCTGGAAGCCTCGGACTACGCGACTGCCCGCGACCTCATCGCCGGCATGCGCGCCTTCGAGGAGATCCGGGCCGAAGAGCTGAACGGCACCAATGTCGCCGGCGTGAAGGCCGCGCTCGCGGCGATGGGTGACGATTGCGGGCCGACACGGCCGCCCTCGGCCTGGCCGTTGACCGAGGCGCAGCAGGCCCGCATGACAGCTTTTCTGACGGCGAACGGCCTGATCTGATCCAGCCGGTGCCGTTCCCGGCGCCCGACCGACGCATTGGAGCGAGACCTTGGCGATGAACGAAGCGACACGGCAGAAACTGATGGGCGTCTCGGTGGCGACGCTCGCCACGGCGCTCTACAAGCGCGGCCTGCGCAACCAGGTGATCCAGGAGGTGCATCCGGTGGCGCCGAAGGGCCGCAACATGGTCGGCCCGGCCTTCACCCTGCGCTACATGCCGGCCCGCGAGGACCGCAACCAGCTCGCCGAGTTCCGCAAGCCCGACCATCCGCAGCGTGCCGCGATCGAGGCCTGCCCGTCCGGCCACGTCATGGTCATCGACAGCCGCAAGGATCCACGGGCGGCCAGCGCCGGCGATATCCTGATCACCCGACTGATGGTGCGCGGCGCCGCCGGTATCGTGACCGACGGCGGCTTTCGCGACGCGGCGACAATCGGCGGCCTCGACATGCCGGCCTATCACACGCGGCCGTCGAGCCCGACCAACCTGACGCTGCACGAGGCGATCGAGATCAACGGCCCGATCGGCTGCGGCGACTCGCCGGTGTTTCCCGGCGACGTCATCGTCGGCGACGACGACTGCGTGATCGGCATTCCGGCGGACATTGCCGACGAGGTCGCCGACGAGGCGGTGGAAATGACCGCCTACGAGGATTTCGTCATCGAACGGGTGCGCGAGGGCGAGACGATCATCGGCCTCTATCCCTGCACCAAGGACGAGCACCAGGCTCGATTCAAGGAATGGCGGGCGAAGAACGGCCGCTGATCGCGCGGCCGCCGAGCCGCCCGGTCCGCTCTAGCCGAGACTTCTGACGTCCGCGCCGTCGCGCGGCGAGGTGAGCTGGCAGCCGGGATTCATCAGATCCGCCGGGTCGAGCAGCTGCTTCAGCCCGCGCAGCAGGGTCTCGTGCACCGGCGAGCGCCGCGCTTCGAAGTCTCCGCGCTTCAGGCGTCCGATGCCATGTTCGGCGCTGATGCCGCCGCCATGGCGATCGACCACGGCGTTGAGGATGGTCTTCGCCTCGTAGAGCATGGCCTCGCGCGCCTCGCGTTCGAGGCCGCGCGGCGGAATGACGTTCAGATGGATGTTGCCGTCGCCGACATGGCCGTAGGCGACAGGCAGGCAGTCCGGCAGTTTTTTCGCGAGTTCCTCGATGGATTGCGTGATGAAGCCGGCGACCTGCGACGGCGAGACCGACAGGTCGGTGCGCAGATGCGGGCCGCGCAGCGCCTGTCCCTCGATCATCCCCTCGCGGATCTGCCACAGGCCGGCGGCCTGGCGTTCGGAGGCGGCGAGCACGCCGTCGATCACCAGATCGCGCGTCATGGCGGTTTCGAGGAAGGCCTCGACCATGGCGCGGAGGTCGATCGGACCGGTGGCGGCCACGTCGATCAGCGCATAGGCCGGCGCGTCGGCGATCTGCGGCGGCACGAAGTCGGCATCGGCTTCCTTGGCGAAGGCCAGGCCCTCGGGCGGCACCAGCTCGAAGGCCGACAGCAGGTCGCAGCATTCGCGCCGCGCCAGCGCGTAGAGCGCCATGACGTCGTCGAGGGAACGCAAAGCCAGAAAGGCGGTCTCATTGCGCGTCGGCTTCGGCACGAGGCGCAGCGCCGCCCCGGTGATGATGCCGAGCGAGCCCTCGGCGCCGATGAAGAGCTGCTTCAGGTCGACGCCGCTGTTGTTCTTGCGCAGGGTGGAAAGGCCGTTCCAGATCGTGCCGTCGGGCAGCACCACCTCCAGGCCGAGGATCATCTCGCGGGTCATACCGTAACGCAGGACATTGATGCCGCCGGCATTGGTGGCGATGTTGCCGCCGATCTGGCAGGAGCCCTCGGCGGCCAGCGACAGCGGGAAGAGCAGATCCTGTTCGGCCAGCGCCGCGTTGATCGCGGCAAGGATGCAGCCGGCATCCACCACGGCGGAGAAGTCGTCGGCGGCAATGGTGCGTATGCGGTTCATGCGCTCCAGCGTCAGGACGACATGACCTGCCGCATCGGTCGGCAGGCCGCCGAGCACCAGCCCGGTATTGCCGCCCTGGGGCACGATGGCCAGGCCGGCCGCCGCGCAGGCGCGCACCAGCCGCGAGACCTCCGCGGTATTGGCGGGGCGCAGCACGGCAAGGGCACTGCCCTCGACGTCGCCATGCCAGTCGCGGCAATAGCGCTGCATGTCGGCCGGGTCCGACAGCACCGTCTTCGGCCCGAATTCGGCGACGAGCCCGGCGAGATTGGCGTCCGGGGCGGGCTTCGCATGGGTTTCGGCGATGGATGCGGTCATGGATGGTCCTCGCTGGTCCTGGCCGATGCCTAGTGGCCTTCCCAGGCCGGCGGCTCGCCGCTCAGGAAGCCGGCGACCCCGGCCTTGAAGTCACGGCTGCCGTAGCATGACGCGATGAGATCGTCGCCGTCGGCGCCCGGGTCGTCGGCGAGGCGCGCAATCGCCGCCTTGCTGACCCGTAGCGTGACCGGCGCGTTGGCCAGGATGGTGTCGCAGATGCGGGTGATGGCGTCGTCGAGGGCGTCCTTCTCGACGATCTCGGCGAGAAAGCCGCAGGCGCGCGCTTCGTCCGCATCGAGGATTTCGCCCAGGAGCAGCATGCGCTTGGCCCGGGCGGCGCCGAAGCCGGCGACCAGCCGGGCGTAGTTCGCCATGGACAGGCAATTGCCGACGGTCCTGGCGATGGGCACGCCGAAGCGCGATCCGGCGGTGGCGATGCGCAGGTCGCAGACGGCGGCGAGATTCAGCCCGCCGCCCACCGTCCAGCCGTCGATCGCCGCGAGGGTCGGGACGGGGATGCGGGCCAGCGCCAGCGTGTGCTCCTCCATCTCGCGCTCATACGCGATGCCGTCCTCACCGGTCTCGAAGCCGGAGAAGATGCGCACGTCCGAGCCGGCGACGAAGGCCTTGCCGCCGGCGCCGCGCAAGACCACGGCCCGCAGCGTGGCATCGGCCTGCAGCTCGTCGCAGATGGCGTGGAGCTGCCCGTACATCTGCCGCGTCATGGCGTTGCGGGCGGCCGGGCGGTCGAAGGTGACATGGGCGACGGCGCCGCGCCGCTCCAGCGTGACGGCGCCGTCGGCGTCGTTGGCGCTCATTGCGAGAAGGCTCCGCCGCCGGCCAGCTCGTCGTAGCGGTCCGACAGGCCAAGTTCGTCGACGAGGTCACGGGTGTGCTGGCCGAGCAGCGGCGGCGGATAGCGCACTTCTTGCGGTGTGCCGGACAGCTTGACCGGGAAGCCGAGCGTGTTGATCTCGCCTTCCACCGGATGCTCGACCTTCATGACCATGTTGCGCGCCGCGACATGGTCGCTCGCCATCACCTGGGCATAGTCGTTGATCGGCCCGGCCGGCACGCCCGCGGCGATGAAGGCATCGACCCAATGGTCGACGGTCTCGGTCTTGAAGACGGCATTCAGCTCGGCGACCAGCGCCGGCAGGTTCTGCAGCCGGTCGCGATTGTCCCGGAAGCGCGGGTCTTCGGTCAGGTCCATGCGGTCGATGACCTGGCAGAAGGTCAGCCAGATCTTCTGGTTGGCAGCGCCGACGACGAAATGGCCGTTGGCGGCGGCGAAGGCCTGATAGGGCGCGCTCATGCGGTTGGCCGTGCCCAGCGGCTGCGGCGAGCGGCCGGTGGCCCACAATTCGGTGCTCTCCCAGACCGAGAGGCCGAGCGCCGCCTCGAAGAGCGAGGCATCGACATACTGTCCGCGACCGGTGGCCTGGCGGCCGATGATGGCGCTCAAGATGCCGTAGACGGCGAGGAGACCGGCGCCCAGATCGCCGATCGGCACGCCCGATTTGATCGGTTCGCTGCCGGGCAGCCCCATGGCGCTGATGACGCCGGACATCGCCTGGGCGATCAGGTCGAAGCCCGGGCGCTGCGACCACGGTCCGGTCTGGCCGAAGCCGGAAATACTGGCATAGACCAGCCGCGGATTGCGCTTGGACAGGGTTTCGTAGTCGATACCCAGCCGCTTGGCGACGCCGGGCCGGCTGTTCTCGACGACGATGTCGGCGGTCTCGGCCAGCGCGTAGAAGAGTTCGCGTCCGGCCTCGGTCTTCAGGTTGATCGTGACGCTGCGCTTGTTGCGGTTCAGCGCCAGAAAGCCGGGGCTGTCCTCGCCCTTCATGCGGAAGCCCATGGAGCGGCGCGTCTGGTCGCCGCCGGCCGGCGGCTCGACCTTGATGACGTCAGCGCCCATGTCGCCGAGCAGCATGCAGCCGAACGGTCCGGCCATCACTTGGCTGAGATCGAGAACCCGCAGTCCTGCCAGCGGCAAGGGCCGCGGGGCCTCCTGCGTCGCCACGCGGTCGTCCGGTGCCGGATTGTCCATGCTTTCCCCCCTGATGCCGGGCGGTCGTGCCTGTCGTCAGGCCGGCGCCGCCGCTCCCACCGCATCTGGTATGCAATATCGGGCAATGCCAGGTCAACGGGCATAACCGCTGGCGGGCCATGCATCAAGTCCTCGATGCGGCGGCCCATATTGGCATACAATGGCGCTTGTGCGCTGATGGTAGAGGGTGGAAAGGTGTGGCCCGGACGCCTGAACCCCTCGGAAAATCGAATCCGGACCCGCTCTGCGTGCCATGCGGTCTGCCACTTTGGTATGGAACGCGGCCTGCGGCGACGTGAACGCCGCGAACCGTGCTATGCTGGGTGGCAAATGCACGGGGCCGACCCCGGCAATCGGGCATTCACGGATGGGGCCGAGCCGCGGGAACGCGGCGCAGGCGGACAAACGGCAACAGAGCGACGATGACCAAAACGCAATCCGCGGTGGTGACCGCGTTTCCCCGCCGGGTCGATGCGACCCCGTCGCAGGATCTGAAACCGGCCCTCGTCGCCAATCGCATTCGCGAAATGATCCTGGAAAGCCAGCTTCTGCCGGGCGAGCCGGTGCGCGAGCGGGCCCTGTCGGAAATCCTGCAGGTGTCACGCACGCCGCTGCGCGAGGCGCTGAAGATCCTGGCCTCGGAAGGGCTGGTGAAGCTACATCCGCGGCGCGGCGCCACTGTTGCGGTGCTCGGCGCCAATGATGTCCGCCATCTCCTGGAATTTCTCGGCGGGCTGGAAGCCTTTGCCGGCAAGCTGGCATGCCGCCATGCGACGCCAGAGGAATTGCGGGAGCTGCGGGCGCTGCATCACGAGATGCTGGCGTCCTATCTGCGCGGCGATCGCATCGGCTATTTCGACCGCAACCAGCAGATCCACCAGGCGCTGGTGCGCTGCGCCATGAACCCGGTGCTGGCCGAGCACCACAGGGTGGTGAACGCCCAGCTCTATCGCAT
Organism: Aurantimonas sp. DM33-3; assembly: GCF_014334315.1. Taxonomy (NCBI): domain Bacteria; kingdom Pseudomonadati; phylum Pseudomonadota; class Alphaproteobacteria; order Hyphomicrobiales; family Aurantimonadaceae; genus Aurantimonas; species Aurantimonas sp. DM33-3. The sequence goes on along the minus strand of NZ_JACSGS010000017.1, from coordinate 25,660 downwards.
CCGCTACGAGTGCAATCTGAAGACCAACCGATGGGAGGCGGCGATCAAGGAGCACGAGGCGATCCTCGACGCGCTGGAAGCGCGCGACGAGGCGGCGATCGAGAAACTCCTGGAAACCCACGTCCTGAAGGCGTTCGACCTGATGCAGGCGGCCGGCGATTTCGCCAAGGCGAAATAGCCGGGCCGCGACGACTCAGAGGCCGGTCAGAGCCAGCCGGCCGAAGCCGGACATCGGGCCGGCCGGGGGATCGCCCCGGACCGGCCGATGAGGCTGGTCAGGTGCGCGGGGTGCCGATGAGGCCGCGGGCGGCCAGATTGCGCATCAGCTCCGTGATACCGAAGGTCCACTCGGGCGCCTTGTCGGTATGGGTGACCGTGTTCACCAGCCGGCCGAGGCGCGGGCTGGCGATCTCGACCGTGTCGCCCAGCTTGTGGGTGAAGCCCTGGCCGGCCACGTCACGATCCTCGACCGGGGCGAAGAGCGTGCCCAGGAACAGCATGAAGCCGTCGGGATACTGGTGGTGGCGGCTGCAGGTCTGGGCGACGAGATCCAGCGGATCGCGGCTGATCTCGCGCATCGAGCTGCGCCCTTCCAGGACGTAGCCGTCGGTGCCGGTGACCGTCAGGTCGAGCTCGGCGGCGCGCACGTCGTCCATGGTGAAGCGGTCGTCGAAGAGCCGGATCAGCGGGCCGATGGACGAGGAGGCGTTGTTGTCCTTGGCCTTGCCGAGGAGCAGCGCGCTGCGGCCTTCCACATCGCGCAGATTGACGTCGTTGCCGAGCGTCGCGCCGACGACCTCGCCGCGCGAATTGGCGGCCAGCACCACTTCCGGCTCCGGGTTGTTCCAGGCCGAGGAGGGCAGGATGCCGATCTCGGCGGCATGGCCGACCGAGGACAGGACCGGCGCCTTGGTGAAGACCTCGGCATCCGGGCCGATGCCGACCTCCAGATATTGCGACCAGTAGCCGCCCTTCTGCAGCACTTCCTTGGCGTGGCTCGCCTCGGGGGAACCGGCCTTGATGTCGGAGAGGGCGCCGCCGATGACCGCGGCGATCTCCTCACGGATCGCCTTGGCGCGGGCGAAATCGCCCTTGGCGCGTTCCTCGATGACCCGCTCCACCATGGAGCGCGCAAAGGTGACGCCGCAGGCCTTCACCGCCTGCAGGTCGCAGGGCGCGAGCAGATGCGGGCGGGTCGAATCCGACGGCGAGGCCGACAGGATCTCTTCGGCCGACCAGCTCTTGCCGCCGCTCGCGCTGGCGAGGTGGGCGACCGGATCGTTCGTCTCGAGAAGCTCGGACATGGTCGCGGCGACGGCCGAGACATCGACGAAGCGGTCGCCCTTCAGGACGACGACGGTCGGGCCGGAGACTTCCGGATCGTGGATGCGGCCGACGAGGACGGCGTCGCCATGGTCGGCGGGAAGATAGTCGGACAGTGTCATGGCGGGCTTCCTGTTGGCGGCGGGGCCGGCGCGAATGCGCGTCGGCGATGGGCGGTAGGGATCACATCGGGCGTGGCCTGCGCAACCCTTTCGGGCGGTCTTTGCGAGGCCTTCGCGACACGGTTCGTCGCCGGGCGCGTGGTCAGGCGAAGCGGTAGAGCCGCCGGGCGTTGTCAGCGAACAGGGCGGCGCGCTCGTCACGGGAGAAATCGGCCGTGATCTGCGAGAATCCCTCGAAGATCGTGCGGTAGGAGGCGACGAGGCTGTCGACCGGGAAGTTGCTGGCAAACATGCAGCGCGCAACGCCGAAGGTCTCGATGGTCGTCAGCACGATCTCGCGGTTGCTCTCGGCGGTCCAGGGGGCCCCGGGCACGCCGAGGCCGGAAATCTTCACGGCGACATTTGGCGCTTCGGCGAAACGTCTCATCGCCGCCGTCCAGGCATCAAGGCCGTCGCGGCTGCGGTCGGAGGGCAGGCCGGTGTGGTTGAGGATGATCTGCGTATGCGGGAAGGAGGCCGCCAGATCGGCGGCTTCCGCCAGATGCCACCAGGGCGTCTGCAGATCGAAGGACAGGCCGTGCGGTTCCAGCAGCGCGAAGCCGCGCCGCCAGTTCATGTCGCCCATCGATCCGGGGGCATCGCGCACCACCGCGTCCGGCGTGCTTGCGGCCTTCGGCTTGTGACGGACGCCGCGCACGCGGGCATAGGCGCTCTGGCGCGCCAGAACGTCACCGACGTCATCGGCGTTGAGCCAGGCCTGACAGACCACGGCATCGGGAAAGCCGTTCGCCTCGGCAACGCCGTGAATCCAGGCGGTCTCGCCGACCGGGTCGCCCGGGTCCCATTCGGTCTCGATATAGACGCTGCCGGCGATCGTCAGCCCGGCGGTGTCGCGGCGATAATCCTCGGGCATGTAATCGCGCCGGATGGCGCCGTAGTCGCCATAGCGAAACGGGATCGGCGGCGCATCGCACAGCCAGGGCAGGTAGTTCTCGCTGATCTTCCACAGATGGTGGTGGGCATCGACGATCGCGAGGTCATCGAGAAGGGGCGCGTCCATGGCGGTCTCCCGTGAGGCTGGCGAAGGGCAGGGCCGCCGGCGCTCGAAGGTCCAGTTGAACCCCCGATGCGCCGCCGGTGCCGCGAGGCGTCAGGCCTTGCGGCCGACCTTCGGAAGGAGCTTGACGACGGCCGACCCGTCAAGCTCGCCATCGCCCTGCGCAACCAGCATGCGGAACATCGTCATAGCCTGAGCGCTCATCGGAAGAGCGAGATGCTGGGCCTTGGTGGCCGAATGCAGCATCTCAAAATCCTTCAGGATCTGGCGGGCATAGCCGCGCGGCGCGAAATCCTCCTCCACCATGCGCGGATAGATCGCCTGCAGGACGGCCGAATTGCCGAGGCCCGGCTCCAGCGCGTGCGGGATCTTGGCGGCGTCGACGCCATAGGCCTGGGCCAGCCGCAGCGCTTCGGCGGCTACGCAGTAATTGGTCAGGCACAGCACCTGGTTGACCAGCTTGGTCGCCTGGCCGGTGCCGATGGCGCCCATATGGGTGGCGCGGCCAAGCTGCTCGAGCATGGGCGTGACCACTTCCGCCGCCGGCTCGGAGCCGCCGAACATGATCGCCAGATTGCCGGTCTCGGCAGCGCCCGGCCCGCCGGAGACCGGAGCATCGACGAACCGGCCGCCGACCGCTTCGATCGCCGCGGCGACCTGGTGCGTCACCGCCATCTCGGTGGTCGAGAAGTCGACCACGGTGCGGCCCGACAGCTTGCGCGAGGCGACGAGGCCGTCCGCGCCGGTGACGACGGACGCCACCGCGTCGCTGGTGGTCAGGCACAGCGCGATGATGTCGGCCTCAGCGCACAGAGCGGTCAGCGAGCCGGCCGGCTCGACGCCCCAGGCGGCGGCGGCCGTGACCTTCTCCGCCTCGCGGTCGTGGCCGATCACGCGATAGTCCAGTTCGCGCAGCCGCTTGGTGAAGCCGCTGCCCATCAGGCCCAGGCCGATGAATCCGATCGTCGTCATGTTCCGTCCTCCCATGTGCGCCTTGCCCTCTCGACGCGGCGCGAAAAACCTGCCGGCCCGATCGTCCTCCGCACCGGGCTAGGCAAATGTAATTTGGTATGCCAGAATTCTCTAGTCCGTTGGAGGAGCCTTTGGCAAACGGACGGGGGACAATCGTCAATTCGGGAGGAAACGACGTGTCATTGATCAAGAAACTCGCTCTGGGGCTTGCTGCCTGTGGGTTCTCGCTTGCTGGCGCCACCGCCGGCGCACAGGCCGTGGACCTGCGTTACGCCCATGTGGGCTCGGAAGGTGACATCCAGCATTGGTATGCGGAACGTGCGAAGGAGCGGATTCCGGAGGCGACGGAGGAGCGTGTCACCGTCACCGTCTTCCCGAATTCGCAGCTCGGCGGCGTGCAGGAACTGATCGACGGCGTGCGCAGCGGCTCGATCTCCATGGGGCACCATGAATTCGCCTCGCTGGCGCAGCTCGTCGACGACATCGCGGTGTTCTCGGCACCCTTCGTCTATCGCGACGGCGCCCATGCTCTGGCCGCCACCGATCCGCAGACCTCCGACGTCATGCAGGAATTCAACGAGCAGCTCGTCGAGAAGGGCGGCATGCGCATCATCGGCCGGCTGTTCCGCGGCGCCCGGCAGATGACCGCCAACCAGGCGGTGAGGACGCCGGCCGACCTGGAGGGCAAGCCCTTCCGCGGCGTGCCGCTGCAGCTCTGGACGACGATGGTCTCCGGCTTCGGCGCCATCCCGACCCCGGTGGAGGTCAGCGAGCTGCCGACCGCGCTGATGACCGGCATGGTCGTCGGTCAGGAAAACCCGCTCACCATGATCAACGCCAACGGCCTCTACGAGGTGCAGACCCACGTCATGCTGACCGGCCACATGCAGAACGTGCTGCCGGTCTTCATCAACGAGGATGTCTGGCAGTCGATCGACGAGAAGGACCAGACCGCGATCCTGGAAACCCTCGACACGCTGGCCGACGAGACGCTCGAGCAGGCGATGACGGCCGAGAAGGACCTCGTCGGCGAACTCACCGACAAGGGCATGACCTTCATCACCGCCGATGATGGCCTCGACATCGAGGCCTTCCGCGCCGGCGTCGACGCACAGGTCGCCAAGGACTTCCCGAGCTGGGGTCCGTACATGGAGCGCATCCGCGCCATCCAGTAGGCCACGATCAACAACCCGCGAACCCCCGCCGCCTGCCGGTGGGGGTTCCCTGCCGTGGATTGTGCCATGAGCGATCTGAATTCAAACGACTATCTCGACGTCACCCATGCTGATGCCCGGGTGGGCACGGCCGACCGCGTTCTCGAACCGGTCCGGCGGGTGTTCCGCGCCGTTTCGGTGCTGCTGCTGGCGGTGATGATCGGTCTGCCCGTGCTGCAGGTGGTGCTGCGGCAGTTCTTCTCGCGCCCCTTCATGGGCGCCGAGGAGCTGGCGCGCTTTATGCTGATCTGCGTGGTGTTCGTGACGCTGCCCTATGTCGTCTCGTCCGGGGCCTCGATCCGCATGGAAGAAGTGCTGTCGGCCCTGCCCGAGCGGCTGCGCCGGGTGCTGCGGGTGGCGATCCCGGCTACCGGCGGCATCGCCTTCGCCGTGGCCGCGACCTCGGTCGCCATCGCTACGCTGCGCAATCTCGACAATGCGACGCCGACGCTGAACATCCCCTACTGGATCTTCTTCGCGTCCGGCTTCCTCGGTCTGACGCTGGCGGCCGTCGAATGCGCGCTGCAGACCCTGAAGGCCTGGCGCCATGACCCCCTCTACGTGACCTTCGCGCAGGAACAGCCGAGCGAAGACGTGGTGCACATCTAGGGCCACGCGCCCGCACGAGGCCTATTCGATGAGCAGTTTCGCAATCCTGGGCGGCTTCGCGCTGTCCTTCATCCTGGGTTGGCCGGTGGTGCTGGCCATCCTGATCCCGTCGGTGCTGTACGTTCTTCTCGGCAACATCCCGATCGAGCTGATCGGCCAGCGGATGAGCTACGCGCTGGATTCCTTCCCGCTGGTGGCCGTGCCGATCTTCATCTTCGTCGGCAATCTGATGAACCAGGCCGGCATCACCGAGCGCATCTTCAAGTTCGCCGACACGCTGGTCGGCCGGGTGCCGGGCGGGCTGGGCCAGGTCAATGTCGTCTCCAGCCTGATCTTCTCGGGCATGAGCGGCGCGGCGCTCGCCGATGTCGGCGGCCTCGGCAAGATCGAGGTGAAGGCGATGGCCGAGCGCGGCTTCGACCGCGGCTTCGCCGGCGCGCTGACCGGCGCCTCGGCGGTGGTCGGGCCGATCTTCCCGCCGTCGATCCCGCTGATCATCTACGGTTCGGTGACCAGCGTCTCGATCGTGCAGCTGCTGCTCGCCGGCATCATCCCGGCGATCATGTGCGTGATCCTCTTGATGATCACCGTGGCGATCCTTGCCTATCGCAACGACTTCCCGCGCTCGGACCGCTGGCCGACCCTGCGCCAGCTCGGCGCCGATTTCGTCCCGGCGCTACCGGCCCTGATGACCCCGGTGCTGCTCGTCGCCGGCATGCTGCTCGGCTATTTTACGCCGACGGAAGCGGCGGCGGTCACGGTGGTCTACGTGCTCCTGATCAGCGGTCTCGTCTATCGCACGCTCACCGTCGAGCATCTGCTCAGCTCGGCCTACGAGACGGTGAAAAGCAGCTCGGCGATCCTGATCATCGTTGCCGCGGCGTCGATCTTCGGCTGGATCCTGGCGATCGAGCAGATCCCGCAGATGGCGGCGCGCTGGCTTTTGACCGTCAGCACCGATCCGCTGATGCTGCTTCTGGTGGTCAACATCCTGCTGCTGATCGTCGGCATGTTCCTGGATTCGACCACGGCGACGCTGCTGGTCGTGCCGATCATCGCCCAGCCGCTGCACATGGCCGGCGTCGACCCGGTGCATCTGGGCATCGTGACGATCTTCAACCTGATGCTGGGCCTCCTGACCCCGCCGATGGGGCTGGCGCTGTTCCTGCTCAGCGACATCACGCGAGTGTCGATGCGGCAGATCCTGATCAAGATGATGCCGCTCTACGTGCCGCTGGTGCTGACGCTGGTCATCCTGACGGTGTTCCCGGAAGTTTCGCTCTGGCTGCCGAAGATGATCCGCAACTAGGCGGCGTATTCGCTGCTGAGCGGCGCCCCGAACACCGCGCGTCCACGACCCCGCCGGAACCCGGCGGGGTCGTTGCCGTTTGGCCCCCGCAAAGGGAAGGGCCGAGATGGACAGCCGCGAGCGCAGGAGAGGGGAGCCGGCCGGGTCACCCCGGATCGACCGTCTGTTCGCCTATGGGGCGATGCTGCCGCTGATCGCCGGCACGCTGGCCCTATGGTTCGCGCCGGAGGCCCAGTCCTTCCTGGCGCTGAATCTCACCCTGTTCTGGGGCGCATCGGTGCTGCTGTTCATCGCCGGCGTGCGGCGCGGGGCGAGCCTCAGCCGGTCGGGCGGTACGGCGATCGCCGAGATCGTCGCCATGCTCGGGCTGTTTCTCATCGGCGTCGCCAGCCTCGTCGCGACCATCTGGGCGTTTCCGCTGGTCGCGGCGCTTCTGCAGATCGCCGGCTTTGCCAGTCTCGCAATCCTTGACCGGGTCGCAGCGCCCAACGAGGGGCCGCTGCCGGTGGAGCGGCTGCGGCCGTTGCAGATCTGTGTTCCCGTCGCGGTGCTCGCCGCTGTGGCGATCTGGATCTGGCGGAGCCCGTTTCTCTAGACAATCCGTCGCGGATTTTCGTGATCCGCGCCACCCTATATCCGGTGAGCGTCCGCCCCTGTGGACGGCGCCACGATCCATTCCGATCGGGAGATCATCATGAGCCTTGCGGCGATCGCCAGCCTTTTCGTCTTCATCGCCATCGTCGCGGTCGTCGCGATCAGCGGCGTGGTGTTCAAGCCGGGGCCCTGGTACGCCCGCCTCGAAAAGCCGGGCTGGACGCCGCCGAACCTCGCCTTTCCGATCGTCTGGACAATTCTCTATCTGATGATCGCGGTGGCCGGCTGGCGGGTCTACGAGACCGCTGGCCTGGTGGCGATGCCCTTCGCCGTCTACGGCCTGCAGCTCGTCCTCAACGCCGCCTGGTCGGGCCTGTTCTTCGGCCTGCACCGGCCGGGTCTCGCCTTTGCGGACGTCGTGGCGATGGCCGGCGTGATCGCCGTGAACATTGCGCTGTTCGCGCCGATCGATGCAATCGCGGCCTGGCTGCTGGTGCCGTATCTCGCCTGGGCCGGGCTGGCCGCCTGCCTCAACTATTCGGTCTGGCGTCGCAATCCCGGCGCGTTCGCGGACACCTGAGACAGGCTCCCGTCGTGGCGGGTGCTTACTTGCTGAGCGCGATATTGCCGCCGACCGGGCCGACGCCGGCCGGGACCGGCACGTCGGAATCGGCGTAATTGGCGTTGAGGACCAGTTTCACGCCCGAAGTGATGGTGATCTTGTCCGCGACGAGGGCCGTCCAGTCCGAGAACTCGCCGACATTGGACTTGCAGCCGGGCGAGCCCGTCTCGGCCGGATCGTCGGCGGTAGTGATGTCGCATTTGCCATCGGCATTCTTGTCGCCGCCGATGGTGAGCTCGTCATTGGGCAGATAGATCGTGCCGATCATGCGCCGGGCGTTGGCGCTTTCGATCTTGAAGCTGCGGCCGCTGTCCTTCTCGCTGTCGGCATAGATCAGGATGCCGGCCATCGGCCCGTCCTTCGCGGCCGACAGCGAAATCGACGAATCGTTCTTCAGATCGAGGCTGGAGTTCTTGCCGATGAAGACGAGGCTGACATCGTCGCCGGTGATCTCGGTGCCCTTGTGGAGCTTCACCTTGGCGTCCCAGAAGATGTAGGTGCCGGGCCGCAGGGTGATCTTCGACCCGCTGACCTGGAGATTGCCGCAATAGGTGCCGGGCCACAGGATCTGGTTGTTGTTCGAGATCTTCTGGTTCTTGTGATCGCATTTCGTCGGGACCGGCGGAATGCGCGAGGTCAGGGGATCGCTGACGGCCGGGCAATCGGTCAGCGGCAAGGGTTCGTAGTTCGACTCGATCCCGTCATAGCCGCCGGAGGAGCAGGCGAGTTCGCTCGAAAGCTTCGCGACCCTGGTGACCGACAGGCCGCTGGGATCGATCGAGTTGGAATAGACCGCGCAATCGGCCGCCTGGACCTGGGCATTGCCCGAAATGTCGATGGCCTTCTTGCCCTCCTTGGTGAGCGCGATCGCGCAGATGCGGCCGCCGCCGGCAATCCGTGCCGTGGCGCTGGCCGTCAGCGTGCCGATCGCGCCGGTCAGGTCGGGCATGGGAAGCGACTTGCCGAAATCCTTGTTGAGCGTGACCGTGACCTCGGTGGAGATGGCGGATTCCGCAGCAGTCGCATCCGATCGGCCGCCGATCTTGACGTCGATCGAGACGCCTTCCGCCTGGTTGCCGAGATTGGTCATGGCGAAGGAATAGGCGACGCTCTTCAGCACCTCCGGCCGGCTGTTGGCCATGTAGAGTTCGCGCGCGGCCGCCAGGGCTGCGCTGTCGGCGGCGCTCTGCAGGCGGGAATGGGCGGATTGAGCGGTCGAGAGATTGACGACGCTGCCCATGATGAAAATCAGGAGCGGCGTGAGCAAGGCCACGATGGCGGCGACATTGCCACTGGTCGAGGCTGCGAAGGCATTCAGACGGTGCGTCATGTCATGCCTCCTCTGTCAGGGTGCCGGTTGTGGTGAGATGACGAATTCTTCTTAGCTCACAAGCCTTTAGGACGAGGTGAATCCGGCGTTTCGCATTTGAGCTTTCGCGTGTCCGAGGCGTCGTCCGGGCGGTGATGTCCCGGACCTCCTTCATGCCGACTGCTCGGCTGCGTCGGCGTCCGGCGCGGTCGCGAGTGCCGCAAGGGCAGCGTGGCTGTCGGCCAGCGTGGCCGCGATCTCGTCGAGCATGCCGGGCGCGATCGGCTCGCCCGCCTGGGCCGCCGCCTCGACAGCGCCGCAGAGCCCGGCTGCGCGGGCGGCACCGGCGCTGTTGCACATGGATTTCAGCGCGTGGGCAAGCCGGGCCGTCTCGTCGCTGCCGGCCGCGACGGCCTCCCGGAGGTCGGCGAGCGCCTTCGGTGCATTGGCCGCGAACAGGCCGACGATCTTCTGCAGAACCGCCGGGCCGCTGCGTGCGACCAGCGATGCCAGCATGTCCAATGTCGCCGGATCGAGGAGGGGACCGTTCGCGTGGGCCGGCAACGGGGCGTCGGTGGACGGACCCTCCGGCTTTGACCCGGGCTGGTCGTTCGCCGGGCGGGTGCCGGCAAAGTCGCCGAGGACCCGCGAGATCTGCGGGATCGTGAAGGGCTTGGTCAGATAGGCGTTCATGCCCGCGCTCTGCCACTCGCCGGCGCTGCCCGGGTCCTTGTGGGCGGTCAGCGCGACGATGGTCGCGGGCTGGCGGCCGGCATGCCGCTCGCCGTCGCGGATGAGGCGCGTCGCAGTGAAGCCGTCCATGCCGGGCATGGAGCAGTCCATGAAGATGATGTCGTAGGCGTCGCGCTCGGTCATCGCCACGGCGGTTTCGCCGCTCTCGGCCAGCGCCGCGGTGACGCCGAGCGTGGCCAGGGCTTCCTTCAGCACCTCGCGATTGACCGCGACGTCGTCGACCGCGAGGACGCGCAGGCCGGACATGTCGGGCAGTTTCTCCGCTTTCTCCATGGCCGGAGTGTCGTCGCGCAGGGCCGCGAAATCGCCGGTCGCGAGCGCCTGCGCCAGATGCTCGATCTCGCTGCGACGCAGCGGCAGCGCCATGGCGCCGGCGACCGCGAGGTCGGCAGTGTCGCCCTCCGCGACGCGGGCGTCGCTGGCCCGCAGCACCACGATCGGCGGATGTGCGGGTGAAGTGGTCGCCAGCTGTGCCAGGTGCGCCTCGCGCGTCAGGATCAGCGCCGGGGCGGGGCCGATCTCGTCGCCGCGCAGAACCGTGGCGCCGCGCCGGGTGAGAAGGGTGGCGGTCGCCTCGGCGGTGATCGGGTCGGCGTCGAGAAGCCGGATCGTGCGGCCCGAAAGGCTCTGCGGCCGCCGCGCGGGGCGGTGAATCTCCAGCGCGACCTCGAAGCCGAAGCAGGATCCGACGCCTTCCTCGCTGGTCACCCGCACGGCGCCGCCCATGGCCTCCACCAGCTGCTTGGAGATTGCGAGACCCAGGCCGGTGCCGCCGAACTTGCGGGTGATCGTCTGGTCGGCCTGGGTGAAGCGGCCGAACAGCTTGCCCAGCTTGTCGGCGGGAATGCCGATGCCGGTGTCGCGGATGGTGAAGCCCAGCATCGGGGGCCCGCCGGCGTCCCTGGGCGCGAGGCACTCGACCGCGATGGTGACGCCGCCGGTCTCGGTGAATTTCAGGGCGTTGTTGACGAGGTTCGTCAGCACCTGGGAAATGCGGACCGGATCGCCGATCACCTCGGCCGGCACGTCGGCATCGATCATCGTGGCGAGGGACAGGGACTTCTCGCGGGCCTTTTCGGCGAACAGGCTGGCGACGTCCTCGACCAGGGTGTCCACCGACAGCGGGATTTCTTCAAGATCGAGGCGGCCGGCCTCGATCTTGGACATGTCCAGAATGTCGTTGAGGATGTTCAGGAGCCCGCGCCCGGAGCGCAATATGATCTCGGCATGGCGCAGATAGCGGCCCGGGATCGGTGCCGCCGACAGCATTTCCGCCATGACCAGCATGCCATTCATCGGGGTGCGGATCTCATGGCTGACCGTGGCGAGGAATTCCGACTTCGCGGCATTGGCCCGCTCGGCCTCGTCCCTGGCGCTGCGCATTTCGGCGGTGCGCAGGGTGACCGTGTCCTCCAGCGTCTCGCGGTGGCGCTGCAGCAGCCGGTCGCGTTCGTCGATGCGGGCGAACATGTCGTTGAAGGCCCCGGAGAGAACGCCGACCTCGTCGTTCGAGACCACCTGCAGTCGTTTCGACAGATCCGAACGCGCGCCGATATCGGCAAATTCGCCGGCCAGGGCCCGCAGCGGATCGATGATCCGGGCGATTCTCACCCACGCAACCAGAACCGTCACCGCCAGGACGGAGGCGCCGACCAGGAGCGAGATCAGGAGATTGTGGAGATACAGGCCGCGCAGCCAGGCGATGTCGGCATGGATGGCGATCGTGCCGACGACGATGCCGCCCTTGCGGACGGGAGCGGCCCCGGTGATCGTGTCGGCGAAGAACACCGACGTCAGCGTCCCGTCGCCGAGACTGCGATCGGTGCTGACAAGGGCTTCCGAGGTTCCGATCTCGGCCACCGTCCGGCCCTCGGAATCGGCTGCGCTGGCGTAGCGCACATGGGCCAGGTCACGGATCCCGCGCAGGACCTCCAGCGTGCCGCGGCGGTCGTTTTCGGCGATGGCGTTGGAGGCGGCGGCGGCGAAAGCGGCGGCCGAGCTCTTCAGGCGGTTCTCTTCGGCGGTGACCGTCTGGCGGAAATCCTGGTAGACGAAGAAGCCAACGGTGCTGGTGACGCCGACCATGACCGCCAGCACGACGACCAGCGACAGGCGGAACCCGAGGGAGCGCCAGAGCCGGACCCGCGGGGCGGAGGGCTGTCGTGATGCGGGCATGGGTCTATCCTGCGCGCACGGTTCTGCGCCACCGTGACCGCGGCGCCGTCACGGCCGGACGGGCCGGCGCGGAATCAAAACCCGTTTGTGGCCCGGCCACCGGGTCAGGCCGAGCCGAACCGGCGCGCGGCATGCGCGAAGTCGGTGAGGACGAAGGCGTCGGCGGCCGGCAGCGGCTTGCTGTACATATAGCCCTGGACGATGCGGATGCCGGCCTCGCGGACGATGGCGAGTTCCTCGGTCGTCTCGACCCCCTCGGCCACCACCGCCATGCCGAGATCCTTTGCCGTGGTCGCCGTGTTCTCCAGGAAGCGCCGCGAGATGCGGTCGTGGACGCAGGCCTGGACGATGGAGCGGTCGACCTTCAACTCGCTGAACGGGCACAGGCGCAGCAGCGCGAAATTGGCGCTGCCGGTGCCGTAATCGTCGATCGAGACGCCGAAGCCCGCCATGCGCGCCCGCGTCAGGATCTCGATCATGTCGGTCATCGAGTTGGGCAGGGCGGTTTCGGTCAGTTCGAAGGTGATGCCGGACGGGTCGAGGTCGCGCTCGGCCGCCAGGCCGAACAGTGCCGGCATGACATGGGGGACCTCGATGATCCGGGCATCGAGATTGATCGAGACGCGACGCGTGAAGCCCTTGGCTCGCCATGCGGCGATATCGTCCATGACCCGCGTTGCGATCTCGATGGTCAGGGGCGGAAGGTCGGCCTCGCGAAGACCGGGATGAAAGACCGCCTGCGGCCCGAGTATCTCGCCGCCGACGGTGTCGAGCCGGATCAGCGCCTCGAGGCCGGTGACTTCCAGAGAGACGATATCCACCTGGGGCTGGTAATAGGGCAGCAGCGTTCCGCGCGCGGTGGTGGACGCGGCAGTGCTGGCCGGCTTCCTGGTGGATTTCTGCTGTTGCAGGCACGCTTCGCAGGCTTCCAGGAGCGCGACGAAATCGGCTGTCCGGATCGGCTTCTTCATGGAGCCGCAGATGCGCACGCCGAGCATCTCTCCCATGCGGCGGGCCGCATCGAGAATGGCCTCGGATTCGCCGCTCGACAGCAACACGGCACCGCCATAGCCCTGCTCGCCGAGGCTGCGCAGATAGGCGAGACCGTCCATCTTCGGCATGTTCAGGTCGAGCACGATGACGTCGATCGGATGGCGTGCCGCGCGCAGCGCCGCCAGTCCCTCGACGCCGTCGCAGGCCGTCGTCACCGTATGGTCACCCAGGGACAGCACGACGCTCTCGGCCACTGCGAGGAAGACGGGGTCGTCGTCAACGACGAGAATATGATGCGCAGTCGCCATGAAGCCTCCTGGGGACCGCTAACATCCCAGCCGGGAACGAAAAAACGGTTACCAGAGCAGGGCAGATGCGCGATTGTCTGACGGAAAGGTCAGATTTCCGGCTGCCATGGTTCGGCGCCGGCGCGTGAGGTGGGGGAGCCCGACGCGTTGGCAGCCGCGCAGGGCAAGCCGCCTATGCCGGTCCGGGATCGCCACCGGCGAGGATCTTCAGGCTCGCAAGGCTCGGGGCAAAGAACAGCGACAACCCCTTGTAACGGATGAAGTCCCGCAAGGGCAGGTCCAGCGCGGTTCCGTCAGACAGGGGGATGTGAGCCGAGGCGAATGCCTTCAGCTTGTCCCGCAGCCCGAACATGCTGTCCTGGCGCCGCCAGCCCTGTTTCACATCATAGAAGCGATCGCTGAAGCCGGTTTCCTGCATCCAGCGAATGATCGTGTAGAGTTGTTCGTTTATGCGGGCGCAGGCGAAGATGCCGACAAGGCCGCGGTCCCGGCCGTCGTCGACGGAGCCGGCGAGCGGCGGGCCGTAGGAAAATCCGCGCCGCACGAGCGAAGCCCCTCGGATTGTCACGCTAGTCTTTGCTTTGCCCGTACAGGGTCGAGCTGGAACGGCATCGCCGTCACCGAGCCGCGCGCCGGGCCGCGCCGGTGCGGCCGTTCTACCGGTCGATCATATGTCGGCCCGGCGGCGGATGACCCGAAACGGGATCAGAGCTGCCGCCAGCCCAGCATGTAGCATCGCATGAACTTACGATAGGGAAGGTTCGCGCATAGTGTGTCGGCGCACGCCACGAACGCCCGACGATGCCGTCTCCTGAAAGACACCGGACATCGACGACAAACGACGCGACCGGGAACGCTGGCACCGTGCGACGCGGACGGACCGGCGGTCGGCAGCCGGCCATCAAAACAGCAACGGATCAAGGTCCGGCCGTCTGAGTTGATCTTCAATGCAGTGGCACAGTCCGCCGCGTCTGCTGTCGCTGTTGCTTGCTCCATCGAAGCGAGCCACCACGCATAGCTACGAGGATCCAGAAAATGAGAGCTGTCGTTTTTCACGGTATCCGCGACATTCGCCTGGACACGGTCCCCGATCCGACCATCAAGAACCCCACCGACGCCATCGTGCGGATCACGTCGAGCGCCATCTGCGGCACCGACCTGCACATGATCCGCGGGTCGATGCCGGGGATGGTCGAGGGCACCATCATGGGGCACGAGGGTGTCGGCGTGATCGAGGAGGTGGGCAGCAGCGTCCGCAATCTGCGCCCTGGCCAGCGCGTCGTGATCCCGTCGACGATCGCCTGCGGCCACTGCTCCTACTGCCGCGACGGCTATACCGCCCAGTGCGACGATGCCAATCCGAACGGGCATCTGGCCGGGACGGCGTTTTATGGCGGCCCGCAGCCGACCGGCCCCTTCGACGGGCTGCAGGCGGAATATGCCCGCATTCCCCATGCCAACGTCAATCTCGTGCCGCTGCATCCGGAGATCACCGACCATCAGGCGATCTGCCTGTCCGACATCGCCTCCACCGGCTGGTTCGGCGCCGACATCGCCGATATCGAGGCCGGCCGCGGCAAGACGGTGCTGGTGATGGGCTGCGGTCCGGTCGGGCTGTTCAGCATATTGGGGGCTTGGCACAAGGGCGCCCAGCGGGTGATCGCCGTCGACCGCCTGCCGGACCGGCTGGACAAGGCGCGCGAACTGGGCGCCGAGACGATCAATTTCGAGGAAGAGAACCCGATCGAGGCGATCCGCGAACTCACCGGCGGCATCGGTCCGGACCGGGCGATCGACGTCGTCGGGGTCGATGCCTTCATGCCCACCAAGGGGCCGATGCGGGTTCTGGAAAAGCGCGCCGCGCAATATGCCGAGCAGGTCGAGCGGCTGGCCGAGGCGGGCGCCGACACCAATGCGGCGCATTTTGCCGCCGGCGACGCGCCGTCGCTGTCGCTGGAATGGGCGACCGAGGCGCTGGCCAAGGCCGGCACCCTGGCGATCATCGGCGTCTATCCCCAGAGCCACAACGCCTTTCCGATCGGCACGGCGATGAACAAGAACATCACCATGCGGATGGGGAACGCCAACCACAAGAAATACGTCCAGGAACTGGTGGAATTGGTGCGGCGCGGCGGGCTGAAGCCCGAACATATCCTGTCCCAGATGGAACCGATGACCGACGTCATCGCTGCCTATGAGACCTTCGACGCCCAGAACAAGGGCTGGGTGAAAGTGGAACTGAACCCGGATGCATGAGGCGCGTCGCCGTCCGCCTCGCGGCGGTTCACATGTGAAGGAAAGGAGAATGTCATGTCCGATACCCGGACCCTGCAGACCGGCCGTTACGCCATCGACCACATCCGCAAACCAGTGACGGTCTATTTCCACGACGACATCATCGCCAGCACCGACCACGCGCTTCTGGTGCGCGAGGAGGGCGCCGAGCCGATCTATTATATCCCAAGGGATCGCGTTCACACGGCGTTCTTCGTCGACAGCGACCGCGGCGGCGTGCCCGAAGCCAAGGGGCAGGCGCAGTTCTGGACGATCTCGGCGATGAACCGTGCCGGCCAGGACGCGGCCTGGGCCTATACGGACCCGGTCGACGAACTGAGCGCCGTGCGCGACCATATCGCCTTCGATCCGACCCAGGTCCGGGTCGAGGTCGGAGGACCGCCCGCCGGCGCGGTCGAAGAGACCCTGTAAGGCGGAGTCGTGCGGCGCCGCGCGGTTCAGCGGCCGGCGTGCGTGCCGGCATGGAGCGCCGCCGCCGCATCGCCGCCCGTCTGCCGGATGGGCGGTGGCTTTCCAATGGTGTTCGGCGGCGGCGAACGGCCGGCGCCCGGCCTCGCCGGCCACCGACTTCTTGCGATCGGAGACGAACATGGATGCGGATGCGAAGGGTCGATGGCTGACCTGGCTCTGGCGCATCGGCATCGCCAGCTTCGTGGCGCTGGCCGGCTACCTGATCTGGCGGACGCTGCGGGACTACAGCCTTGCCGAACTGATGCAGGCGCTGCGGGCGTTTCCCCTCGACCATCTGGCCCTGTCCGGCATGTTCGCGGCGGGAAGCTACGCGACGCTCACCCTGTTCGATCTTCTCGGCACCCGCTATGTCGGTCACCGGCTGGCCTATCCCAAGGTGGCGCTGGCCTCCTTCGTGTCCCTGTCGCTCGGCCATTCCATCGGCTTTGCCGGCCTGAGCAGCGGCGCCATCCGCTATCGCTTCTACCGGCGTTGGGGCCTGTCGACCGGTGGCGTCGCCAAGCTGATCCTGTTTTCCGGGCTCACGGTGACCGTCGGCCTCGCCACCCTCGGCGCACTGGCCGTCCTTCTGCGCCCGGCGCTCGCGGCGGAGGTGACGGGTCTCGGCCAGGGCATGGTCCTCGCCATTGGCGCCGCCGCCGCCCTGGGGGTCGGGATCTATCTGCTTCTCGCCGCCTTCCTGCGCCGCCCCCTGAGATTCCGCTCCTTCGTTCTGGAAATGCCGAGCCTGCGTCTGGCGCTGGGGCAGGTCGTGCTCGGCGCCACCAATTTCGCCCTGGTCGCGGCCTGCCTCCATCAGGCGCTGCTCGGGATCGCCGAGGTGCCGTATCTGTCGGCGGCGACGGTCTATGTCCTGGCCAATGCCGGCGTCATGCTGACCCACGTGCCCGGCGGGCTCGGCGTCTTCGAGGCCGTCGTGGTGACACTCCTGTCCGGCCGTGGCCTGCTGACGGCGGTGCTGGTCTTCCGCTTTACCTATTTCCTCGTGCCGCTGGCCATCGGTGGCCTGGTTCTGGCCGTCACCGAAACCGTCTGGCGCTCGAAGACGTCGTCGGACGCCTCGGTCAGGAGCAGCTGAAGCGGCCGCGCCACCAGGCTGCCGTGCCGAAGGGGGCGATCGGATCGAGCAGACGCGTGCCGAGTTGCGGCCGCCGCGGGCCTGAGGAGGCGAGGGCGGGAAAGCCGACGAGGCGCCGGTTGCCACCGTTCAGCCGGTCGATGGTACGGATCAGCGAACCGGTCTCCGCGAGCGTCTCCAGCACCGTCGCCGGATCGGCGCCGAGATGTTCGCCGACCAGCCGGGCCATGATTGTGCGGATCGCGGCCCGATGCTCGGTCGTGTCGGCGACGAGGCCGAGGTCGCATTCGGTGTCGACGCCGATGGAGCGGTTGTTGAAATTCGTCGAGCCGACCCGAAGGAAGCTGTCGTCGGCGACGAGGATCTTGGAATGAATGAAGATCTCGTCGGGGTCGGAGACCGGGCCCTGCATCGGGTGGAACACCCGCAGCCTGTCGTGCCGGTCGAACCGCTTCAGATGGCGCAGGAGCCGGTCCCGGTTCGTGCCTTCTGACAGCTGCTCGACGAAACCGTTCATGCTGCGCGTGGTCACGACCACGATCTCCGGGCCGTCCGGGGCCTCGAGCAGTTCGGGCAGGATCGTGCGGGCAAGCGCGCCGGCGAAATACTGGTTCTCGATATAGATCGTCCGCCCTGCGCTGCGCAGCGCGTCGACCGTCAGCCATGCCGCATGGCGCACGGGCGGTGGACCGCGCCAGCCGCCGCCCGGATCGGTGACGGCGATGCCCGCCGGCACATGCTGAAAATCGGGGGACCGTTCCGGTTGCCGGGCGACCGGTCCTGGGGGCGGGCCGGCAAATCGCGGCGTCTCCTCGGTAGCCCGCTGCCAGCGCTCGGCCGCAATGGCCAGCAGGTCGTCGACGACGGGGCCCGTCAGGGCGACCTGGCAATCATGCACCGGCCGCGCCTTCGAGCCGTCGGCCTCGACCCGTCTTTCGTCGGCGGGGCGATGCTCCTGCGTATCCCAGCGGCCGACGGTCAGGTCGATCCCGCCCACGAAGGCGAGCATCCCGTCGACGAGGACGATCTTCTGGTGATGGGACGCGTAGAAGCGGTTCGTGCGGTCGAGCTTCAGATGGATCCGCGGATGATCCTGCCAGTCGTCGCCGAAGAGCAGCGACATGCCATGGCTGGGGGCATGCGCGACCGCGAAACTCCAGATCAGGATATGGATCTCGAGCGTTTCATGCGCTTCGACCAGCGAACGCAGGCGGTCACCCAGCGTGGTGCCGCTGCCGTCCGCATCGGGGCGCAGGCGGACACTGGCGTCGAAGTCCCAGCCGACGATGACGATCGAGCGCCGGGCCTCTTCGAGGCACTCGTCCAGACGCGCGAAATATTGCGCGCCATCGATGAGAACCGTGGCCGTCTCGGCGCGTGAGACGCTTCGGCAGTTCCGCCCTGCCTGCAACAGGGCGAAGGGTGCCGGCGCGTCTGCCGCGTCATGTCCGTACATGGTGGGGGCCTGGGTCGTGTCCTGCCTCATTCCGTCTCGCGTGTTCGTGAGGGAAGCGTCAACCGACGGATATAGTCGTGCACATTCCGCCGGGAACGGGATGAGCATTGCTCCGGGAGCGCCGTCCGGCCGGCGGCGATCACGCGGCGGCGCATAAGTCGCGAATTGCCCGGCCGAACGCGCTTCGTTGTCAGGCAACAGAAATTTCCATGCGCCCCTGGCGGCGCCTTAGGACCCGAGGGACCGGCGGTCGCCGGTGCTGCGCTATCATACTTTAAAGACACGTTCCCGCGGCTTCGCCAGAACGAAGGAAACGTGGAGGCATTCGATGGATCAGACCCAGAAACAGGCGGTGGAAGCCGTCGCACGCGCAGCAGCCACGGGCTCGCTGATGATCGTCCGCCAGACCGCCGGGCGCATCGCCGCGGCCAACGGTATCACCGACGAGGAGCGGGTCGACGATCTCGCCCGCTTCATCATCGCCGAAGGCGGACGGCTCGGCGTGGCCATGGAACCGGGATCGCGGGAGGCCGTCGAGCGTCTGAAGGACGACGGGGCCGGCACGATCGTGGCCCTCTGACCCGCGGATGAGCGCGGTCGATCAGTCGGTTGGCGCCCTCGCGGCGAGCATGCGCGAGGCGGAACGCGAGCGGGCCGTGTGGGCCGAGGGCCGCCGCGCCTGTCGCGAAGAGGGCCCGAATGCGCGCTTCGCCGGCACCAGCACCGCCGACCATGCCATCTGGCTCGCCGGCTTCGCCTATGAACAGGGGCGGCGACGGGCCGGGCGATCCTGGCCGGATCGATGATGGCGGGGTCGCGGCGATGCTGCCCGTTCAGGCGGTGTCACAACCGTAGAAGCCGCGATAGCCGATGGTCAGGCCCTGATCGAGCGTGAAGACCAGCTCGGCATCGGAGCGCCAGTCGGCCTCTTCCCCCAGGGGACGGACGGCGATGGACACGCCCGGCGCGCCGTAGACGACGCCGGTCTCCGTCCGGTCCTGCGCTTCCAGCGGCAGGAGGACGCCGTTCAGCTTCATGGCTCCGTCGGCGCCGTCCCGCGCGGCCCAGAAGATGGGATCGGTCTCGCGGCTGCGGTGGAAGACGCAGCGCGATCCGGCTGCAAGGATCTCGTCTGCCTCGGCCTTCGGCATCGGGGAGGGATCGAGCGTCGAGACCAGGGCCTGGCCGAGGGCGTCCTCGATGGTGCCGATTTCGGCCGGCGGGTCCTGATAGACCGAATCCACCGTGTTGCCGTCCGACACCTCGGCGATGAGGTAGCGCATCTCGGCGATCTCGCGCCGCTGCGCCTCGATGATCTCGTCCGCCATCTTCCGCACGCGCGGATCGCGAATCTGTGCCCGCTCGGAGGTCATGATGGCGATGGAATGGTGCGGGATCATCGCCTGCATGTAGCTCGGCCCGGAGACCGTGACCTGGCTGCGCACGAGCCACAGGGAGAGCGCGAAGACGACGATGGCGCCCGCGAAGATCGCGATGTTCAACGCCTTGTTGGCATACATTCCCAGCATGTAGGCCAGCATGATGACGGCCATGGTGGCGCCCATCAGGATCGCCATGTAGGTGCGCGTCTCCGAAAAGAAGACGTGCTCCAGAGCGTAGGTGTTGAGATACATCAGGATGAACATCACCACGGTCGAGGTGAGGATCATCAGTCCAAATCGCACATAGGACATCGGTCTGGCTTCTCCTTGATCGGCCTGGCGGCGGGGCGGCGGTGCCGACCTCGTTTCAACGTCACTGGCAGGCGTGAGGCACTGTTTCCGCCGGTGTCGGCGACGTCGCCTCTCCCGCCTGTTGCCTGCGGGGCATCGGCCGGACGTCAGGCGGTGCGCTCGCCGACCGCGCAGCTTTTTGGCCGAACGGGTCGCGGCGCGACGGGTTCCTCACGACTTCGAGAGGCGCCTACTCACCCCAGGTCAGGGACAGGTGCCATGCACCATTGCCATGCTCGGTGGAGCGCTGCGTTCGCGACCCTATCCGCGCGCTAACGTAAGCCAGCCACATGATCGACGCCGGTCCCGGCGGGGCGCGCTGTCAAATGTGCGACCGTGGCGTATATCCAAGGGGGAATGACGCAGATTCGATGAGGCTTCATGTCCGACGGGAGCGCTGGTCCAGGCGCCAATATGCAACGCTTCACGCCGGTCTGCGCCATCGGCGCGTCCGCAGGTGGCGTCTCGGCGCTGCGCAGCTTCTTCCGGCAGATTCCCGACGATCTCGGACTGGCCTATGTGGTCATTGTCCATCTCGCGCCGGACCATCCGAGCCTCCTCAGCGAGATCCTGGCGGCCTGCACCTCCATGCCGGTCCACGAGGTCCATGACGGGCCCGCCCTGAAGCCCAACTGCGTCTATGTGATCTCGCCCGATCGCGAACTGGTCATCGAAGGCGATTCGATCGCCGCCCGTCCCTTCACCGAACCCCGCGGGCATCGCGCGCCGATCGACATGTTCTTCCGCTCCATCGCGGCCGGACGCGGCGATGGTCTGGCGGTGGTCATGACCGGGGCGGGCTCGGACGGCGCGATCGGCATTCGCTCGATCAAGGAGGCGGGCGGCGTCGTCTTCGTGCAGGAGCCGGCCGAGGCGGGCTTTCCGTCGATGCCGCACAGCGCCATCGCCACCGGCGCGGCGGATTTCGTCGGCCCCATCGCCCGGCTGGTGGAGCGGATCGGGGAGGTCGCGCGCAGCAAGGAGGCGGTTCGCTCGCTCGACGAAGGCGGCGCGGCCAACGATTTGCGGCGCATCACCACCTTTCTGCGGGCCCGGACCGGACACGATTTCTCCAGCTACAAGCGCGCGACGGTGATGCGCCGCGTGCTGCGCCGCATGCAGGTCAACCGCATCACCAGCATCGCCGAATATGCGGACTATCTGAAGAGCACGCCGGAAGAGGCGCAGGACCTGTTCGGCGACCTCCTGATCTCGGTGACCATGTTCTTCCGGGACAATGACGCCTTCGCGTCGCTCGCGCGCTGCGCGATCGCGCCGATCTTCGACAATCTGGAGGAAGAGGGCATCCGCGCCTGGGTCGCCGGCTGCGCCACCGGCGAGGAGGCCTACAGCCTGGCCATCCTGATGCTGGAGGAAGCGGAGCGGCGCAAGGTGCAGGTGCCGATCCAGATCTTCGCCAGTGATCTCGACGAGGGCGCTTTGGCGACGGGGCGGCAGGGCCGCTACCCCCATTCGATCCGTGCCGATGTCAGCGACGAGCGTCTCGCCCGCTACTTCCACGACGACGGCACCCATTACCGCGTCAACCAGGAGGTCCGCGACTGCGTCCTGTTCGCGTCGCACAGCGTGCTGCGCGATCCGCCCTTCCTGCGGCTGGATCTCGTCGCCTGCCGCAACCTGCTGATCTATCTGGAGCGCTCGCTGCAGAAGCAGATCTGCTCGATCTTCCATTACGGGCTGCGGGGCAACCGCTATCTGTTCCTCGGCTCGGCCGAGACCGCGGATTCCAGCCCGGACCTGTTCGCCACCGTCGAGCGGGACGCGCGGATCTATCGCAGCCTGCCCAAGGCGCCCGGCATGCAGCCGGAACTGCCGCAACTCGTCGCCGACCATCGCGCCACGGGCTACGCGCAGGCCGCCGAGCCGCAGGCCGCGCGCGACGGACGGGCGCCGACGCCGACCGATACCCACGCTTCGGCCCTCGAACGCTTCGCGCCGCCCAGCGTGCTGGTCGATGCCGGCTACAACATCCTGCACATGTCGCCGACGGCAGGCCGGTACATCCTGCACTCGTCCGGTCCGTTCACCAGCCGGCTCTCGGCGGTCGTGCGGCCGGAACTGCGCCTCGACCTGAAGATGGCGCTCGGCAAGGCGTTCGATCAGAAGCTGCCGACGGTGACCCATCCGGTGGCGGTGGACATGGAAGGGGCGATCCGCAGGATCACCCTGTCGGTGATCCCCGTGACCCACGGAACGGTCGCTCCCGTGCAGACGCTGGTCCTGTTCAATGACGGGGGGCCGGCCGAGATCGACGAGGGCCCGGATCCCGAAGCCCTTGCCGAGCCCGGCGAGATGCGCCGCCTCCATGCCGAGCTGAAGGCCGCGCAGGAGGCGCTGGTCGCCAGCCGCCACGAGCACGAGTCCTCGATCCAGGATCTGCGGGCGGCAAACGAGGAACTGCAATCCATCAACGAGGAGTACCGGTCCACCTCCGAGGAACTGGAAACCTCCAAGGAGGAGCTGCAGTCGATCAACGAGGAACTGCAGACGGTCAATGCCGAGCTGAAGGTCAAGCTGCAGAGCATTTCCTCGGCGCACAGCGACCTGCAGAACCTGACCACGGCAACCGAGATCGGCACGCTCTTCCTCGACGCCCAGCTGCGCATCAAGATGTTCACGCCGCCGGTCGCGGCATTGTTCAACATTGCCGAGAGCGATGTCGGCCGGCAGATCACCGACTTCACCCATCAGCTCGAGCATGACGGCATCGAGCGGGAGGTGAAGAAGGTGCTGCGCGATCTGGCGCCGCTGGAAAGCGAGGTCTGCAGCCGCGACGGACGCTGGTACATGATGCGGGTGCGCCCCTATCGCACCATCGAGGACCGGATCGACGGCACGGTGATGACCTTCGTCGACATCACCGAGCGCCTCGAGATGGAGCGCCGGCTGGCGGAGTCGGAACGCCGGCTGCGGGCGCTTGTCCAGGCCAGTGCGCAGGTCATGTACCGGATGAACTCGGACTGGTCGCGCATGCGCGAACTGTCCGGCGAGGCGGGCCTTGGCGATGACGACAGCGGCGGCGACAACTGGTTCGCGCGCTTCATCCAGCCCGAGGACCGTCAGCAGGTCGAGGAGACGGTGACCGCGGCCGTCGCGCGCCAGGCCCCCTTCGAGATCGAATACCGGACCCGGCGCGCCGATGGCACGGGCGCCTGGGCGCTGGCGCGGGCCGTCCCGATCTTCGACGAGTCCGGCGCGCTGACCGAATGGTTCGGTATCGCCAGCGACATTACCGAGAGCAAGGATTTCCAGGAGCGTCAGCGGGTTCTCGTCGCCGAATTGCAGCACCGCACCCGCAACCTTCTCGGCGTGGTCCGCTCGCTGGCCGAAAAGACCGCCGAAGGGGCAGAATCCACCCAGTCCTTCCTGGCGAAATATCACACCCGTCTCGACGCCCTTTCGCGGGTCAACGGCATGTTGTCGCGACTGGAAAGCGGCCAGCGCGTGACCTTCCTGGAACTCGTCCATGCCGAGCTGGCCGCCCAGGGCGGCGATCCTGACACGCTGGGCGATCGGGTGATGCTGGACGGGCCGGCGGATGTCGAGCTGCGCTCCTCGACGCTCCAGACCTTCGCACTGGCGATCCATGAACTGACCACGAATGCGACCAAATACGGTGCGCTGGTGGGGAACGGCCGGCTGGCCGTATCGTGGCGCCGGCAGACGGACGCGAACGGCGTGGAATTCCTGCATCTCGAATGGATCGAAACCGGGGTGGAGATGAGCCTGGAACGCAAGAGCCCGATGTCGGCCGGCGGCTTCGGCCGGGAACTCATCGAGAAGGCTCTGCCTTTCCAGCTTGATGCGCGTACGACCTATCGCCTGACCGACGATGGCGTCGAATGCACGATCGACCTACCGGTCAGGCGGATATCGCAAGGCGGTAACGAGAGGAGCGAACCATGAACATGGTGGCGAACAGGCAGAGTGATCGCCGGCTCGACCTTTCCGGCAAACGCGTGCTTCTCGTCGAGGACGAGTACTTTCTTGCGGAAGACATGAGCCGCAGCCTGCGATCGTCCGGCGCCGAGGTGCTGGGGCCCTTTGCCGATGTGAACGGCGCCATGCGTTGCCTGGAAACCGAGACGGAGGTCAGCGCGGCGATCCTCGACATCAATCTGCGCGGCGAGATGATCTTCCTGCTTGCCGACGCCCTCGGCGCGCGCAAGGTCCCCTATGTCTTCTCTAGCGGCTATGAACGCTGGGCCATTCCGCAATCCTACAGCAAGGTCCCGCTCTACGAGAAGCCGACCGACGCCGCCAGGCTGATGCGCGAGCTGTTCGGCCAGGGGCGGTAGCCTTTCGGCGCGCAGCGGCCGGCTCCCGCAGGCGGATCGGTCCGCTTGGGTCATGCCTACGGAAACAGTGCTTTACAGAGAAAGTTGAGGCCACCATCCAGCGGGGTGATAGGCTATCGGGCTGAGCGGCGTCGATCGCTGCAGCCCCCTCGCGGGCATGATCTTTCGAGGAGGATTCTCTTCGACAGGCGATCGTCCGGAATGGAGTGAAATGCCCCACAAGCTGATCCGCAAGCTCGAGCATTTCACGCGGCTGGCATCGGACGATCGGGCCGCTCTCGAGGCGCTCGCACAGCATCGGCAACGCGTCTACCGGGCCCGCGAAACGATCATCAACGAGGGCGACAAGCCGGAGGTCATCAATCTGTTCCTCGACGGATGGGCCTGCCGCTACAAGGATTTGGAGAACGGCAAGCGGCAGATCATGTCGATCTTCGTTCCCGGCGACATCTGCGACCTGAACATCTTCATCCTCAAATACATGGATCATTCGATCGCGGCGCTGACCCCGGTGACGGTGCTGGAGATCTCGCGCGATGCCTTCGAACGCGCCATCGCCCGGTGCCCCCGCGTGATGCAGGCGCTGTGGTGGGACACGCTGGTCACGGTGGCGGTCCAGCGGGAATGGACGATGAATGTCGGCCAGCGCGACGCGCGCGAGCGCATCGCCCATCTGATCTGCGAACTCTACACGCGGCTCGACTGCGTCGGGCTCGTCACCGAGGGCGCCTGCCTGTTTCCGCTGACCCAGAGCGAACTCGGCGAGGCAACGGGCCTGACACCCGTCAGCGTCAACCGCGTGCTGCAGGATCTGCGCAGGTCCAACCTCATACCGGCCCGCTCATGAACTGACCGCTTTAATGTACGGGTAGTTGCAAAGGGACCGGATGCGGCTTGGATCTCTGGTGGCGCGGTTCCAGGCATCGCAGCAAGCGTCGATGATGGCTT
>NZ_JACSGS010000016.1:0-111009 GCF_014334315.1 Aurantimonas sp. DM33-3 | reverse complement strand
TGACGAAAGGCGGGCGGCGAACCTTGCTCGGGCACGGTCTCCAACGACCAAGGATGACACGGTGCGCTGCCCGCCGATCAGCCTCTCCAATTGCAAGAGGCCGTCAACAGACAAGGATGACGCCGTGGGTGGGGTGAGTGTCGTGGATGGATGGCGGGCGTTGATGGGGTATGCGCAGTGGATGGGTGGCAGACGTGATCGTGGCGCTTGAATGGATAACCGACGCAGTCGCCAGCACGGCACTCCCAGCAACCCGCACCCTCACCACAAAGCGCGCCCGACCTCCCAGCTGCGTCATCCTCGGGCTCCGACCCGAGAACCCATGCCAAACCGCTCCCACCGCCGCCACGGCAACGGGCGCCCCTCCCCGACGGCGGCGATGTGGCGATGCGGAGGAATGGGTCCTCGGGTCAAGCCCGAGGATGACGCCGTGGGTGGGGTGAGTGTCGTGGAGGGATGGCAAGCGGGAATGATGGCGCCTTGAATAGATGGCCAGCGCAGTCGTCAGCTAGCGGGTCCCTGCACCCCAGGCGCCGCGCCGCCCCCCGCCGCTGCTAGCGCTTCATCTCCCAGGTGGTGGTGCGTTCGCCGGTGTCGGGGTCCTTGCCGTCCTTGAGCTGGATGCCCTCGGCGAGCAGGTCGTCGCGGATGCGGTCGGCCTCGGCGAAGTTCTTCGCCCGCAGGAGATCGAGGCGCTCGGCGATCCGGGCGGCGATGGCATCGGCCGGCACCGGCGCGGCCAGGTCCGACGTCGCGGCGAGATAGCCGGCCACGTCGATCCCGATCAGGTCGAGGCCGGCGCGCAGCGCGGCCGGGTCGCCCTTGCGCAGCGCGTGCAGTTCGGCGATGGCGGCGGCACTCGCCAGATCGTCGGACAGGGCGGCGAGGAAGCGCTCGCTCGGCGCGGAGGGCGCGACGTCTGCCACGGCCCGCGCCCAGCCGGCCAGCGCCTCCTCGGCCTCCTCCAGACGCTTCACCGAGAAGTCGATCGGCTCGCGATACTGGGTCATCAGCATGGCCAGCCGCAGCACGGCACCCGGCCAGGACCGCCGGCCGAACCTGTCCGTGTGCAGGAGGTCGTGGATGGTGACGAAATTGCCGTCCGACTTCGACATCTTGCGGCCCTCCAGCTGGAGGTAGCCATTGTGCATCCAGAGCTGCGCCATCGCCGCGGTGCCATGGGCGCAGCGGGACTGGGCGATCTCGTTCTCGTGATGCGGGAAGATCAGGTCGAGCCCGCCGCCATGAATGTCGAAGGTCTGGCCGAGAAAGGCCTCGCTCATCGCCGAGCATTCGATATGCCAGCCGGGACGGCCCTTCGGCGTGCCGGTGCGGCCCGCCGCTTCCCAGGCCTCGCGGCCCCAGGGCGCTTCCCAGCCGGGCTCGCCGCGTGACGACAGCTTCCACAGGACGAAGTCGCCCGCATTGCGCTTGTGGCCTTCGACCGCGATGCGCGCGCCGGCCCGCTGCTCGTCCAGCCTGCGGTTCGACAGCTGGCCGTAATCGGCCATCGAGGTGACGTCGAACAGCACCTCGCCGCCCGCCTCGTAGGCATGGCCCTTCTCGATCAGCGTAGCGATCATCGACACCATGTCGTGGCCGTCGCTGCGCCCGGTGACGAAATCGGTCGCCCGCGGCTCGTGATCGGGCGGCAGGCAGCCGAGCGCCGCGACGTCGGCATGGAACTGGTCGGCGGTCGCCTGTGTGACCTTCGCGATCGCCGCGTTCAGCGGCAGGTCCGGATAGTCCCGCGCCGCCCGCCGGTTGATCTTGTCGTCGACGTCCGTGATGTTGCGCACATAGGTGACGTGATCGGCGCCGTAGAGATGGCGCAGCAGCCGGTAGAGCACGTCGAAGACGATCACCGGCCGGGCATTGCCGATATGGGCGTAGTCGTAGACGGTCGGCCCGCACACATACATGCGCACATGCCGGTCGGCCTCGGCCTTCCCCGGATCCTGCCAGTCGAGCGGCCGGAACTCCTCCTTGGCGCGCTTCATGGTGTTCCAGAGCGTCAGCCCCCGAAAGCCGTCGTCCATCACTCGTCCCCGGTCGTCTGCATGGTTGCGGAGGCTCTCGCTAACGCCATTCGGCCCGGCTGACAAATCGCGGCGGAGACCCGCGCCGACGGACCCCACGATTCATGACATTCGGACATGCGGCTTGATCGAAAACGGAGGGCGAAATTTTCATTCGCAAAGCGTACCAAACTGGAAATATTTCAATCGCCTGGAACCCTTTCACTGTATCGCGATTGCCACTGCATGCCCCAAACGAAGGTGGCGCACCGAGGTTGTGATTTCGGTTTAGAATTTGCCGCTAATCTGGCGCAATCGGGGTCATTGGTTGCGGTCCCATCCAGCCGACGAGACATGGCAATGAGCAGCAGCAACAGTATCGAATTTCGTTCCAAGAGCGAGCGTGAGCGCGACATCCATCTGGAGCGCAATTACCGCGAGATCGGCAATCGCGCGATTGCCGCGGCGAGCCAGTCCTGCTGCAAGCAGAAGCGCGTCGAGACGCGCCGGGACAGCTATGCCGGCGCCGACCTGACCGCCGCCCACTAGGGCGACGGACGCGGACCTCAGAAATCCGCGCTCATCAGCAGCGTGATGGACAGAAGCGCCATCACCGCGGCGATCGAAACATCCAGGATCCGCCATGCGGCGGGTCTGACGAAGACGGGCGCAAGCAGCCGCGCACCGTAGCCCAGCGCCACGAACCACACCGCCGAGGCGATCATCGCCCCGCCGGCATAGGCCGTGCGCGCGCTCGCCTCGCCATAGCGGGCCGACAGGCTGCCCAGCAGCACCACCGTGTCCAGATAGACATGCGGGTTGAGGAAGGTCAGCCCGAGCACCACGCCGATCGCGGCCCGCCGGCTCATCAGCCGTGCGCCACGGACCGCCATCGCGTCCGGATGGAACGCCCGGCGCAGCGCCAGCACCGCATAGACGGCCAGGAAGGCCGCGCCGCCCAGCGTCACCAGCCGCACGATCTCCGGCGCACCGGTGATCAGCGTGCCGAGCCCGGCGACACCGGCGGCGATCAGCGCCGCATCCGCCAGCGTGCAGACCAGTACCACCGCCAGCACGTGATTGCTCGCCAGCCCGCGCTCGAGCACGAAGGCGTTCTGCGCCCCGATCGCCACGATCAGGCCGAGACCCAGCGCAAAGCCCCGCGCCCCGGCCGCAAGCAGTTCCATTCAGCTATCCGTCACCGATCGAGAGCAGGAGAACCGCCTCAATGGGCGGCGATGAACGCGGTCAGGATCTCGCGCGCGGCGAGAAGGTCGCGCTTGTCGATCATCTCGGCCACCGTGTGGATGTAGCGCGTGCCGACGGCGATGCCGACCGCCCGCGCTCCCGAGGCCGCCTGCTGGACGGCGGCGCCGTCCTGTCCGCCGCGGGCGAGGATGGTGCGCTGGAAGGCGATGTCCTTGGAGCGCGCCAGCGCCTCGATCTCGCGCACGAGATCGATGTCGGCGATGAAGGACCCATCCTTCAGATGCAGGCCGAAGCCCTTGCCCTGCACCGTCGTGCGGTCCTTCTCCGGCACGCCCGGCGTGTCGCAGGCGAGCGTCGTGTCGACGCCGATGCCGATGTCCGGCTGCACGCCGAAGGCCGCCGTCTTGGCGCCGCGCAGGCCGACTTCCTCCTGGGCGGTGAAGGCGACCGTCAGTTCGCAATCATGGGTCTCGCCCGCCTCGACCAGCTTGCGCACGGCTTCCAGGCCGAGCCAGCAGGCGATGCGGTTGTCCAGCGCCTTGGAAACGATCTTCTCGCCCATCTCCTCGAAGGGCTCGTTCATCACCACGAAGTCGCCGACCTGCACCATGTCCTTGGTCGCCGCCCCATGGCCGATGTCGACGAAGAACTCGTTCGGCTCCGGCATCTTCTTGCGCTCTTCGGCCGACTGGATGTGGATCGGCTTCCCCTCGGCGTTCATCACGCCCTTGAAGTCGCCGTCGTCGGTGCAGACGAGGACGCGGCGCGAGAACAGATTGCGCGGATCGAAGCCGCCGACCGGGTCGACGTGGATGAAGCCCTTGTCGGTGATGTGGCTGACGAGGAAGCCGATCTCGTCCATGTGGCAGAGCAGCATGACCTTCTTCGGGGTCTCGCCCTTGCCCTTGCGGGTGCAGATCAGCGAGCCGAGCGTATCGACGCGGATCTCGTCGAACAGGCCCTCCGCCTCCTTGGTGATCAGGTCGCGCACGCGGTGTTCGCGGCCGGGCACGCCGGGGGTTTCGCACAGACGCTTCAGAAGATCGGTGTTCACGGGGCTATCGTCCTGTTGGAAATGTCAGAAGAGCGAGGGCTGGATCGGGCCGTCGGCCGCGCCGTCGTCCGGCTCGGACGCGGTCTCCACCGGCAACTGGATATCGGGGCCGGTATTGGCAACCTTGTTGACCTCGTCCGACACCCGCACCGGCTCGAAGAAATCGTCGTTCGCCGCGGTGAGAATGTCGCCGACCGAGGCGGGATCGTGGGTGCGGCAGTCCAGCCAGCGGTCGTGATCCTGCGGCGCCACGACGACCGGCATCCGGTGGTGGATCGGCGCGATGCCGGGATTGGCGGCCGTGGTCAGGATGGCGGCGGTGTCGATCTCGCTGCCGTCCGGCGCCAGATAGGTCTCCATCAGCCCGGCAAAGGCGAAGGGCCGGCCATCGGCGGGACGCAGGAAATACGGCTCGGACTTGGCCTTGCCCTGCCGGCGCCATTCGTAGAAGCCGGTCGCCGGCACGAGGCATCGCCGGTAGCGCATGGCGCCGCGAAAGGCGTTCTTCTCGCTCGCGGTCTCGGCGCGGGCGTTGATCAGCAGCGGAAACGCCTTCACATCCTTGACCCAGGACGGGATCAGGCCCCATCGCACGATCAGCGCCGTGCGGTTCGGCAGATTCGCGCCGGGCCGCTCGGGCTGGCCGCCGATGGCGATCAGGATCGGCTGGGTCGGCGCGATGTTGTAACGTGGCGGAAACGGATCGAGCTCCGCCAGCGCCAGCAGCGCGGCGACGTCGTCCGGGGGTGCCGTGAGAGTGAAACGTCCGCACATGCGGGTTGTTGAGCCGCAGCGCCGGCGTCCTGTCAAGCGGGTCGCGGCCGATCCGGCAGGCGGAGCGAAGAGAACCCTTGCCCATGTCAGAGACCAGCCCCCGCCCGCTTCTCGGAGTCTCCTGCGGCCTCGTCGCCGAGGGCCGCCTGCTTCTCGTCGAACGCGGCCGGCCGCCCTTTGCCGGCAAGCTCAGCCTGCCCGGCGGCAAGCTGCGCTTCGGCGAAGCGGTCGCGGCCGCCGCGCGGCGCGAACTGGCCGAGGAAACCGGTGCGGTGGCGGACGATCTCGCCTTCGTCACGCTGCACGAGGCGATCGATCCGGATTTCCACGCGGTGATCGCGGTCTTCGGCGGACAGCTGTCGGCCGGCAGCGAGCTGGCGGCGGCCGACGACGCGGCGGCACTGCACTGGCTGCCCCTCGCCGACATCGAGGCCGCCGACGCGGCGGGCCGCACGACGCCCGGTCTTTACGATGTCGCACGGAAGGTCCTCGCCACCTGCGCGGAAAACTGACACACCGGGGCAACGAACGGCGCGCGATTCCTGTTGCCCGAAAGGCGCAGGCCCAGGAGATAAGCGGCCGGGCATCGGACCGATCGTTGCAATTGTCTTAACGAAGGACGAAACATCGGCCATGCGTCGAATGATGATAGCCGCGACGGCCGCACTGGTGGTCTCTTTCGCCGGTTCCGTGGCGGGCGATCACCGGGCGCTGGCCCAGGAGAGCGCCCCGGCGGAGACCGCGCCGGAAGCTGCAGCGCCCCGTGGCGAGGCGGCATTCCTGAAGCCGCTCGGACGGCTGGCGTCGATCCTCGGCTCCATCCACTTCCTGCGGACCCTGTGCGGCGACACCGACGCGGCGATCTGGCGCCAGAAGATGGAAGAGCTGCTGGCCGAGCAGGCGCCGGGGGAGGCCGACCGCCGCTATCTGATCGGCAGCTTCAACAGCGGCTACCGGGCGTTCGAATCGACCTATCGCGAATGCACCCCCGCCGCACGGGTCGCGGTGAACCGCTATCAGGGCGAAGGGGTCACTCTGGCACGCGAAATCAGTGCCAGATACGGAAATTAACCGATGATTAACGGTTCGGAAAAACGGCGAGACTGTTCGCGCCCGGATCGTGCTAGGACCTTAACGGGACGTGAAGCCGCATGGCTGGAATTGAGGGAATCGGAATGATCGATTTGCAGAGCGCCGAACTGGACGAAATGATCCAGGCCGAAAAGAAGCAAGTCGCATTCGAGTATCACAACGAAGCCTGGGCCGACGGCATCTCCGACGGCATCGAGGCCGAGATCCTCGCCGAGACCGCCATCGCCACCGCCCTCACCGAGCTGGTGCGCCGCCATGGCGAGGACGATGTCCTCGAAATGGTCGAGACCCTGCGTCAGCGCATCGAATATGGTGAATTCCGTCCCGACCGGATCATCCAGTAGTCTCTGCCCTCCCCGCGGTCCGGATATTCCACCGCACCCCATCGTCCAACGCAGCGGAGGTCCGTCGTGCCGACGCGCCTGACCCTTGCCCTCAGCACTGCTCTCTTCGCGCTGGCGACCCTCGTCGCCGGCGACGCGCTGGCGTTGTCGCAGATCGATCCCGTCGAGGGCCGCTCCGGCTCGCGTGAAGGCATCATCGCGGTGCCGCTGCCGCCGCTGACGGATGCGCCGGCCAGCGAGACGGAGACCGGCCGTCCGCAGGGACCGGGCGAAGGCACCGATGCCGGCGAAGTGCCGCTGTCGCCGGAAGACGAGGTCGAGCCGGGCGACACAAGACCGGCGCCCGCCGAAGGGCCCGAACGCCGGCGTGAACCGAGGCCCGCCGGCGAGGCGCCGGCCGATGCCACCGATCGTCCCGGCCCCGGCACCCCGCGTCAGGACGGGGCGCGGGCAAGACCGGATGGCGCAACCACCAATTACCAGACCGAACGGGCGCCGAGCGCGGCCCTCGCCTCGGAAGTCGCCTATGGCGATGCCGGGCTGCCGCGCCCGGTCCGCGACCTGCGGGCCCGGCTGATGGCCGTGGCCAGAAGCGGCGAGATCGAGAAGCTGGCGCCCTATATCGAACGCGGCGACCACGGCACGGTCCTGTCCTTCGGCCAGGGCGGCGAGGACCCGATCGCCTTCCTGAAATCGGCCTCCGGCGACGGCGAAGGGATCGAGATCCTCGCCATCCTGTTGGAAGTGCTGCAGTCGGGCTATGCCCGGATGGAGCCGGACACCGACAACGAGATCTATGTCTGGCCCTATTTCACCCAGCAGCCGATGGATTCGCTGACCAAGCCGCAACTGGTCGAGCTGTTCGAACTGGTGACCGCCGGCGACTACCGGAACATGCGCGAATTCGGCGCCTATAATTTCTACCGGGTCGGCATCTCGCCCGAGGGCCGGCTGGAATTCTTCGTCGCCGGCGACTGAGCCTTTAGCGTTCCTGGCCGGCTTGGCCGGCTTTCGCCGCCATCAGCCGTTCGAGCTGCGCCGCCGTCTCCTGCGCCCCCATCGCCTTGGCCGCGCCCAGCGCGTCGACGCCGTCCGCGGCGCGGGCGTTCAGATCGGCGCCGCGCTCCAGGAAATAATCGACCATCTCGGTGCGGTTGAACATCGCCGCCATCATCAGCGGCGTGCGCCCGTCCGGGCCGCTGCCGTTGATGGCCGCGCCATGGTCGAGCAGCAGCCGCGCGATCTCCGCCTCGCCCTTGAAGGCGGCCCCGGCCAGCGGTGTCTGGCCCCGGTCGTTGACCAGCGAAGGATCGGCGCCGCGTTTCAGCAGCAGTTCCGTCAGCTCGACATGGCCGTGATAGCTCGCCAGCATCAGCAGGCTGTCGCCCTTCTCGTTGCGCAGATTGGGCGGCAGGCCCTTGTCGAGGAAGTCGGCCATGGCAGCGGCGTCGCCGCCGCGCGCCGCCTGGAAGACCATGGCGGCCAGCGCCAGCGTCTCCTCGTCGAATTGTGGGGCGGGGCCGTTCGCCTCGTCCTGCATGGCCGTCTCCTTGATCCGTGGCGTCTGCACCGTGCGGACTTAGGAAGTCGCTGGCAGATGCCAAGCCATGGGACGACAGACGGCCGCCCTCCGCCTCAGCCCTGGCGGCCGAGCGGCGCCAGGGTCTCGACGAACTCGACCGGCTCGCCGGTGGACGGGGCAACGAGCTCGCCCTCCCACATGGCTCGACGGCCGCGCACCAGCGTGCCCACCGGCCAGCCGGTGACCGCCTTGCCGTCATAGGGCGTCCATTGCGAGCGCGAGCCGATCCAGTCGTCGGTGATGGTGGCCTCGCGCTTCAGATCGACGACGGTGAAGTCGGCGTCGTAGCCGAGCGCGATGCGCCCCTTGCGCGACAGGCCGAAGATCCGCTGCGGGCCGGCCGAGGTCAGGTCGACGAAGCGGGCAAGCGACAGGCGGCCATTGGCGACATGGTCGAGCATGATCGGCACCAAGGTCTGCACGCCGGTCATGCCGGAAGGCGACTTCGGATAGATTGCGGCCTTTTCTTCCAGCGTGTGCGGCGCATGGTCGGAGCCGAGAACGTCGACGACGCCGGCCGCGATGCCGTGCCAGATGCCGTCGCGGTGCCGCGCCTCGCGCACCGGCGGGTTCATCTGCAGCTTGGTGCCGAGCCGACCGTAATCGTCGGCGGTCATGGTCAAATGATGCGGCGTCGCCTCGCAGGTGACGTTGCGCTTGTGCCCGGCGAGATAGACGATCTCCTCGGCCGTCGAGATGTGCAGGACGTGGATGCGCGCACCCACCTCCTCGGCAATGCCGACCAGCCGCTCGGTGCATTGCAGCGCCGCCACCTCGTCGCGCCAGACCGGATGCGAGGCCGGGTCGCCCTCGACCCGCAGATCGGCGCGGTCGCGCAGCCGAAACTCGTCCTCGGAATGGAAGGCGGTGCGGCGGCGGGTGCGGCGCAGGATCTCGCGCACGCCGTCATCGTCCTCGACCAGCAGCGAACCGGTCGAGGAGCCCATGAACACCTTGATGCCGGCCGCGCCCGGCAGCCGTTCCAGTTCGGCGACGTCGGCGGCGTTCTCGCGGGTACCCCCGACCCAGAAGGCGAAGTCGCAATGCATCCGGTGGCGGCCGCGCGCCACCTTGTCGGCGAGCGCCTCCTCGCTGGTGGTCAGCGGATTGGTGTTCGGCATCTCGAAGACGCAGGTGACGCCGCCCAGCACCGCGGCGCGCGATCCGGTCTCCAGATCTTCCTTGTGGGTGGCGCCCGGCTCGCGAAAATGCACCTGGCTGTCGATGACGCCGGGCAGGATGTGCAGCCCGGTGCAGTCGATCACCTCGCCGGCCGATGCCGCGTCCAGCGTGCCGATCGCGGCGATGCGGCCGTCGACGATGCCGACGTCGCGCGCACCGGCGCCGTCCTGGTTGACGACGATGCCGCCCTTGAGAACCGTGTCGAAGGTCGCGGCGTTGCTGGCACTCGTTCCCATGGCGTCGTTCCGTGCTTGTCCCTCTGGAGTGCCCGGCTTACGTAAACAGGCAGGATCACACAAGCGAGCCGTCCATGCCCTATGCCCGCCTGCCGGAGCGCAGCCTCCTTGCCGTCACCGGGGAGGCCGCCCATCATTTTCTGCAGAACCTCGTCACCGCCGACCTAGACAGTCTGGCCGAAGGCGAGATGCGTCCCTGCGCGCTGCTGACGCCGCAGGGCAAGATCCTGTTCGAATTCCTCATCGGCAAACAGGCCGACGGGCTGCGCATCGATGTCGCCGCCAGCGCCGCCGCCGATCTGAAGAAGCGCCTGACCCTCTACCGCCTGCGCACCAAGGTGGGCATCGAATCGCCCGACCTGTCGATCCATGCGGTGTGGGAGGAGCCCGACCTCACCGCCGCCGACCTCTATGCCGATCACCGTTTCCCCGAGGGCGAGATGGCGCGGCTCTACGGCGCCCCGCCGGAAGGGCTCGCCGAGGCCTCCGCCGACGATTACCGCCTGCGCCGCATCCGCGCCGGCATCGCCGAGGCCGAGACCGACTATCCCGGCTCCGACGTCTTTCCCCATGACGTCCTGTTCGACCAGAATGGCGGCGTGTCCTTCCGCAAGGGCTGCTTCGTCGGCCAGGAAGTCGTCTCGCGCATGCAGCATCGCGGCACCGCGCGGCGGCGGCTGATGCTGCTGGCCGGCGAACGGCACCTGACGCCCGGCTCCAACATCGAGGCCGGCGGCAAGACCATCGGCACCGTCCTGTCGGCCGACGGCACCGAGGGCTTCGGCTTCCTGCGGATCGACCGGCTGGCCGGCGCCTTGTCGCGCGGCGAGGATCTGTCGGCGGACGGCGTGCCGGTGACGGCGACGATCCCGCCCTGGGCCGGTTTCGCCCTGCCCGAACCCGCCGGCGCCGACAGCGAGACCGCCGGAAGCGAGGCATGAGCCGCACGGACGCGAAACCGCAGCGTGTCTGGCAGCGGATGCTGTCGGGCCGCCGGCTCGACCTGCTCGATCCCTCCCCGCTCGACATCGAGATCGAGGACGTCGCCCATGGTCTGGCTCGCGTCGCCCGCTGGAACGGCCAGACCCGCGGCGATCACGCCTTTTCCGTCGCCCAGCATTCGCTGATCGTCGAGGCGATCGTCGCGCGCCGGGAGCCCGATCCGCGCTGGCGTCTCGCCGCGCTGCTGCATGACGGCCCGGAATATGTGATCGGCGACATGATCTCGCCCTTCAAGAGCGTCATGGGCAGCGACTACAAGCTGGTGGAAAAACGCCTGCAGGCGGCGCTGCATCTGCGCTTCTCCCTGCCCGCGACGCTGCCCGCCGCCGTCGAGAAGGCGATCAAGGCTGCCGACCGGCTGTCGGCCTATCACGAGGCGACGCTGCTCGCCGGCTTCGACGAGCGCGAGGCAGCGCAGTTCTTCGGCAAGCCCGGCGCGGCGCTGCTCGATGCCGCGGATTTCGCCCCCGTCCCGACCGCGGCGACGGAAACGGCCTTCCTGAAGCGCTTCGCCGAACTCGATGCGGCGCTGGCCGTCGCGGCCGGCTCGGGCGAGCGGGCACCGGCCAAAGCGTCGCGGCAGGGGTGACAAGCTTGCCTGCCGGCGCGATATGTGGACCCATGTCCTATCTCGTCGTTTCGTCCCTCGCCGAACTGCCCGCCACGGTCGCCAGCCATGGTGCCCAGGATCTGGTCACGCTGATCAACGCCGACACGCGGGTCGACCGGCCGTCCGGCATCGCGCCCGACCGGCATCTCTTCCTCGGCTTCAACGACATCGCCGAGCCGATCGAGGGGCTGACGGCCCCGACCGTCGACCATCTCGACCAGTTGCTGGAGTTCGGCACGCGCTGGCGCCGTGACACGCCGCTGGCGGTGCATTGCTGGGCCGGCATCAGCCGCTCCACCGCCGCCGCCTATATCCTGGCGCTGTCGATCAATCCGGATCTTCAGGAAGAGGCGCTGGCGAACGAGCTGCGCAGGCGGGCACCGTCCGCCACCCCCAATCCGCGCCTCGTCGCCCTCGCCGACGACAAGCTGCAGCGCGGCGGCCGCATGGTCTCCGCTATCCGCGCCATCGGCCGCGGCGAAGACGCCTTTTCCGGCACGCCCTTCATCTTGCCGCTGACGCTCTGATCGGCGACGGCGGCCTCAGCCCCGCGGCTTGTAGACGTGGTCGGGGCCCGGGAAGCTGCGGCTGCGCACCTCGTCGGCATAGTCCGCAATGGCCTGGCTGGCGGCCTCGCCGAGCGCACCGTAGCGCTTGACGAAGCGCGGCACGCGCGGCGTCAGGCCGAGCATGTCCTCCAGCACCAGGATCTGGCCGTCGCAGGCCGCCGAGGCGCCGATGCCGATGCTGGGCGCCGCGATCTTACCCGTGATCGTCTCGGCCAGCGGCTCGACGATGCCTTCCAGCACCAGGGCAAAGGCGCCGGCCTCACTGACCGCCTTCGCGTCGGCGAGAATGCGGTCGCGCGCGGAATCGTCATGGCCCTGGCTGCGAAAGCCGCCCATGGCGTTCACCGCCTGGGGCGTCAGCCCGACATGGGCCATCACCGGAATGCCGCGCTCGACGAGGAAGGCGATGGTCGGCGCCATGTGCTGGCCCCCTTCCAGCTTGATCGCGCCGCAGCCGGTCTCCGCCATCACCGTCGCGGCCGCGCGAAACGCCTCCTGCGGGCTCGCCTCGTAGCTGCCGAAGGGCATGTCGACGACGATCAGTGCCTTCTCCGTCGCCGAGACCACGGCGCGGCCATGGGCGATCATCAGCTCCAGCGAGGCGCCGAGGGTGGACGCCATGCCGTGTTCGACCATGGCGAGGCTGTCGCCCACCAGGATGAAATCCACATGCGGATCGACCAGAGCCGCCATGGTCGCGTTATAGGCGGTCAGGGCCACGATGGGGGTGGCGCCCTTGCGGCTGCCAATGGCAGGCGCCGTCAGGCGGGTGGTGCGAACCGGCGTGCTCATGCGGCCTTTCCTCCCGTTGCGCTCCCTTGCGCCTTCTCCGCGACACGCTGGTCGATCAGCAGCACGTCGCCGAAGCGGGCGGTCACCAGGATCACCACCGGCCGGTCGTCGATCACTGTTACCGCGTCGAGGGTCGCCGCGTCGCGAATGTCCAGCGAGGCGAGATCGGCGCGCGGTTCGGCGGCGATGATCTCCCGCATCGCGTCCAGCACCGGCTCCGGCTCGGCGGCACCGGCGCGCAGCAGCGCCTCGCCCCGGTCCAGCGCCCGCGCCAGCACCACGGCCGCGTCGCGGTCCTCCGGCGTCAGCCGCACATTGCGCGACGACATGGCAAGACCGTCCGCCTCGCGCACCGTCGGCACGCCGACAATGGCGACTGGCGACGACAGGTCGGCGACCATGCGCCGGATCACGGTGAGCTGCTGGTAGTCCTTCTCGCCGAAATAGGCGCGGTCCGGCTGGACGATGTTGAACAGCTTGGTGACCACCGTCGCGACGCCGCGGAAATGCCCGGGCCGCGCCGCGCCGATCAGGATATGGCCGAGCGGCGCGAGATCGACGGATGTCTGCAGGGGCTGCGGATACATCTCTGCCACCGTCGGCGCGAACACCTGGACGCCGGCGAACGCCCGCAACTGCGCAAGGTCGCGTTCCAGATCGCGCGGATAGGCGTCGAGATCCTCGTTCGGCCCGAATTGGGTCGGGTTCACGAAGATCGTCACCACCACGACGTCGTTCTCGGCGCAGGCCCGTTCGACGAGCTTCAGATGGCCGGCATGGAGATAGCCCATGGTCGGCACGACGCCGACGCTCTCGCCCCGGGCGCGGCAGTCCGCCAGCGCCGCCCGCATCGATCCGATCTCGCTATGTACCTGCACGCAGTCCTCCCCACCGTCTGGCCGCGGCTTTTATCGTCTGCGGCGCGCGAGCGAAAGCCGTCGCAACCGGTTGCGGGACCGGACTTGTGGGCGACCGATCAGCAAGGGTGATCGCTGTGATCACGGAAACGCGGTTTCACGGGCGATGCGCCGGGTCTAGTAATGGCGGCGAACCGATGCGGGGATGACGAGATGAGCGCGACGATGACGACCGCGAGCGCCGACCGGACGCCATGGCTGGCGATTGCCGCCGGCTGCCTGATCGCGCTCCTCACCTTCGGGCCGCGCTCGGCGATCGGCTTCTTCCAGATCCCGATGCTCACCGACAATGGCTGGAGCCGCGAGGATTTCGCCATCGCCATCGCCATCCAGAACCTGTTCTGGGGCGCCGGCCAGCCGCTGTTCGGCGCTATTGCCGACCGCTTCGGCACCGCCAAGGTGCTGGTCCTGTCCGGCTTCCTCTACGCCGCGGGCCTGGCCATCACCGCCGTCGCGCCGACGCCGCTCTGGCTGACCATCGGCTCGGGCGTCCTCGTCGGGCTGGGTGTGGCCGCCGGCTCCTTCGGCATCGTCCTTGCGGCCTTCGCGCGGCGGGTCTCGGCCGAGCAGCGCTCCTTCGTTTTCGGCCTCGGCACCGCCGCCGGCTCGGCCGGCATGTTCGTCTTCGCGCCGCTCAGCCAGGGGCTGATCGACCGCTTCGGCTGGTCGGATTCGCTGCTGGTCCTGTCGGCGATGATGCTGCTGGTGCCGCTCTTCGCCTTTGCCCTGCGGGGCAACAGCCGGACGACGCGCGGCCATTCCAGCCTGGTGGCGGAGATCGAGCAGACCATGGGCGCCGCCCTGCGCGAGGCCTTCGCGACCAGGAGCTACGTGCTTTTGACCACCGGCTTTTTCGTCTGCGGCTTCCAGGTCGCCTTCATCACCGCCCACTTCCCCGCCTATCTCGCCGACAAGGCCATCGCCCCGGTCTGGGCGGTCACGGCGCTGGCGCTGATCGGCTTCTTCAACATCATCGGCTCGATCGCCTCGGGCCTGATCGGCCAGCGCTATTCCAAGCCGCATTTCCTGGCGCTGATCTATGTCGGCCGGTCGATCGCGGTGACGATCTTCCTGCTGACGCCGATCACGCCGCTGACGGTGGTGGTCTTCGCCGTGGTCATGGGCCTGTTGTGGCTGTCCACCGTGCCGCCGACCAACGCCCTCGTCGCGATCATGTTCGGCACACGCTATCTCGGGCTCCTGGGCGGCCTGGTCTTCCTGTCCCACCAGATCGGCTCGTTCCTCGGCGTCTGGCTGGGCGGCTATCTCTATGCCGTCGCCGGCTCCTACGATCCGGTGTGGTGGCTCGGCGTCGGGCTGGGTCTCGTCGCGGCGCTGGTCCACTGGCCGATCCGCGAGGCGCCGGTGGTGCGGACGCCGGTTCCGGCCTGAGCCAGCCCTCGGGCCGCGACTAGGCGGCGATTCCGATCTTGCGCAGCGCCGACAGGAAGCCGGCGCGCGCATCCGGCACGTCGATCCCGCGCGGCTCGTAGACGTGACGGCCGAGGAAATAGCCGGTCAGGCGGTACCCCGCCGCCAGCGATTCCGCGTCGCTGGCCGTGGCGGCATCGGCGAGGAAGGCGGGCAATGTCAGCAGCTTGTCGTGCCACGGCGCCCCGGCGTCGCGGCTGACCGCCCGGCCGGTGCGCGGCGAGACATAGGCGAGGTTGTCGCGCTGTCCGGTGGCCGCACAGCGCTCCAGATCGAGGCCGAAGCCCAGCTCCTCCAGCAGCGCGATCTCGAAGCGCAGCATCAGTTCGGCGACGAGTTCGGGCCGGTCGAGATGATCGACGATGATCTGCAACCCGTCATAGAGCCGCGCATGGGGATCGCGCTCGGCCAGAAGCCGCAAATGCGCCGCGACGAGCTGCACGCCGTTCAGCCCGACGCCGGATTCCATCAGCCGGGCGGCGCGTAGTTCTAAGGGTTCGAGGACGAAGGCGCCCATATGCTCGTCGAGCCGGGCGCGCCAGTGGACGGCGACGGAATTGCCCGGCTGCAGCACCGGCTGCTGCTTGCG
Source organism: Aurantimonas sp. DM33-3 (assembly GCF_014334315.1). Lineage (NCBI taxonomy): Bacteria > Pseudomonadati > Pseudomonadota > Alphaproteobacteria > Hyphomicrobiales > Aurantimonadaceae > Aurantimonas > Aurantimonas sp. DM33-3. The sequence goes on along the minus strand of NZ_JACSGS010000016.1, from coordinate 95,608 downwards.
CGAGCGCCCGCCCCGCACGAGGCCGAGATGCCGGCCGCGCGCGCGGGTCATCACCTCGGCGACGACACTGGTCTCGCCGAGGCGCCGCACGCCAAGCACAATCGCTTCCTCACGCCATTCCATGTCACATCAGCGCCGCAGCGCACTCTGGACCGGCCCGCCGCGACGGCGGTAACGGCCGCAGGCGGTCAGCTGGAATAGTCCAGCCCCATCTCGCGGTAGCGCTCGGGATCGTCGCCCCAATTGCCGCGCACCTTCACGAAGAGGAACAGATGCACCTTCTGGTCGGCCGCTTCGGTGATCTCCTTGCGGGCCGCCGATCCGATCGCCTTGATGGTCTCGCCATTGTGGCCGATCACGATGCGCTTCTGGCTGTCGCGCTCGACATAGATGGTCTGCTCGATCCGCACCGATCCGTCCTGGCGCGTCTCCCAGAGTTCGGTCTCCACATGCGAGCTGTAGGGCAGCTCCTGGTGCAGGCGCAGATACAGCTTCTCGCGGGTGATCTCGGCGGCGAGCTGGCGCAGCGGCAGGTCGGTGATCTGGTCTTCGGGGTAGTACCAGGGCCCTTCCGGCAACGCCTTGGCCAGATAGTCCATCAGGTCGCCGCAGCCCGAGCCGTTCAGCGCCGAGATCATGAAGATCTCGTCGAAGGCGACGCCGCGCTCGGTGATCTGTTGGGTCAGGCCGAGCAGCCGGTCGCGGCGCATCTGGTCGACCTTGTTGAGCAGCAGGACCTTGGGCTGCTTCACATCCTTGAGGCGTTCGAGAATGGTCTCGACCTCCTCGTTGATGCCGCGGTCGGCATCGATGATCGCCAGGACGATGTCGGCGTCGCGGGCACCGCTCCACGCGGTGCGCACCATCGCCCGGTCGAGCCGGCGCTTCGGCGCGAAGACGCCCGGCGTGTCGACGAAGACGATCTGCGTGCGATCGCGCATGGCAATGCCGCGCACGAGAGCCCGGGTCGTCTGCACCTTGTGGGTGACGATCGACACCTTGGTGCCAACGAGCTGGTTGACCAGCGTCGACTTGCCGGCGTTGGGGGCGCCCAGCAGCGCCACGAAGCCCGAGCGCGTCGGTCCTTCTGCGGCGGGTGTCGCGCCCGTCTCGGTCGCGTCGATGCCGGTCGTGTTGTCGTCTTCGGTCAATTGTCGTCCTTCCAGACGGATTCGCGAATGAGCACCGCCGTGGCGGCCTCCTGTTCGGCAATGCGGCGGGACCGGCCCTGCCCGTCCGCGGGAGCAACGTCCGGGATCGAGACCCGCACGGTGAACAGTGGATCATGGTCGGGGCCGGAGCGCTCGACGATCTCGTATTGCGGCGTCACGGGCCCGCGCGTATGCGCCCATTCCTGCAGCGCCGTCTTGGCATCGCGGCGTGCGGCGACACTCTTGCCAAGCCGCCCGCCCCAGTAGCGCACGATGAAGTCGCGCGCCGTATCGAGCCCCTCACCCAGATAGATAGCCGCGATCAGCGATTCCACCAGATCGGCGCGAATGCTCTTGGTGCGATCGCTCTTCAGCTTCTTCAGGTCGCCGCCATGGCGGACGAACTCGTAGAGACCCAGCTCGTCGGCGATCTCGGCGCAGGTATCGGCGCTGACCAGCGAATTCAGCCGCAGCGACAGCTCGCCCTCGTCGGCGCCCGGAAACATGTCGAACAGCTTTTCGGCGACGACGAGGCCGAGCACCCGGTCGCCAAGAAACTCCAGCCGCTCGTAGCTGCGTTCGCCCTCGCCCTTGCCGCCCTTGCTGGAGCGCAGGCTCGAATGGGTCAGCGCCCGCTCGAACCGCGCCTTTTCATGGAACGTGATGCCGATCCGGCGTTCGAGCTCCTCGAGCGGCTTGTCCGCCTTCAGCCGAGCCATGTCAGGATGCGGCCCGGCCGCAGGTCGGTCGGCCATTTCCAGATTTCCAGCGGGGACACGTCGCCCTCCACGGAGAAGAAGATCACCTGGGCCTTGCCGACGAGATTCTCGAACGGCACGTAGCCGACGTCGAAGCGGCTATCGAGCGAGTTGTCGCGATTGTCACCCATCATGAAGTAATGCCCCTCGGGCACCACGAATTCACGGGTGTTGTCGCCGGCCGAATTCGGGCTGAGGTCGAGCGTCATGTAGCTGACGCCGTTCGGCAGCGTCTCGCGGAAGCGCGGCACCGGCGTGCCGTCCTCGGCGACGAAATCCTCGACCTTCTCGCGCTCGACCGGCTTGCCGTTGATCGACAGGACGCCGTCGATCACCTGGACGCGGTCGCCCGGCAGGCCGACCAGCCGCTTGATGTAGTCGACGTCTTCCTCGCGCGGCTTGCGGAACACCACCACGTCGCCGCGATCGGGCTGTGAGGCCATGACCCGGCCGTCGAACAGCGGCGGCGACAGCGGCATCGAATATTGCGAGAAGCCGTAGCTCCATTTCGACACGAAGAGATAGTCGCCCACGAGCAGCGTCGGCATCATCGAACCCGACGGAATCGAGAACGGCTGGAACAGGAACGTGCGGATGACGAGGGCGAGCAGGAGCGCCTGCACGATCACCTTGAGGGTCTCGCCGATCCCCCCGGATTCCCTACGTTCGGCCTTCTCGACCATGCTTCGCCTTTCGTCGCCCCATCGCAGCGCGGCAAAGCCGCCCGCGCCTTCTACCGGCTCGCCCCGACAGGAGCAATCCGCTCTGCGTCAAACTTCGCGGCGCCCGTCAGGCCGCCCGTCCCGCGTCGCCACCGGCCGCATCCGGGTCGCGCAGACCGCGCGGCGGCCGGCCGGCGATGATCTGGCGGGCGCGGCGTCGCTGGAAGCTGCGCGCCGTGAAGAACACCAGTGCGTAGCTGGCCAGCCCGGCGATCAGACCCAGCGGCAGGCAGCCGACCAGCATCGGCTTCACCACAGGGTCCCAGATGGCGATGAAATCCATGTGGCCGAGAGCCGTGCCGAGTCCTTCGGGCGACTTCTCGTGTACCGGCGGCGCATGCAGCATGAACTGGCCGGTTTCGTAGGTGATGCCCCAGATCAGCGGAAAGGTCAGCGGATTGCCGGCCGCCGTTCCCAGCGCCGCGGCCGCCATGTTGCCGGCGATGACATAGGCGATGGCGAAGGCCAGCAGAAAATGGAAGCCGATGAACGGCGTGAACGAGGAGGCGACACCTGCCGCCACACCGGCGGCGATGGCATGCGGCGTCGCGTTCAGCCGCAGCACCCGCTTGCGCAGATAGCGGAAGGAGCGGCGGAACGAGCGGCGCGGCCACAGGATCGTGCGGATCCGCGCTGCTAGATTCTCCGGCTGGCGCCGCCTGAACAACATTCCGGTCGCATTCCCCAATCCGCGTCAGATCGCGGCGATCAGTCTTGCCTGCGCCCGGTGCGGAAGGGTCGCACGGTCGCTGGCGATGGTCCCGCCCGGTCGGCTACAGGTTGCGGCTACCGGGCTTGACCGGCGGAATTGCGGCCAGTTCCGGCGGCAGGGCATCGGCCGGATAGGCCGGCACCTCGTATTCGGCCAGCGCGATCAGCGGCACGCCGACATCGACCTTGCCGGCCGAGCGGTCGATGATGCAGGCCGCCGCCAGCACCTCGGCGCCCAGGCCCCGCAGGCATTCGACGGTCTCGCGGATCGACAGGCCCGTGGTGACGATGTCCTCGACGATCACCACGCGGTCGCCCGGCGAAATCTCGAATCGCCGCAGCCGGAACACGCCGTTCTCGCGCTCCACCCAGATCGCCGGCGCGCCGAGATGGCGGGAGGTCTCATAGGCCGGGATGAGTCCGCCGATGGCCGGGCCGACGACATAGTCTGGCGCCGGCGACACCTCTTCCCGAATGCGCTCGGCCAGCGCCTTGCACAGGCGCTCGGTCAGATGCGGATGCATGAACACCCGGGCCTTCTGCAGGAAGACCGGACTGCGCAGTCCCGAGGTCAGGATGAAGTGGCCTTCCAGATAGGCGCCGGCCTCGCGGAATATCGCGAGCACTTCCTCACTGGTCATGAACGGGTCTCCTCGGCTGCTGTTGCAGCGGTTCGATACGCTGGCTGGCCGCCCGGCTCAACCGTTGACCCGCACGACTTCCGAGACGCAGGGCTTGGCGCGCAGCTGACGCAGGGTCTGGGTCAGGTGCTGGACGTCCCAGACTTCCAGTTCCAGCACCATCTTGGTGAAGTCCGGCGCCGTGTTGACCATCGTCAGATTGTGGATGTTGGCATCGTTCGCGGCGACCGTCTCGGCAATTTCCGCCAGCGAGCCCGGCTCGTTGATCGCCGAGATCATGATACGGGCCGGAAAGCGCTCGTTCATCGCCTCGTCGATGTCCCAGCGCACGTCGATCCAGCGGTCCGGCTCGTCGTCGAAGGCGATCAGCGCCGGTGACTGGATCGGGTAGATGGTGATCCCCTTGCCCGGCTCGATGATGCCGACGATGCGGTCCCCCGGCACCGCGCCGTCCGGGCCGAAGCTCACCGGCATGTCGTCGCCGGCGCCGCGGATGGGGATCGCCTTGCCGCCCTTCTTCGACTTCTTGGAGCGGCCGGGCACCCGGAAGATCATGCCGGCGGCGGTGCGCAGATTGACCCAGCCATCCTCTTCCCGGTGCGGCGACTTGCGGGTGACGCGGCTGTCCTGGAAATCCGGATAGGCCGCCCGCACGACATCCGCCGAGTTCAGTTCGCCCCGCCCCACCGCCGCCAGCGCGTCCTCGACCTCGCGCTGGCCGAGCTTGGCCAGAAGCGGCTTCAGCGCATCGCGCGAGAAGGTCTTGCCCGAGCGGGCGAAGGTGCGTTCGAGGATCTGCTGGCCAAGGCCCGAATATTGCCGGCGGATGGCGGCGCGATTGGCCCGGCGGATCGCCGAGCGCGCCTTGCCGGTCACCGCCAGGTTCTCCCAGGCCTGGGGCGGCGTCGCGCCCTTGGCCCGGATGATCTCGACCTCGTCGCCATTCGACAATTCGGTGACCACCGGCATGATCCGGCCGTCGATCTTGGCGCCGACGCAGCTGTCGCCGACATCGGTATGCACCGCATAGGCGAAATCGATGGGCGTCGCGCCGCGCGGCAGCGCGATCAGCCGGCCCTTGGGCGTGAAGCAGAAGACCTGGTCCTGGAAGAGTTCGAGCTTGGTGTGCTCCAGGAACTCCTCGGGATTGTCGCCCTCGGCCAGAAGCTCGATGGTGCGCCGCAGCCAGCCATAGGCGTTGGAATCCTTGGAGAGATGGACGCGCTGGTCGGCGTCGCCTTCCATGTCCTTGTAGAGCGTGTGGGCGGCGACGCCGTATTCGGCGACCTCGTGCATCCGGCGGGTGCGGATCTGCAGTTCGACGCGCTGGCGCGACGGGCCGACGATGGTGGTGTGGATCGAGCGGTAGTCGTTCTGCTTCGGGGTCGAGATGTAGTCCTTGAAGCGGCCCGGCACCATCGCCCAGCTGCGGTGGACGATGCCCAGCGTGCGGTAGCACTCCTCCTCGGTCTCCACGATCACCCGGAAGCCGAAGATGTCGGAGAGCTGCTCCAGCGACAGCGCCTTGCGCTGCATCTTGGAGAACACCGAATAGGGTTTCTTCTGCCGGCCGCTGACCGTCGCGACGATGCCGTTCTCGCGCAGGCGGTCGGTCAGGTCCGTCTCGATGCTGGCGATCCGCGCCGCATGGCGCTGGTTCAGCTCTTCGAGGCGTGCCGAGATCGTCTCGTAGGCTTCCAGATTGACATGCCGGAACGCCAGGTCCTCGAGCTCCTCGCGCATGTCGTGCATGCCCATGCGCCCGGCGAGCGGCGCATAGATGTCCATGGTCTCCTGCGAGATGCGGGCCCGCTTTTCCGGCGCCATGTGGCCGAGGGTGCGCATGTTGTGCAGGCGGTCGGCCAGCTTGACCAGGAGGACGCGGATGTCGTCGGCGATGGCCAGAAGCAGCTTGCGCAGGTTCTCCGCCTGCGCCGCCTTCTTGGAGACGAGGTCGAGGCGCTTGAGCTTGGTCAGCCCCTCGACGAGCTGGCCGATCTTGGGGCCGAAATGCTGGTCGATCTCCTTGCGGGTGGCGTCGGTGTCCTCGATCGTGTCGTGCAGCAGCGCGACGGCGACGGTCGCCTCGTCGAGATGCATGTCGGTGAGGATCGCCGCGACCTCCAGCGGATGCGAGAAATACGGATCGCCGCTCGCACGCTTCTGCGCGCCATGCTTCTGCATGGCGTAGACATAGGCTCGGTTGAGGAGCGCTTCATCGAGATCGGGCTTGTAGGCCGCCACCTTCTCGACGAGTTCATATTGCCGCATCATGGGATTGGGCATCGGGTCCGCAAAGAGAAAGGGGCGCGCCGTCAACGACGGCACGCCCCTCAATATAAGACTGTGAGGCCGCCGACCGAAAGTGCCGGCATTCCCAAAAGCTTAATAATCGTCGGTCTTTTCCGGCGGGACCAGGCCCTCGATGCCGGAGAGGAGCTCTTCCTCGGACATCCGGTCGAAGGAAACCGGCTCGTCGTCGCCGGCCTCGGCGGCAGCGGCGATGCTGCGGGTCTCGGCCGGGGCCGAGGCGGGCTGCGGTGCCGGCTCCGGCTCGTCGACCTCGACATGCTTCTGCAGCGAGTGGATCAGGTCTTCCTTGAGATCGCCGGGCGACAGGGTCTCGTCGGCGATCTCGCGCAGCGCGACCACCGGGTTCTTGTCGTTGTCGCGATCGATGGTGATCGGCTGACCCTGGGAGATCTGCCGGGCGCGATGGCTGGCGAGCAGGACCAGCTCGAACCGATTGTCGACCTTATCGACGCAATCTTCTACGGTGACGCGGGCCATGCCTGTCTCCTGAGTATCTGAAATTCGAAGAGATGAACGCGTCGCATATACCGTTTGGTTGCGTACGGCAAGGGTCGGACGCTGCGCTATCCCCTGCCCTCGTTGACAGCGCCGCGGCGGCCAGAATAAGCGAAACGCAACTCACCGGCCTTCGCCGACCGGTGCCGGCCCCGGCCTGAAACGGCCGGCCCGCAGACCCTCGTGCCGCCTGCGCTCATCCTGTCGAGCCTTGCGGATGCGTGCCCTCCCTCATGCGAGAAAGCAGCCATCCATGTTCGATCAACGCGAAAAGATCGCTCTCTTCATCGACGGGGCCAATCTCTATGCGGCCTCGCGGGGGCTGGGCTTCGACATCGACTACAAGAAGATGCTGCGCAGCTTCGAGGCCCGCGGCTATCTGCTGCGCGCCTATTATTACACCGCCCTCGTCGAGGACAACGAATACTCCTCGATCCGGCCGCTGATCGACTGGCTCGATTACAACGGCTACCGCGTCGTCACCAAGCCGGCCCGGGAGTTCACCGATGCGAGCGGCCGCCGCCGGATCAAGGGCAACATGGACATCGAGCTCGCCGTCGACGCGATGGAGCTGGTCGATACCGTCGATCATTTCGTCCTGTTCTCCGGCGACGGCGACTTCCGTTCGCTGGTCGCGGCCCTGCAGCGCAAGGGGCGCAAGGTGTCGGTCGTCTCCACCCTGACCAGTTCGCCGCCGATGATCTCCGACGATCTGCGGCGCCAGGCCGACCATTTCATCGAGCTGGCGAGCCTGAAGGCCGAGATCGGCCGCGACCCGGCCGAGCGCGAGGCGCGGATCGCCCGCCGCATCGAGGCCGAGGAAGCCGCCGCGGCCGTCGAAGAGGACGACGACTATTGAGCGCCGCCATCGCGCCGCGCCGCCCGTCCACGTTCCGGATCGAAGAATGAGTTCAACGCCCGCGCCCGAAAACCTGCCGGCGGAGCCCTCCCGCGACTGCCCGCTCTGCCCGCGGCTCGTCGCATTCCGCGAGGAATGGCGGGCAAAGGAGCCCGACTGGCACAATGCCCCGGTGCCGACCCTGCTGCCGCCAGAGGGGGCCGGTGCGGTGCGGCTGCTGATCGCCGGTCTGGCGCCGGGACTGCGCGGCGCCAATCGCACCGGCCGGCCATTCACCGGCGACTATGCCGGCGACCTCCTCTACGCGACGCTGGCGCGCTACGGCTTTGCCAATGACCGCTTCGCCGCCCGCACCGACGACGGGCTCGAACTGATCGACACGGCGATCGTCAACGCCGTGCGCTGCGTGCCGCCGCAGAACAAGCCGGTCGGCGCCGAGATCAACACCTGCCGCCAGTTCTTCTCCGGCCGGATGGCGACCTTTCCGAGGCTCGCGGCGGTCGTGACCTTGGGCCGCATCGCGCATGACTCGACGGTCCGCGCGCTGGGCGAACGCCCCTCGGCGGCCCCCTTCGGGCACAACGCCCATCACATGGTCGGCGGCATCGCGGTGTTCTCGAGCTATCACTGCTCGCGCTACAACACGAATACCGGTCGGCTGACCGAAGCGATGTTCCACGACGTGTTCGAGAATGCGGCGGCGTTCCTGAAGCGCTGAACGTCAGCGCCCGGCGGACAGCCAGGCGACGACATCGGCCGCGTTCCGGTCGGGCGGGAACACCGGATAGAACACCTTGTCGATGCGCCCGTCGGTGATGACCATCGCCATGCGCTTCAGATACAGCCCGCCGTCGAGTTCGAAGAACGGCAGCTCGAGGGCGCGGCGCAGGTCTCCCGCGGCATCCGACAGAAGCGGATAGGGCAGATGCAGCCGCTCGGCCGCCTCGCGCTGCTCGTCAATCGTCTGGGTGGACAGGCCGAACACCCGTGCGACGCCGAGCGCCTGCAATTCGGCATGGTGATCGCGGAAGCTGCAGCTCTGGGGCGTGCAGCCGCGTGCGCCGGGAAATTCGTTCCAGCCTTCGGGCAGCGCCGCATGCGGCCGGCCGGTCATCGGATAGACATAGAGGACGAGGCGGCCGGGCAGACGCGACAGGTCGACCTCTGTCCCGTCCGTTGCCGGCAGCGGCACCGCCGGAAGGCGCGTGCCTTCAAGATGCGCAGCCCCGCCGTCGTCGGTCGGCGGCGTCAGATCATCCGGCAGTCTCGACACGTCGACCATCCGCCTCACCTCCGGCTCAGGCTTCCTTCAGGATCCGCTGCTTCTGCCGGTTCCAGTCGCGTTCCTTCATGGTCTGCCGCTTGTCCGGCGCGTTCTTGCCGCGCGCCAGCGCCAGCTGCAGCTTGGCCACGCCGCGATCGTTGAAATAGATCCGCAGCGGCACCAGCGTCATGCCGTCCTTCTGGATCGCGCTCGCCAGCCGGCTGAGCTGGGTGCGATGCACGAGAATCTTCCGCCGCCGCTTCGGCACATGGTTGAAGCGGTTGGCCTGCAGATATTCCGGCAGGTTGGAGTTGATCAGCCAGAGCTCGCCGCCCTCTTCGCTGGCGTAGGACTCGGCGATCGACGCCCGCCCCTCGCGCAGCGACTTCACCTCGGTCCCGGTCAGGACGAGGCCGGCCTCCAGCGTGTCGAGGATCTCGTAATTGAAGCGGGCCTTGCGGTTCTCCGCCGCAACGTTCGAGCCTGCCGATTTCTTCTTCTTCGCCATTCAAACCTCGCGCGCGGCCCGGCCGCGCTCCTCTCGCCCCATGATATAGGGGCGAGACGGCATGGTTTCGACCGCCGTGCGACGGCAGATCAGCCGGTCAGGCCGGCATGCTTCAGCGCCGCGTCGATCGTGCGCTCGGTGGATTCGTCGATCGGCACCAGCGGCGAGCGCAGGCGGTTGCCCAGCTTGCCGAGCTTCGACAGGGCGTATTTCACGCCGGTCGGGTTCGGCTCGATGAACAGCGCCTTGTGCAGCGGCATCAGCTTGTCCTGGATCTCCAGGGCCTTGGCGTAGTCGCCGGCAAGGCAGGCCGACTGGAATTCGGCCCCCAGCTTCGGCGCGACATTCGCCGTCACCGAGATGCAGCCCTGGCCGCCATGGGCGTTGAAGCCAAGCGCCGAGGCGTCCTCGCCGGACAGCTGCAGGAAGTCGGGGCCGCAGGTGATCCGCTGCTCCGACACGCGCTCGACGCGGCTGGTCGCGTCCTTGACGCCGATGATGTTGGAGAAATCCGCCGCCAGCCGGCCCATCGTCTCCGGCGTCATGTCGATGACCGAGCGCCCGGGGATGTTGTAGATGATGACAGGCAGCGACACCGACCGGGCGATGGCGGCGTAATGGGCGTAGAGGCCCTTCTGGTTCGGCTTGTTGTAGTAGGGCGTGACGACCAGAAGGCCATCGGCGCCGGCCTTTTCGGCGAACTGCGCGAGTTCGATCGCCTCGACCGTGTTGTTCGAGCCGGCACCCGCCACCACCGGCACCCGGCCGCGCGTCGTCTCGATGCAGATCTCGACGATGCGCTTGTGCTCGCCATGGGTCAGCGTCGGGCTCTCGCCCGTCGTGCCGACGGGCACCAGACCGTGCGAGCCCTCGCCGATCTGCCATTCGACGAAGGCCGCGAACGTCGCCTCGTCCAGCGATCCGTCTTCGGCGAACGGCGTCACCAACGCCGGCAGCGAACCCTTGAACATGCTCTCTCTTTCTCCCCACATGCCGGTCATCGAACGGCGGCACGCGCTTCGTCTCGTGAATGTCATCTGGCCGACGACCGTCGCCCGCTGGACCACCCGAAGATGGCGTGCCGGAAGCTGCAATCGGTCCGGGATCGCGGCACCATATTGAAGCGGTCGGGGCGAAACAAGCAGCGCCCGGAGGCCGTCCCGCCCGAAGCCTCGTGACTGTTGCCGGTAACGGCGCTTTAATCGTGGTCGTGAGAGATTTGCAAACCATTCCGGCAATCCGCCATGCCCCGATCGCGACGGTCACAGGCAGCGGCGATTGCGAGCGGAAGTGGCGGGGCCCGGCAGTCCATCTGCCTCGGTCCGGACGTCCAGAAGGTTGGCCATGACAGCACAGAATCTTGCGCAGCGGCTCGTGATTGCAGCGGTGATCTCCGCCATGACGGCCACGTCCACACTGGCCCAGGAGGCCGTGTTGCCCCTGCTCGGCCCGTTGCCGACGTCGCGGCCCGCCGTCCATGCGGCCGGCGTTCCGATGGATCCGTGGCGCTTCGGCCGAACGGTCACCGCGCGCCAGAGCCCGGCCCTCGCCCAGGCCGCCCCCGCGGCCACCCCGGCCGGCGCCAGCGCCTTCACCGCCTCGATCGCGGCAATGACCCCGCGCCTCGGTTCGGTGCAGCCGATGCGCGGCGAACTGAAGGACGGCCTGCAGGCGCTCTCCGACCGCAACGCCCAGAAGGCCCGTGCCATCCGCGAGGGCATGGTGCCCGGCTCGCTCGACCGCCACATACTCTCCTGGGCGATCGGCCTGACCGGCGGCAAGGACGTGCCGGCCGCCGAGATCGCCCGCACCGCCACCGAGCTCGCCAGCTGGCCCGGCACCAAGACGCTGCGGATCAACAGCGAGAAGGCGCTCTATCGCGAGCAGCTGCCGGCGGGCGAAGTGATCCGCGCCTTCGGCAACGGCAAGCCGGAAAGCCCCGAGGGCGCGATGGCGCTGGCCCGCGCCTATCTGGCCGCCGGCGATGCCGGCCGCGCCAAGGCGCTGGTGTCGCGGGTCTGGCGCGAGGAACGCCTCGACAAGGATGTCGAGCGCCAGTTCCTGGCGAATTTCCAGTCGCTTCTGTCGCGGGCCGACCACAAGCGCCGCATGGACATGCTGCTCTATGCCGAGCGCGTGACCGATGCCGGGCGCGTCGTCGGCATGGCCGGCGCCAAGGCGCTCTACGCCGCGCGCGCCGCGGTGATCCGCAACGAGGGCAATGCCGCCAAGCTGTTGTCGGCGGTGCCGAAGGCCGAGCGCGCCGATCCGGGCTACCGCCTCGCGTTGATCGAGTACAACCGCAAGCACGACAAGGTCGAGGAAGCCGCGCAACTCCTCATCGACGCCCCGCGAGATGTCGATGCGCTGGTCGATCCCGACGCCTGGTGGAACGAGCGCCGCATCGTCGCCCGCGATCTCCTCGATCTCGGCAAGCCGAAGCTCGCCTATCGCGTCGCCGCCATGCATCTGGCCGAAAGCCCCCAGGAACAGGTCGAGGCCGAGTTCCACGCCGGCTGGATCGCCATGCGCTTCCTCAACGACCCGGTGACGGCGCAGCGCCATTTCGCCCAGATCGTCCAGATCTCCAGCATGCCGCTGTCCCTGTCGCGCGGCTATTACTGGCTCGGCCGTTCGGCGGAAGCTGGCGCGTCGGGCTCGGCGGCCAGCTATTATGCCAAGGCCGCGCATTATCCGGCGACCTATTACGGCCAGCTCGCGGCCGCGCGCCTCGGCCGCAAGCCGGAAGCGATCAGCTTTCCCCGGCCGAGCGACGCCGAGCGCCGCCGCTTCGAACAGCGCGAGGCGGTCCGCGCGATCCGGCGCCTTGAGGAGATCGGCTCCGACTGGCGCGCCGACAGCCTCTATCGCGCGCTCGCGGACGAACTGGAGAGCCCGGGCGAACTCGCGCTTCTCTCGGTCATGGCGGAGCGACGCGGCGACCATCACCTGGTGCTGCAGGTCGGCAAGCTCGCCTATTGGCGCGGCATCGACGCCCCGGCCCTCGCCTTCCCCATCGGCGTGATCCCGGCGAGCGCCAACATCTCGGCGGCGGGCAAGGCGCTGGCCTACGCCATCGCGCGTCAGGAAAGCGCCTTCAACCCGAAGGCCCGCTCATCGGCCGGCGCGCTCGGCCTGCTGCAGCTCATGCCGAACACCGCCAAGAGCGTCGCCCGCAAGGTGGGCGTCAGCTATTCGCCGGACCGGCTGACCAGCGACCCCGGCTACAACGCCACCCTCGGCGCACATTTCCTCGGCGAGCAGATCGCCGATTTCGGCGGCTCCTACGTGCTCACTTTCGCGGCCTACAATGCCGGCCCGCGTCGCGCCCGCGAATGGATCGAGCGGTTCGGCGATCCGCGTGGCAAGCCGCTCGATCAGGTCGTCGACTGGGTCGAGCGCATACCCTACACCGAGACCCGCAACTACGTGCAGCGGATCATGGAAAATTACGGGGTCTACAAGATGCGCCTCGGCGCCGGCTTCGACATCGAGCGCGACCTGCGCTTCGGCCGCGGCGGCTGACGGCCGCCGCTTGAAGCCCTTACATGGTGGGCGCGCCGGCCTCAGCCAGCCGCCTTGCCCTGGGACAGGGCACGGGCCTGTTCGACCCAGGCCTCCCGGCCGATCCGGCCGCTGAAGCCGATCGCCGCTTCGATTGCCGCGATCTCGCTCTCGCCGAGTGCCGCGATCTGGTCGAAGCGGAAGATGCCCTGCTCGAACAGGAGACGCTCCACCGTCGGGCCGATCCCCTTGATCTGCGTGAGATCGTCCGGCGCGTCCGCGCCCTGTCCGTTGTCAATCACCGACGCATCGGCGGCTGCGGCAGCAGGCGCCGCCTCGACACCTGCATCCTCGCCGCCCGCACTGGCTGAACTTCCGCCGTCCGGGTCCGGCTCCATGTCCGCGCTTGCCGGCGCGCCGCGCAACGGCGCCGGCCCTCCGGCGGTGCGGAACGCGGCGACATAGGACCCGTCATCGGCAGGCACCGGCGTCAGGGCCGGCGGCACGGCACTGCCGTCCTCGACCATCCCGGGCGCTGCTTCGCCGCCATCGAGATTGGCATAATCCACCGTCCGGAAATCCTGGTCGAAACGCTCGGAACGGTGCTTCACCGCCAGCGGGTCGGCCGGTATGCCTTCACGATCGGCGAGATCGGGCGTCGGCGCATCGGGATGCGGCCCGGAGAACGCGATCCGTTCGCCCGGAAGCTGCGGCATGGGATCGGGAACGCGCCCGGCCTCGCCACCGCGGATCACCTCCGCCGCGATGACGCTGCCGCCGAAATTCGAGAACACACCCGACTGGCTGGGTTCGGCTGGTCGCCTCTGGTCCGGCGGTGGCGGGCTCCAGGTCGAGTGCATGCGCCGCTGACGCGCGCGATCCTCAGCGATCGTCGCCCGGTCCTGCGACAATCGGGTGTAGTCCACCGAGCGGAAATTGCGGTCGAAGGGCGCGGCCCGGTGCTTGACGGCGAGCGGGTCTTCCGGCGGGACCGGTGCCGCAGATTTTGGCGCGGCGGCAGGCTTCGCCGCCACCTCTGCCTTCGCGGCGTCTGCGCCCGCGGCGTTCGATGCGGACGACGCGTCCTGATCGGTAACGCCCGGCGCGTCGGCCTTGGGCGCAGCAGGTCCCTCCCCCGCCGCAGCATTGTCGACGGCCTCGGCCGCGTCTGTTCGCGCGGGGGCCGGTGTTTCAGCAGGTTGGGAGGTCTTGGCGTCCCTGGTCCCCCGGGTCCCTGCCCGGCCGCTGTCGCCGCGAAGAAGGCTGGACAGTCGGGTGAGACCCGCGGTCGTGGCGGCAAGCACGATCAACTTGCCAAGGAAGGACGTCATCTGGCCGGCTCCGCAGTCGATGAAGATGCGGGACTAGCTAGTGGGAGTGTGCAGCGCGGCAACCGCCGGTCGACAGGACCGTCGATCCGCCGGACGGACGTCTTGCGCTGACAGTCACGGCCGCAAACAAAAAGAGCCCGGCGCGAACGCCGGGCTCTCTAGACGATATGTCTGCTCTATTAGAAGGAGCGGACGAAGCGGAGGAAGCCCGCCGTCTGGTCGATCGAGTTGTCAGCGAAGCCGTTGTCGCCGTTGAAGTCGAGGTTGGCGTAGGAGATCTCAGCCAGCATGTCGAAGTTGTTGGTGATCTCGTAGCCGACGTTACCGACCAGCTTGTAGTAGTCGCCGTTGCCACGGTTCGTGAAGGCGGTGGCAGTGGTGAAGCCGTAGGTGTCGAAGGTCTCACCGTAGACGCCGGACACGGCGATGCCGAGCTTGCCGAACTGCTGAGCGTAACCAGCACCGATCTGCCACTCGACCGGCAGGGTACCGGTGAACAGGTCGATCTGCGTGCCGAGCGTAGCGGCATTCGAGAACAGGCCGATCGTGGAGTAGCTCGACGGGTCGAAGGCGTAGGAACCCTCGATCTTCAGCTCGGAGTCGGCAGCGATCAGGTCCGTGAGGGACAGACCGGCCTTCAGAGCGAAAGCACCATCGTCTTCGCGCGGATCGAAGCCGACGACGAACGGTGCGAAGGACGCACGGTTGATCAGGCCCGTAGCGAAGTCGACTTCCTCGTCGTACGAACCGGCGAGGTAGATCGAGCCCCAGCCACCGGCATAGGCCAGGCGACCAACGACGTCCGGAGCAAAGTCGCCCGTGCCATCGTCTTCGAGCGACAGAGCGGCGGTAAAGCCGTTTGCAGCGTAGGTGTAGGAGACGCGGTTGGTCTGGTAGTCACCGACCGGCAGGTCCGTATCCGTCAGCAGGCCGTCGCCTTCGGTCCAGAGGCTGTCCAGGTAACCCATGGTCAGGCCACCGAGCTGGATGAAGCCCATGTCCATGCGGTAGTTGGCGTCGTTGCTGTAGGCGCCGAAGGCGTTCTGAGCCTGGACGCGAGCGAAGGCGCGCAGGGTGCCGAGCTCGGTCTCTTCACGAGCGTCGAAGTTCAGGCGGACGCGGACGGCGGAGCCGGCCTGGTAGTTGTCGCCTTCGAGGTTCGTGAGGTAGTCGTTGCCGAAGTCGTCCTCGATGCCGCCAGCGACGTTGTACTGGAAGCGTACGTAGCCGTTGATCGACAGGCAGGTCTCGGTGCCCGGGATGTAGTAGAAGCCCGTGCCGTAAACGTCGCAAACGCGAACGTAGTCGACCGGCTCCGGAGCAACCGGCATAATGACGTCCGCAGCGCGGGCGCCGGAGACTGCGACGAGAGCCGCAGCGGAGCCGAGAAGAAGGCTCTTAATGTTCATGTCCTGACCTCCAGTCATTTTTTATAGGTTAGGGTTGGGCCTTATACGAAGGACAGCCTTCCCTGCCCCATCCCCTGTGCGAAAGTCCGAAGCGAATGCCCCCTCGATCTCTCTGTGGCGACAATATCCACCAGCGTTCTGGATGCAATCGCCTAAATGCCACATTGGGGCTTCTGGGGTGCTTTGGACACACCCCTGTTGCGGGGATGCCACTTTTTCATTCACCACTTGTTAAGAATCGCCGGTTTGCAGGGGTTTGCGGCCGCCGCTGACGGCCTTCGCCCGGAGCCTTGCCGGGCCCCGGACCGCGCGGAACAGGCCCTCCAAACGGCTTTTGCCCCTTCGAGGCCCGAAATGCGGCGCGGGTGATTCCCGCCCCGAAGCAGCCGTCCAGCGGGTCAGAGTCGGAAGATCGGCGCCCCGAGATCGCGGAAGTCCCGCTCGCGGCAGGTCAGGACGATGATCTGCAGATCCTCCGCCGCCTTCTGCAGGACGAGATGCATCCGCTCCAGGCGCTTCTCGTCCGTATTGACCAGCGCATCGTCGAGGATCACCGCGGCCGGATGCCCGCCCTTCTTCAGGACGTGGGCGAGCGCGATGCGGGTGACGACGGCGACCTGTTCCCGCGCGCCCGCCGACAGGCGGCGGAAATCTTCCGCGACGCCGGCCCGGTGCAGGCTGCGGATTTCCAGCGTGGTGTCGTCGAGCTCAATCTCGGTGCCGGGATGGATCAGCTTCAGATAGGGCGCGACCTGGGTCTTGATCGGCCCCAGCCAATGTTCGCGCGCCTCGCGCTGGGCGCCGATCAGCGTGGTGTGCAGCAGGCGCGAGGCGTCGGCTTCGAGCCTGAGGCGCGAAAGCCGCGTCTCCAGCGTGCCGATCTCGCCCTCGAGACGGGCGATCTCCTCGCCGAGGCCGGTGGCGCCCTGGGCCCGCAGCTCGCCTTCCAGCGTCAGCGCTTCGTCCTTCAGCGCCGCCATGTCGCGGCGGATCGATTCGAGCGCCTTCCTGCGTGTCGTCAGGGTGAGGCGCACCGTCTCCGGATCGGCATTGTCGCGTTCGCGCTGGCGCATCGCCGCAACGGCGGCCTTGGCCGAACGCTCCAGCTCCGCCGCCGCCAGATCCTCGGCCAGCGCCGTGCGCGGCCGCACGGCTTCGGCTTCGGCGAGTTCGCGGCGCAACCGATCGGCCTCGGCCCGCCGGAACTCGGCCTCCGATTCTGCCGCGGCGATCCGGGCGAGACTGCCGGATGCCGCCCGGCGCACCTGCTCCAGTTCGGCGCCAGCCGCATCGAGGCGCCGCCGCGCTTCCTGGCGAATCTGCCGGATGCGCTCGCCATCGGCCGCAAGCGGCTCGGCGCTTTGCTCCCCAGCTTCCGGCGATGCGGCTGCAAGCCGCGCAAGGCCGCTTCGCAGCTCGTCGAGCGTCGACACCGTGGCCGTCACGCCCTCGGGCAGAAGCGCTGCCAGCTGCCGGGTCAGCGCGGCCGCCTCGATCCGGCGCTCCTCGGCGACCCTTGCGCGGGCGCGCGCCGCGTCGGTCGATTCGACGCCGAAGCGTTTCAAGAGCGCCGCGCGCTCGGTTGCTGCCGCTTCGCTGTCATGGCGGAGGGTTTCCGCGTCACCGCCGGGCGCCACCACGATCCGGCCGAAGCCATCGAGCGTGAAGCCGGTGGGGACCGTCACCCGAACGGCAGCGCCGGGCGCCACGGCCTGCCCGGCCGGGTCGGTGACGCCGGCGCCACCGTCCGGCTCGAACCGGATGGTCGGCGCGGCCACCGACAGGCGAACCGCGGCGTCCCGTACCCGCTGGTCGGCCGCATCGAGCGCCTTGATGGCCGCCGCGTCGATCGCCGGCGCGCCGTCGGGCCGGCGCAGTTCGGCGAGGCGCGCATCCAGCGTCCGGCCTTCCGTCAGGCGGCGCTCCAGCGCGGCGATCTCGTCGGTCAGGCGCTTCACCTCGGCGCGCGAACGCTGCGCCTCGTCGGCGGCGTCGGCCTGTTCGGCGGCCAGCCGCGCGGCCTCGCGCGCCGCTTCCGCCCGCTCCAGCCCGACCCGTTCCTCGACGCCTGCCGCCCGCAACTCGTCGAGCGTGGCCGCGCTCTCCCCGGCCACCCGCGCCGCCTCGGCCACCGTCGCCACCAGCTTGTCGCGCTGGGACAGCCGCTCGGCCGCCGCGTCACGCCGCGCCAGCGCATGCTGCACGTCGCGCTCGGCCTCGCCGCATTCCCGGTCGAGGTTTTCCGCCCGCACCGCCGCCGCTTCGGCCGCCTCCAGGGCCTGCTCGGCCTTCGGCAGGGCGGCGTCGCGCTCATAGGCGCGCAGCTTGCGCCGCCGCTCTTCCAGCCGGTCGAGCCGGTCCTGGAAGTCGCGCCAGAGCGCCGTCTTGGCGGACAGCTCGTCGCGCAGCTCCGCCAGACGCTCTTCCGTCTCGCGCACCGGCGACGAGCGGGCGACCTTCAGCGTCTCGGTAAAGAAACGGTCCTGCAGCGCCTTGGCGCTGGCGATCAGGCTGCGCCCGCGCTCGCCGCCGAGAATCTGTCCCACCTCGCCTTCCAGCGAAGCCGTCACCGCGTCGCGGCCGACACCGACGTCGAGACCGCCGGTCGAACGCCCCTGCTCGACCCACAACAGGCCGAAAGCGCCCTGGTGCTTGTCGAGTTTCGGCTCACCCGCGCCCGGATGAGTGAAGCGGAACAACTCGGCGAGATGCTCCTCCACCGCGTCGCCGGACAGCTTGCCGCCGGCCCAGACGAGCTCGGCCGCCGGCCGCTGCAGGAAGGCCTTGGTCAGCGTGTAGCTCGTCCCGTCGATCTCGAAACCGACCTCGACTTCGGGTCGTGCCTGCCGGTCATAGGGACCGAGCGCCTTCACCGCCTCGCCGCCGGCCCGGTGCTTCTGGAAGAAGGCGGCGCGCAGCGCGGTCAAGAGCGTCGACTTGCCGGCCTCGTTGTCGCCGACGATGACATTGAGGCCCGGCTCGATCAGCGGCAGTTCGGCCGAGCGGATGCCGGCGAAATCGGTGAGGCGCAGCGACTTCAGATACATGGCTCAGCCCTTCGCCGTGCCGGAGCCGTCGGCCGCGGTGCCTAAGAGCCGGCGGTGCTCGACATAGGCCATGCGCAATGCCAGCTGCGCGGCGGCGCGCTCGGGGTCCTGCGGATCGGCCGCCCGTTCGCGCAGCTTGTCGATGGCCTCGCGCACGAAGCCGCCGACATCGATCAGGTCGAGATCCTCCGCGTCCGGCTCGTCGATCAGTCCGGCGTCCCGCAGCCGCAGATCGAAGAGCCGCGCCGACCACTCGCCCAGCGCCGCGTCCAGCCGCACCCGTTCGCGCAGCGGCAGGCTGCCGGTCAGGGTGAGGTCGAGCAGGGTCTCGCCGGGACGGGTCAGTTCCGCCAACGCCGCGTCGAGGCCGTCGATGGCGCCGTCGAGCCTGAGGTCCATCGCGCGCCAGTCGAAGCGGGCGGTGCGCACCCGCTCGATGCGCGGCGCCGCGCCCGGCGCGTCGATCTCGACGATCGCCACATGGCCGGGCTCGTTGGCGGGGTAGCGGTCCGGCTCGGGCGTGCCGGCATAGACCGTGCGCGGCGCGATCTCGACGAAGCCGTGCCAGTCGCCGAGCGCCAGATAGTCGAGCCGCGCCCGTTCGGTGCGGTCGTCGGCGATCGGATTGCCGGATTCGGCCTTGGCCGGCAGCCGGTTGGCGACCGAGCCGTGGGCCAGCCCGATGCGCACGGTGCCGGCGGGCGTCTCGGAATGGTCGAACCAGGCCGTCAGATCGGCGCCCTCGTGGCGGCGGGTCAGCGGCGCCGGCAGGATCGCCGCCGCGCCGTCCTTCAGATCGATCGGCTCCGGCCGGTCGGCGATGATCACCGCAGCCTGGCCGCTGCGCCGGCGCAGCCGCGTCCAGACGGATTCGCTCAAGGCCGCGTCGTGATTGCCCGGCAGCATGATCCACGGGCCGGAAAAGCCCGCCATCGCCTCCAGCGTCCGGTGCAGATCGCGATCGGACACCGTGTTGTCGTCGAAGGCGTCGCCCGCCACCAGCACCGCGTCGCAGCCGCGCGCCTGCGCCAGCGCGGCGATCCGCGCGACCACGGCGAAACGCTCGGCCCGCAGCTCGCCGCGGCGGTCCGGCTCGAACTGGCCGAAGGGCTTTCCGACCTGCCAGTCGGCGGTATGGAGAATCCGGATCAAGGGCTTGGCGCGGTCGGTTCGGTTGCAGGGCGAGGATGGCGTTTGCAGAACGTGCTGCCCGAGTGCCGGCCGATACGCAAGGTTGCGGCGGCACAGCCCTTAGCCATCAACCACTTTTCGCCGTGCGCCAACGCGCGCAGGGCGACGGGGTGACTCAACGGGAACGAGTCGCCGCCCGCGTCCGTTCTACCGGCGCGGCAGTCTGTCTTGTCTGGAGTATGTGAATGGCGCCTCGTCCCATCTGGAAAGGCCAGATCCGGCTTTCCCTCGTCTCGATCCCGGTCGAAATGTTCTCGGCCACCCAGTCCGGCGCCTCGATCAGTTTCCGCCAGATCCATCGCGAGAGCGGCAAGCGCATCCATTACGACAAGGTGGTGGAAGGCATCGGCCCGGTCGACAAGGACGAGATCGTCAAGGGCTACGAGGTCGGCAAGGACGACTACGTGCTGCTCACCGACGAGGAGATCGAGGACGTCAAGATCGAGACCAAAAAGACGCTGGAGCTCGTCCAGTTCGTCGACACGTGCTCGATCCCGCCGCTCTATTTCGACAAGCCCTATTATGTCGTGCCCCAGGACGAGCTCGCCGAGGACGCCTTCCGCGTCGTGCGCGACGCCTTGCGCCAGGCCAAGAAGACCGGGCTCGGCCAGCTGTCGCTGCGCGGCAAGGAATATCTCGTGGCGCTGCGCCCCTGCGGCACGGGCCTGCTGCTGGAGACGCTTCATTACGAGGACGAGATCCGCAAGTCCGATACGATCTTCTCCGACATCTCCGATGCGGAGACCGACGGCGATCTCCTCGACGTTGCGACCCAGCTCATCGAGAAGAAGACCGCCCCCTTCGACGCCTCCAATTTCAAGAACCACTACACAGCGGCCCTCAAGGCGCTGATCGCCGAGAAGCGCAAGAAGGGCGGCAAGGCCCGCGTCACCGTCGAGGACGACGAGCCGGCACCGGCCAGCAAGGGCAGCAATGTCGTCGACCTGATGGCGACCCTGAAGAAGAGCCTCGAAGGCGGCGGCGGCGACAGCGGCGAGAAGAAGAGCGGGGCCAAGTCCGGCGCGTCGTCCGCCCGGGGCAGCAAGGCCAAGACCACGCCGAAGTCGCGCAGCACCAAGGCGAGCGACAGCAAATCGACCAAGTCCGGCTCGGCTGCGAAGGCCACCACCAGCCGGCGCAAGAGCGCCTGACGGGTCGCGGTCATGGCAGCAAAGAGCGACGCCCTGCTCGAAACCTACCGGCAAAAGCGCGACTTCGCCAAGACGCGCGAGCCCAGCGGCTCGGAGGCCGAGGAGATCGCCGGCGACGGCCTGTTCTTCTGCGTCCAGAAGCATGACGCGACGCGCCTCCACTACGATTTCCGCATCGAGTGGGAAGGCGTCCTGAAGAGCTGGGCGGTCACCAAGGGGCCCAGCCTCGACCCCGCCGACAAGCGCCTCGCGGTCCGCACCGAAGACCATCCGATGGACTACGGCACCTTCGAGGGCACGATCCCCAAGGGCGAATATGGCGGCGGCACGGTGATGCTCTGGGACCAGGGAACCTGGGAGCCGCTGGAGGATCCCGACAAGGGCTTCGCCAAGGGCAGCCTCAAGATGCATCTCGAAGGCGAGCGCATGCGCGGCAACTGGGCGCTCGTGCGGATGAAGCCGCGAAACGGCGAGAAGCGCGAGAACTGGCTGCTGATCAAGGAGAAGGACGAGGCGGTCGATCGCCGGCGCAATCTCCTGAAGGCCGACAAGAGCGTGAAGACCGGGCGCAGCATGGCCGCCATCGCCAAGGGCGACGATGTCTGGGACACCGACCGCACGGCCGACGACGAGAGCGACGATACGAGCGGAAAGAAAAGTCAGGCGTCCTCGACCGAGGCGAAGACCACCGCGAAGGACAAGAAGCCGTCGGCCAAGCCCGCCAAGGGCAATGCGGGCAAGCCGTTGCCGATGCCCGCCTTCTCCCCGCCGCAGCTCGCCACCCTCGTCGATACGGCACCGGCCGGGCGCGACTGGGTCCACGAGATGAAATATGACGGCTACCGCGTGCTGATCGCCATCGGCGACGGCAAGGTCAGCTGCTGGACCCGCAACGAGCAGGACTGGACGGAGCGCTTCACCGGCATCGCCGAGGCCGCCGCGACCCTGAACTGCCGCAGCGCGCTGATCGACGGCGAGGTGGTGGCCTTCGACGACGATGGCGGCACCGATTTCTCCACCCTCCAGAAGCATCTGTCGGAGGGCGGCCCCCTCTCCTGCTTCTGTTTCGACCTCCTGCATCTCGATGGCGAGGATCTGCGCGATGAGCCGCTCACCGACCGCAAGGCGGCGCTGCGCGATCTCCTCGACGGCC
Organism: Aurantimonas sp. DM33-3; assembly: GCF_014334315.1. Lineage (NCBI taxonomy): Bacteria > Pseudomonadati > Pseudomonadota > Alphaproteobacteria > Hyphomicrobiales > Aurantimonadaceae > Aurantimonas > Aurantimonas sp. DM33-3. The sequence continues at coordinate 73,400 of NZ_JACSGS010000016.1, read as the reverse complement.
GCGAGAGCCAGACGCTGCTCTACAGCGAGCACATCACGGGCAGCGGCGAATCCGTCTTCAAGAAGGTCTGCGCCTCCGGCCATGAGGGCATCATCGCCAAGCGCGCCGACGCGCCCTATCGCGGCGGCCGCTCGCGCAACTGGCTGAAGGTGAAATGCACCCGCCGGCAGGAATTCGTCATCGGCGGCTGGAAACCGTCGGACAAGAAGAGCCGGCCATTCTCCTCGATCCTGCTCGGCGTGATGGACGGCGACACGCTGGTCTATCGCGGCCGTGTCGGTTCGGGCTTCGACGAGGAGGCCATGGCCGATCTGAAGGCCCGCTTCGCCGATCTGGCGCGCAAGACCTCGCCCTTCGCCGAACTCGCCTCCGATGTGAAGCGCGCAGCACGCTTCGTCACGCCCACTCTGGTGGCCGAGATCGAGTTTGCCGAGATCACCGCCGACGGCTCGATCCGCCACGGCGTCTTCAAGGGACTGCGCGAGGACAAGGAGGCCGGGGACGTGACCGACGTACGCCCGACATCCGCTCCGGCGTCGGGGCGCAAGGGCGGCAAGTCCGCCGCGAAGGCGACGCCGTCGCCGCAGGGCACCGGCGCTGCGCCCGATCGCGTCGCCGCCGTGCGGCTGACCCATCCCGGGCGCGTCGTCTTCGAGGGCCAGGGCGTCACCAAGGGCGACCTTGCTCTCTATTACGAGAAGATCGCCGACCGCATGCTGGCCCATGCCGGCAACCGGCCGCTGTCGCTGGTCCGCTGCCCGCAGGGTGGTGACAAGCGCTGCTTCTTCCAGAAACACGACAGCGGCGGCTTTCCCGACGCGGTCGAGACCGTCGCCGTCACCGAGAAGGACGGCAGCAAGGCCGACTATCTCACCGTCGGCAGCGCCGCCGGCCTCGTCGGCGCCGTGCAGATGAACACGCTCGAATTTCACATCTGGGGCGCCCACAACGACAGGCTGGAAAAGCCCGACCGGCTGGTCTTCGACCTCGATCCCGACGAGGGCCTCGATTTCGGCGACGTGAAACAGGCCGCCTTCGACCTGCGCGACAGCCTCGCCGATCTCGGTCTGACGACCTTCGCCATGGTCACCGGCGGCAAGGGCGTCCACGTCATCGCGCCGCTGGAGCGCCGCCAGGGCTGGGACGATCTGAAAGCCTTCGCCCGCGGCTTCGCCCATCTGCAGGCGCGCGAGGAGCCGGACCGCTACGTCGCCACCATGTCCAAGGCCAAGCGCACGGGCAAGATCTTCATCGACTGGCTGCGCAACGAGCGCGGCGCGACCGCCATTGCCCCCTATTCCACTCGCTCGCGCGCCGGCGCGCCGGTGGCGACGCCCGTCACCTGGGACGAACTGGCCGAGCTCGACGCCGCCAATAGCTTCACCCTCGACACCGTCGCCGCCCGCCTCGACGAAGCCGATCCGTGGGCCGACTACGCTTCGGTGCGCCAGTCGCTGACCAAGGCGATGCTCAAGGCGGTGGCGGAATGAGGCGCCGCCGCCGCGCTTGATTCCCGCCCCCCGCTGACGCAGTTTCGCTGCGCATCAGCTCGGGAGGTTGCCCATGCCCATTTACGCGCTCGACGAAGACCGGCCGGAACTGCCGGACGATAACAGCGTATTCGTCGCGCCGGGGGCGCATGTCATCGGCCGGGTGCGGCTCGGCCGCAATGTCGGCATCTGGTTCGGCGCCGTGCTGCGCGGCGACAACGAATGGATGACCATCGGCGACGACACCAACATCCAGGACAATTGCACCCTGCACAGCGATGCCGGCTTTCCGCTGACCATCGGTGCCGGCTGCACCCTCGGCCACGCCGCCATCGTCCATGGCTGCACCATCGGCGACAATTCGCTGATCGGCATGGGCGCGACGGTGCTCAACGGCGCCAAGATCGGCCGCAACTGCATCGTCGGCGCCAATGCGCTGGTGACCGAGGGCAAGGAATTCCCCGACAATTCGCTGATCGTCGGCGCGCCGGCGCGGGTCGCCCGCACGCTGGACGAAAAGGCCGAGGCCGGGCTCAGGCTGTCGGCCGAGCATTACGCCCGCAATGCCCAGCGCTTCGCCAGGGGCCTCGTGCCGATCGAGCCGGGCAACGCCAAAGCGCCGAAGGCCTGACCCCACGGCCCGGCCATCGCCGCTGGGCCGCATGCCTGCCGCGTCGCCCCGCGCTGCGGCGGCTCTTCCCATTCCCGTCCGGAGTTCCCCATGCCGCTCTTCACCGATCTCGTGCGATCGCTGCCCGCTTCGGTGCCCTTCGTCGGGCCGGAAGCGCTGGAGCGGCAGACCGGCGTGCGCTTCAAGGCCCGCCTCGGCGCCAATGAAAGCGTCTTCGGTCCGTCGCCGAAGGCCGTCGAGGCGATGACGCGGGCCGCCGCCGATAGCTGGGGCTATGGCGATTCCGCCAATCACCATCTGAAGGAGGCGCTGGCGTCGCATCTCGACCTTGCGCCGGACAACATCATGGTGGGCGAAGGTATCGACGGGCTGCTCGGCCTGCTGGTGCGCCTCACCTGCGAGCCCGGCGACCGCGTCGTCACCTCCCACGGCGCCTATCCGACCTTTAACTACCATGTGGTCGGCCACGGCGCGGCGCTGGACTTCGTGCCCTATCGCGACGACCGCGAGGACCTCGACGCGCTGATCGCCCGCACGCGCGAACTGAAGCCGAAGCTGCTCTACGTCTCCAATCCCGACAATCCGACCGGTTCCTGGTACGAGGCGGCGGAGATCGAGCGGCTGATCGACGCCGTGCCGGCGGAGACGATCCTCGTTCTCGACGAGGCCTATGCCGACATGGCGCCCGCCTCGGCCCTGCCGGCGATGAGCGTCATGCGCCCCAATCTTCTGCGCTTCCGCACCTTCTCCAAGGCCTATGGCCTTGCCGGTGCGCGCATCGCCTATGCCATCGGCGAAGCCGGGACGATCGTGCAGTTCGAGAAGGTCCGCAACCATTTCGGCATTTCGCGCGTGTCGCAGGTCGGCGCGCTCGCGGCGCTGCGCGACCAGGACTATCTGCGCCGGACGGTGGAGAAGATCGTCGCCGCCCGTGGCAGGCTGGCGCAGATCGCCACGACGGCCGGGCTGATCCCGCTGCCGTCGGCGACCAATTTCGTCGCCATGGATTGCGGCGGCGACGGGGCCTATGCCCGCGCGATCCTGGAAGCCGTGATCCGGCGCGGCGTGTTCATCCGCATGCCGGGCGTTGCGCCGCTCGACCGGATGATCCGCGTGACCGTCGGCCGCGACGAGGATCTGGCGATCTTCGAGACCGCGCTCGGCGAGGCGCTGGCGGAGGTGGGCCGGCCCCGGACGGCCTGACGGCAGCCGCGTATGTCAGAGGCGGGGCGCCGATGCGCCCGATGCCGTGGAGACGCGTCGCCGGTGATCAGTGACGGGTCATCCACTGGCGCGCGGCGCGCAGCGCGGCGGCGACCTCGGCCTTCGACATCTGGCTGGCAACGTCCTGCCGGTGATAGGCGGCCGCGTTTGAACCCTTGCGATCGGCGAGGTTGAAATACATGTGGGCGGCGACGAAATCGACCGCGCCGTCATGGCCGCAGGCCGCGCGCATGCCGAGGTCGAAGAGGATGTCGGCGTCAACGAACACCGCGCCGCTGGCCGAGATGTCGTCGTAGTTCTGGAAGTCGATGCGAGCCATTGTCTTTCGCGTCCCTGTCGCTGTTGATCGGCTGCTGTCCGATGGGTCGAGAATGACCGCGACGACTGAAGGGGTGCTTAAAGTTTTCGATTAATTCGAGATAAATGCGTGTGAGCATTTGGTTCGGGAAAGTGCGCGTAAACCGCTGAACCATAGATATAATTGGATCTGCGGACAGGCTTATGCCGCATCGGAAGATTCACGCCCCGCTAACCGTGCCGTCGCATTCCATGCCTTTGCGGCAGATTTTCCGTCCTCGTGCTCATCGCCGAATTCGCGCGTCCGGCAGGGACGCGAGCATTGCCATTTGCGGCGTCTCGTTTACTCTTACGTGAAGGGAAGCGTCACGGTGTCGAGGAGGACGCCGGCTTGCCCTGATGGGGAGCGAGAACATGAAGCGACTGATACTGGCGGCCGCCCTCGGCCTTGGCATGGGCGGCATCGCGCACGCCGATCCGATCGAGGGCAACTGGAAGATGCCATCCGGCTACAATGCCAAGATCACCAGCTGCGGCGGCGCCTTCTGCCTGACCTACACGACCGGCCCCCACAAGGGGAAAACCTTCGGGCAGATGCAGCCGACCGGCAAGGGCAAATATGCCGGCACGGTCACCGACTACACCAAGGGCGGCAAGGAATATTCCGGCAAGGGCGCGCTGTCCGGCAACACGCTGTCGGTCTCCGGCTGCGTCCTCGGCGGCCTGATCTGCCGTTCGCAGAGCCTCACCCGCCTCTGATCCGGCCCGGCGGGCAGGCCTCCCTGCCCGCCCGTTCCGCGCATCACTTGGCGCGCACCGGCCCGCATTCGGCCTTTCGTCGATGGCGACATATCGACTGCGGCAACCCTTGGCGCGGCAGCGGCGTTCTGTCTGTTCGATCCTGAACAGACCACGGAGCCCGCCATGAAGACGATCCTCATCGCAGCCGCCGCCGCCGCCATGGCGCTCGGCACCTCCGCATGGGCCGCCGAGCCCATCGTCGGCAAATGGCGCGCGCCGGGCGGCGGCATCGTGCAGGTGTCGAGCTGCGGTGGCGCCTATTGCGCCGAGGTGATCTCCGGCCAGCACAAGGGCAAGTCCGTCGGCCGCATGACCGGCAGCGGCGCCGATTACGAGGGCGAGGTGACCGATCCCCGCGACGACCGCACCTACAGCGGCAACGCCGTGGTCAAAGGCGGCAAGCTGGAGCTCACCGGCTGCGCCCTCAAGATCTTCTGCAAGACCCAGACCTGGGTGAAGCTCTGAGCCACGCCGCCTGACCGGCACCGCTTCGCCCCAACGCTCGCCCCGTCCGCGGCCCCGCACCCACTCTCGCCCGGCCATCCGAGCCGGGCGCGTGTCAGCCTCGCTTCAGCGCCATGTGCAATTGTGGCGAAAATGCTGTAGGGCGGCACCATGATGACACGAATGACCGCGCTGACGGTCCTGATCGCCGGGATCGGCACTGTCCTGAGCTTCCTGGTGCAGGACATCGGCGAGCGCCCCGGCAGCGCCTTCGGATCCCTGACCGGCGACGATTGCGATTATCGCCGCGGGATCGTCTGCCCGCTGGTCCGCGATCCGATCGTTCTTCAGAACACCACCGGCGGTTTTTGAGACCGGGCGTCTTCTCGCTGCCGTGACAGCCGGTTAGACAGGGGCATGACCGAGATCGTTCCCGCCCCGGCCGAGAGCCGCATCGTCACACCCGAGACCGCCGAACGCCGCCCGTACTGGGATGCGCAGGAGGCCGTCGCGGAAGTCATCCGCCTCTATGGCCGCTCCGTCGCTTTCCTGTCCGACAGCTTCGACGCGGTGCTGAAGGATGGCGATCTCGACCATCGCTACCGCGCCTATTATCCGGAAATCTCGCTGGCCACGACGACCCATGCACGGGTCGATTCGCGCCTCGCCTTCGGCCATGTGCCGCGCCCTGGCCGCTACGCGACGACGGTGACCCGGCCGGACCTGTTCGAGCGCTATCTTGTGGACCAGATCGCGCTCCTGATCCGCAATCACGGCCAGCCGGTGCTGGTCGGCGATTCCACCACGCCGATCCCGCTGCATTTCGCCTTCGGCGAAGGCACCTATGTGGACGGCAGCATGGCCGAACGGCTCGACCGGCCGCTGCGCGACGTCTTCGACGTGCCGGATTTGGAAGCCACCGACGACCGCATCGTCAACGGCAACCACGAGACCGGCCCCGGCGAGGAGATGCCGCTGGCGCCCTTCACGGCCCAGCGCGTCGACTATTCGCTGCACAGGCTGTCGCACTACACCGCGACCCATCCGGCGCATTTCCAGAACTTCGTCCTGTTCACGAACTACCAGTTCTACATCGACGAATTCTGCATGATGGCGCGCGAGATGATGATGCGCGGCGGTGATGGCTATGTCGAATTCGTCGAGCCGGGCAATGTCGTCACCAGCCCCGGCGAGGCCAAGCCGCATCAGGGCGTCGCCCCGTCCCGGCTGCCGCAGATGCCGGCCTATCACCTCAAGCGCGCCGACGGCCACGGCATCACCATGGTCAATATCGGTGTCGGCCCGTCCAACGCCAAGACGATCACCGACCACATCGCCGTCCTGCGCCCCCATGCCTGGCTGATGCTCGGCCATTGCGCCGGCCTCAGAAACAGCCAGGAGCTGGGCGACTACGTCCTCGCCCATGCCTATGTGCGCGAGGATCACGTCCTCGACGCCGACCTGCCGGTCTGGGTGCCGATCCCGGCCCTGGCCGAAGTGCAGGTGGCGCTGGAGAAGGCCGTCGAGGAGGTCACCGGCCTGTCCGGCTACGAGCTGAAGAAGATCATGCGCACCGGCACGGTCGCCACCATCGACAACCGCAACTGGGAACTGCGCGACCATCGCGAACCGGTCGAGCGCCTGTCCCAGTCGCGGGCCATCGCCCTCGACATGGAATCGGCGACCATCGCGGCCAACGGCTTCCGCTTCCGCGTGCCCTACGGCACCCTCCTCTGCGTCTCCGACAAGCCGCTGCATGGCGAGTTGAAGCTGCCGGGCATGGCGACGGAATTCTACAAGCGCCAGGTGGCCCAGCATCTGCGCATCGGCATGCGGGCACTGGAGCTGATGTCCGAACTGCCCTCCGAGCGGGTGCATTCGCGCAAGCTGCGCTCCTTCTTCGAGACGGCGTTCCAGTAGGCACCATGGCAGGAACCGGAACGACAGACGCGCCGGCGCGCGGGCGAACCGGCGGTCGCCGCTGGCTGCGGTGGACGCTCGCGGCCCTGGCGCTGGCCTGCGCCGTGGCGATCGTCGCCGGCTTCTTCGGCGATCGCGTCGCCGCCTTCGATTCCGTTGGGCATTTTCGCGCCCATCTGTCGGTCGCCGCCCTGCTCGTCGGCATCGCCGCGCTGATCGCCGGCCCGGCCATCCCGCGCATCGCCGGCGCCGCGGCACTCGCCGCAGCCCTCGCCGGCTTCGCGACCGTGGCGCCCTATGTCCTGCCGGACAGCACCCCGATGGCCGCCGACGCCGTCGAGGGCCGGCCGGCCTATCGGCTGCTGCAGATGAATCTGCGCTACGACGTCGCCGAGCCGGCCGAGGCCATCCGCCGGATCGCCGCCGAAGCGCCCGACATCGTCACGCTGCAGGAAACCGGGCGCGACTGGCAGGCGCGGCTCGAAACCCTGTCGGCCACCTATCCGCATCAGTTCTACTGCAGCGGCCCCTTCGCGCAGGGCAACGTCGCCATCCTGTCGAAGCGCCCCTTCGTCGACGAGGCCGGATATTGCGACGTGGTGAACGGCTTCACCGCGCGGCGCATCGACTTCAACGGCACCGTCGCGACCATCGTTTCCCAGCATTTGCAATGGCCCTGGCCCTTCGGCCACTGGCGCCAGCTGGACGAACTGCAGGAGACGCTGGGCCTGCTCCGCGGCCCGGTGCTGGTCGCCGGCGACTTCAACGCCGCACCGTGGAGCACCGCACTGGAAACCTATGCGGCGGCCAGCGGCACGACACCGATGACGGGCATCGGCTTCACCTGGCTCCTGCGCGCCCTGCCGGGAGCATTGGCGCCCTATATCGGCCTGCCGATCGACCACGTGCTGGCGACACCCGGCATCGTGATCCGGCAGCTCGGCACGCTGGCGCCCACCGCCTCCGATCACCTGCCGATCGCCGCGACCTTCAGCTTGCCGGCCCCGGCGCCGGCCGCCCCGGATACCCCGCTGGCCGCCGCGCTGTAGCTCTGCGGCCGTTCCGGCTTCGATATTATCGGATAGACCGGGCACTCGTCGCCCTGAGGCGGCACCAGGTTAATGCTCTGGTTCGGATCGTTGGTGGCCTCGGGGATCCTGGATCGATCCCCCTTACTGCGGCGCGACCGACACCAGGATCTCGTTCAACGCCTGCGTCCGCTGCGCGATGACGAAAGCCCGGCAGGACGGATAGGACAAATGGCGGCCGATCGAACAGTATGTGGCCGGATCCAGGTAGAACAGGCAGGTCTGGTCGCGATAGGTGAGCCATGCCCGCTGCTCGTCCCGCAGCATCTCCTGGCTCTCCTCGGGAAGCTCCGCCAGGAGCGCCTGCCACGCCTCGTTGAGGCGCGCATCCTCGCGCTCGATCCAGGCACCGCCGCAGTCCCCCATCTCCCGCATGCTGGCATCGGCCCCGCGCAGGCACGCATCATAGGCGTCGTCGGCGCGCGCCGGCAGCGCCAGCAGCTGCAGAGCCAGGACAATCAGCGGCAAAGCCAGGTGCATGGCGGTCTCCCCTTCACGACACGACGTGCAACGCTGCGCCGTTCGGCGCGACGCGGCTCCTACATCACCTGATAGACCGGCCCCTCGCCACCCTGCGGCGGCACCCAGTTGATGTTCTGGTTCGGGTCCTTGATGTCGCAGGTCTTGCAGTGGACGCAGTTCTGGGCGTTGATCACGAACTTCTCCTCGCCGCCCTCCTGCACCCATTCGTAGACGCCGGCCGGGCAGTAGCGCTGCGACGGCCCGGCATAGACCGCGAATTCGGAATCATGCTGCAGCTGCAGGTCCTTGACCTGCAGATGGACCGGCTGGTCCTCCTCGTGATTGGTGTTCGACAGATACACCGAGGAGACCTTGTCGAAGGTCAGCACGCCGTCGGGCTTGGGATAGTCGATCTTCTTGTGCTTGGCCGCCGGCTCCAGGCAGGTATGGTCGGGCTTGCCGTGCTTCTGGGTGCCGAAGAAGGAGAAGCCGAACAGCGAGTTGGTCCACATGTCGAGGCCGCCCAGCCCGATGCCGAGCAGGGTACCGTATTTCGACCAGAGCGGCTTGACGTTGCGCACCGGCTTGAGATCGCGGCCGATCGCCGAGGTGCGCCATTCATCGTCATAGGCCGACAGCACGTCGTGGGCACGCCCCGCCTTGATCGCCTCGGCGGCCTTCTCGGCGGCCAGCATGCCCGAGGTCATGGCGTTGTGGACGCCCTTGATCCGCGGCACGTTGACGAAGCCGGCCGAGCAGCCGATCAGTGCGCCGCCCGGGAAGACCAGCTTCGGCACCGACTGCCAGCCGCCCTCGGTGATGGCGCGCGCGCCATAGGCGATGCGCTTGCCGCCTTCCAGGAGTTCGGCGATGTCGGGATGCGTCTTGAAGCGCTGGAATTCCTCGAAGGGCGACAGATACGGGTTCTTGTAGTTCAGGTGGACGACGTAGCCGACATAGACCTGGTTCTCGCCCAGATGGTACAGGAACGAGCCGCCGCCGGTGCCGCTGTCCAGCGGCCAGCCGAAGGAGTGCTGCACCCGGCCCGGCTTCGACTTGGCCGGATCGATCTCCCACAATTCCTTCAGCCCGATGCCGAACTTGCCCGGCTCGCGCCCCTCGTCGAGGCCGTAGCCGCGGATCAGCTGCTTGGCCAGCGAGCCACGCACGCCCTCGCCGATCATCACATATTTGCCCATCAGCGCCATGCCGCGCTGATACATCGGGCCGGGCTCGCCGGTGCGGGCAACGCCCATGTCGCCGGTGGCGACGCCGATCACCGCATTGCTCTCGTCGTAGAGAATCTCGGAGGCCGCGAAGCCCGGATAGATCTCCACGCCCAGCGCCTCGGCCTTCTCGGCCATCCACTTGCACACGAGGCCCAGCGACACGACGAAATTGCCGTGATTGTTCATCAGCTTCGGCATCAGCGCATTGGGCAGGCGAAGCGAGCCGCTGGCGCCGTAGAGATAGAACCGGTCGTCGGTAACCTTGGTCTTGATCGGCGTCTCTTCCTCGCGCCACTCCGGCAGCAGGATGTCGAGGGCCGAGGGATCGAGCACGTTGCCGGACAGGACATGGGCGCCGACCTCCGCGCCCTTCTCCAGGACCACGACGGAGAGCTCCGGGTCGATCTGCTTCAGCCGGATCGCCGCCGACAGACCCGCCGGCCCGGCGCCGACGATCACCACGTCGAATTCCATCGACTCGCGTTCGGGCAGGGTCTCGGTCTGGCTGGCGGTATCGCTCATCGTCTCTGGGTCCTTTCGGTGGCGCGGGCAGACGCCGCGCATCCTCGTACACGTTCGCACCGTGTGCCGTCGTTCCAAGACTAGGGCACGGGCCTGTTTGGACGAGTTCTAGCCTGATTGACCTTTCCGTCAAACAGCCGACGTCGTGCGGATCGTCGCGGACGTCCCCGGCCCTTGACGCGCCGCCCGCGGGCGGATCAGACAGGCCCGGCCCGACACAAGGAGACCGGCTTGAACGCGCTCTATCTCGGCATCGCGATTCTCTGCGAGATCGTCGGTACCACCGCCCTGAAATCCACCGAGGGCTTCACCCGGCTCGCACCCTCGCTGGTCACCGTGGCGACCTATGTGCTCGCCTTCTACTTCCTGTCGCTGCCGCTGCGCACCATGCCGGTCGGCATCGTCTATGCGATCTGGTCGGGCACCGGCATCGTGCTGCTGGCCCTGATCGACATCTTCTGGTTCCGCGTCACCCTCGACCTGCCGGCCCTTCTCGGCCTGGCGCTGATCGTCGGCGGCGTGCTCGTCATCAACCTGTTCTCCCAGTCCCTCGGACACTGACGCCGCCGTCGCGCCGCGCGGAAAAATCGGCTAGGGAATGGCCATGAACGCCGAGCCCCACCCCATCGACCGCGAGGCGGCCATCGCCCTCCTCGAATGGTACCGCGCCGCCGGCGTCGATGCGGTGACCGGCGAGGCCGCGCGCGACCGCTTTGCCGAGACGCAGGCCGAGATCGCCGCCCGCAAGGCCCGGCGCGGCCAGCCGGCGGGCGCCGCGCCGCCAGCGACCGGCGACGCCCCGCGTCCGGCGCAGGAGACGAGACCCGCCCCGGCCAGGACGCCGCAGCCGGTCGAGGAGCCCGGCTTCCCCTCGCCGCGCATCGCGGTGCCGGACGATATCGCTGTCGCCGATGCCCGCGAACGGGCGCGCTCGGCGACGACCCTGGCCGAATTGCGGGCCGCGCTCGACGATTTCGACGGCTGCAATCTGCGGATCTCGGCCCGCTCGACGGTGTTCGGCGATGGCAGCGAGACCGCCGATCTGATGCTGGTCGGCGAAGCGCCCGGCCGCGAGGAGGACACCGCCGGCGTGCCCTTCGTCGGCCGCTCCGGGCAGCTCCTCAACCGCATGCTGGAATCCATCGGGCTCGAGCGCGAGGCGGTGCGGGTAACCAACACCGTGCCCTGGCGCCCTCCCGGCAACCGCCCGCCGACGCCGGCCGAGACGCAGATCTGCCTGCCCTTCGTCCAGCGCCATATCGAACTGGTGGCGCCGAAGATCCTGGTCTGCCTCGGCTCGCCCTCGGCCAAGGCGATCCTGGGGGCGCAGGAGGGCATCCTGCGGGTGCGCGGCCGCTGGACCACCTACAGCTTCGGGCTGGAACAGTGCGACGCCATCGACGCCGTGGCGATGCTGCATCCGGCCTATCTGCTGCGCCAGCCGGCCCAGAAGCGCCTCGCCTGGCGCGACCTGATCGCCCTGCGCGAGCGTCTGGCGCAGAAATCGACGGCGGGCTGACGCGGGAGCGGGCCGCCGCACGAATCGGCGGCGAAAAGGCACTCGCCAAATCGGTCCGAAACGCCTAGCTCTGCCCGCGAGGCAACGCGCCGCATCGACCACACCGTTCCAGGGCCGTCCCATGCCACTGCAGATCCTGCCGATCGCCGCACTGCTCGCATCGACCTTCTTCCTGATGGCCGGCGCCGGGCTGATGGGCATTCTCCTGCCGGTGCGCGGCTCGATCGAGGGCTGGTCGAGCTACCAGATCGGCGCCTTCGGCACCTCCTACGCCATCGCCTTCACGGTCGGCTGCTTCGTCATGCCGGTGATCGTGCGCAGCGCCGGCCATGTGCGCACCTTCGCCAGCCTCGCCGCCCTCCTGGCGATCTCGGTGCTCCTCAGCGGCGTCCTCATCGATCCCATCGCCTGGATCGTCTTCCGCGCCATGGCCGGCTTCGCGCTGGCCGGCACCTACATGGTCGTCGAGAGCTGGCTCAACGAGCGGGTGACCAACGAGAGCCGCGGCAAGATCTTCTCGATCTACATGGTGGTCACCATGGCGGCGATGATGGGCGGCCAGTACGTCATGCCGCTCAGCCAGCCCGAGCTGACCATTCCCTTCATGCTCTGCGCGATCCTGTTTGCGCTGGCTGTGATCCCGACGGCGCTGTCGCGCGCCGCCTCGCCGAAGCCGCTGACCAGCGTGAAGATCGATGTCGGCCTGATCTTCCGCAATTCGCCCGTCGCCGCCGTCGGCGTGCTCCTGGCCGGCATCATGTCCGGCGGCTGGAACAACATGGCGCCGGTGTTCGGCCAGAAGATCGGCCTGTCGACCACCGAGATCGCCACCCTCGTCGTCGTCGCCATGGCCGGCGGCATCGTCTTCCAGGTGCCGCTCGGCCGCTTCTCCGACCGGATGGATCGACGCTACGTGATGACCGCGGCCGGGCTGATCGGCTTCATCGCCGCCGTCCTCGGCGTCTATGTCGATGCCATGCCTTGGGGCGCGACGGTCTATTTCGTCGTCGCCTTCATCCTCGGCGGCATCGTCTACCCGTCCTATTCGCTCGCCGTGGCGCATGCCAACGACTACGCCGCCGACGAGGACTTCGTGAAGATCTCCAGCGGCCTCCTGATCCTCTACGGCGTCGGCACGATGGTCGGCCCGATCTACGCGGCATTCCTGATGGAGAGCTTCGGCCCCGAAGGCATGTTCCAGGCGGTCGGCACCTCGGCCGTCGCCTATGCCGCCTATTCCTACTACCGGACCTACCGCCGCGAGGCGCTGCCAGTGGACGAGCGGGCCGACTTCCAGACCGTGCCGCTGGCCCGCACCCAGACGCCGACCAGCTTCACGCTGGATCCGCGCGCCGAAGCCTCGATCACCGCCGAGGAGGAACTGGCCGCCAGCGATGAGGCCGAGGCAGCCGAAGCGCAGGCCAGTGCGGAGGCCGAAGCAGAAGCGGCGCAGGCCAGTGCCGATGCAGAGACAGCAGCTGAGGCAGAGGCAGCAGCGGACCGAACCGACCGCGATGCCGCCGCCGCGCGCCCGGCCAACCCGGTGACCCCGCCGGACGACAAGGCCGGCGGTATCTGAGCGGCTGGCACAGACGCCAGCTCCCTCCCCGGCCTCAGGCGATCATCCGCGCCCTTCGCGAAAGCCGGGACCGGTCGAACGTCTCCGGGTCTTGCAGCCCGCACAAACGAAACGGGCGGCCGTGATGGCCGCCCGTTTCGCGTTTCGGACCCGTCCGGCGGTCAGCCGATGCGGCCGCCGCCCTGCTTGGTGATGGCCACCACCGACGGACGCACCGGCATGTCGTCCTTGAAGTCGGGCCAGCGGGTGGAGAGATCCTCGTAATAGGACGGCCGGCCGAAGCCTTCCCAGTCCTCACCGCCATCGGCCGGATGCTGGACCGCCACGAAGGCCGTCTGCATGTCCGGCAGGATCAGCGGACCGCACATCTCGGCGCCCACCGGGACCCGGAAGAACAGCTTCGACGTGCCGCGGGCCGCGCCCTCGGTATCGACGGCGAAGAGGCCGTCGGTGCGCCCCGTCGCCTTCGGCGAATTGCCGTCGGTAGAGACCCACAGCCGGCCCTCGGCATCGACCGCGCAATTGTCCGGCATGCCGAACCAGCCGTTCTTCGTCGTTTCCGTGGAAAAGGCGCGCCGACATCGGCGACCGCCGGGTCGCCGCACTTCAGCAGGACTTCCCACGTGCCCTTGGTGGCGGCGAAGTCGCCCCCGTCCTCGGCGATCTCGATGATGTGGCCGAAGGCGTTCTTGGCGCGCGGATTGGCGGCATCGGCCTCCTCGCGCTTGGTGTTGTTGGTCAGCATCACGTAGACGCGGCCATTGGTGCCGTTCGGCTCGATGTCCTCCGGACGGTCCATCTTGGTCGCCTCGAGGAGATCGGCCGCGCGCCGGGTCTCGATGACCACGTCGGCCTGGCTCTCGAAACCGTTCTCGGCGGTCAGCGGGCCTTCGCCGAAGACCAGCGGCATCCAGGTCAGCGAGCCGTCGTCCTCGAACTTGGCGACATAGAGCGTGCCCTCGTCGAGAAGGTCCATGTTCGCGGCCCGGTCGTCGGGATTGTAGGTGCCCGCGGTGACGAACTTGTAGACATAGTCGAAGCGCTCGTCGTCGCCGAGATAGAACACCACCCGGCCATCCGCCGCGACGATGGACTCGGCGCCTTCATGCTTGAAGCGGCCGAGCGCGGTGCGCTTCTTCGGCACCGAGTTCGGGTCCTCGACATCGACCTCGACGATCCAGCCGAAGCGGTTGGGTTCGTTCGGCTCCTTCGACACGTCGAACCGGTCGTGGAAATTGCCCCATTCGTAGCTGCCGTCCGGGACGCCGTAGCGCTCGTAATTCTGCGCTTCCCGGTGATCGGCCGGCAGTTCGCCGACGAAATAGCCGTGGAAGTTCTCCTCGGCCATGATGTAGGTGCCCCACGGCGTGACGCCGCCGGCGCAATTGTTGATGGTGCCGAACACCTTGGTGCCGGACGGATCGGCTGTCGTCTGCAGCCGGGCATGGCCGGCGGCCGGGCCGCGCAGCTCCATCTCGGTCCCGGCGGTGATGCGGCGGTTCCTGGCGCCGTCGGTCACCACCTGCCACTTGCCGTTCTCCTTGCGGATCTCGACGATGGTGCCGCCATGGGCCGCCATCTCGATGTCGACCCGCTTCCGGTCGGCCGCGGCGACCGTGAGCTTGTCGCCCTCGACCTTCACGATGCCCGGGAACATCAGGTGTTCGTTGGTGTATTCGTGATTGACGACGAGCAGGCCATGCTCCGACGAACCGTCGATCGGGATGAAGCCGACATAGTCGTTGTTGTAGCCGAACTGGCGCGCCTGGGCTTCCGGCGTCTGGTTCGCCGGATCGAACTCCGGTGAATCGGCAAAGACCGGATCGCCCCAGCGCAGCAGCACGTCGGCATCGTAGCCTTCGGCGATGTGGTGCATCTCGTCGACGCCGGCCTCGACCTCGGTGAAGTCGAATTTCGAGCCAGCGGCGCCTTCGGCATGGGCCTCGTCGGCGGCCATCAGCGCCAGCGGGCTCACGGTGGCGGCGATCGCCGTGGCGGCCATCGAGCCGCGCAGGAAGTCGCGGCGCGAGAAGCGCGTCGCGATCACGTCGCCCATGGTGCGGTTGTCGCTCGGGTTCAGACCGTCGCCATCGGCCTCTTCGAGCTGGCTGGTGCGGAATACCGCACGGCTTGCATGTTCGTTCATCGACGCCCCCTGATCTTGCGAAATCCGGCACCGTCCAACTTTTGGAACGGTTCCAGCATCGCATAATCAGGCAAGGTCACAAGCCGATGACACGCCACTGTGATGGCAGCGGAAGCCGCGCAGGCCTGCGCCGGCGGGCGTTTCAGCCCGTCGGCGGGGTGACGCGGCGGGCCCGCGAGCGCTCCAGGCCCAGCCGGTGCTCGCGCCAGATGATGAAGATGCCCGCCGACACGACGATGGCCCCGCCGAGGATCGTCGTGCCGCTCGCCGCCTCGTCGAAGATCACGTAGCCGATGATGATGGCGAGGATCAGCGATGTGTATTCGAAGGGCGCGATGGTCGAGGTGTCGGCATAGCGGTAGCACGCGGTCAGGAGCAGCTGGCCGACGCCGCCGCACAGGCCGGCGAGGATCAGGAAACCGGCCTGCTCCCATGTCGGCACCACCCAGCCGAAGAAGATCGACAGCGCCGCCAGCGCCGACGAGGTCAGCGAGAAATAGATGACGATGGTGGCGGTCTTCTCGGTGTGGACCAGCCGGCGGATCTGGATCATCGCGATGGCGGCCACGGTGGCCGAGACCATCGCCGCGGCAATGCCGATCGCCTCGCCGTCGGCCAGCCCGTCACTGCCGAGCGACAGTTTCGGCAGCGTCACGACCATGATGCCGATCAGCCCGACGAGCACCGCCGACCAGCGGTAGAGCCAGACCACCTCTTTCAGGAAGATCGCGGCGAACACCACGGTCAGCAGCGGCGCGCCATAGGTGATGGTGATCCATTCGGGATAGGGCAGCCGCGTCAGGGCGAAGAAGCCAAAGCCCATCGAGGTGACGCCGATGACGCCGCGCCAGACATGTCCGCCGAGATGCGTCGTCGTCAGCGCCGTGCGCAGATCGCCGAGCCAGGCCAGGTAGATGACGACGGGCACCAGCGCGAAGAACGAGCGGAAGAACACGATCTCGCCGGCCGGAATGCCCTCGGCCCCCGCCTTGATGGAGGTCTGCATGCCGACGAAGACCACGACGGAGATGCATTTGAGCATGATGCCGAGCATCGGATTGGGCGAGGCCGCGTCGCCGGGCACCTGTGGCATTCGTCCCCTCTGACCGCCGCGCCCCTTCAAAGGCGCCGGCATCGTCGATCGTGCGTTTCTGTCATCGCCCGGCCGAACGTCTCGCGGACGACCGGGCGACGTTCGGGACCCTAGCGGGCGGCCTGCAGCGCTTCCCAGACCCGCAGCGGCGTCGCCGGCATGTCGATATGGGCCACGCCCGCCGGCCGCAGCGCGTCGACGACGGCATTCATCACCGCCGGGGCCGCACCGATCGTGCCGGCCTCGCCGGCGCCCTTGATGCCGAGGGCGTTGGTGGTGGACGGCACGTTGCGTGTCTGGAAGTCGAAATACGGGAAGTCCCAGGCCCGCGGCATGGCGTAGTCCATGAAGCTGGCGGTCACCAGCTGGCCGGTCTCGTCATAGACGGCGTTCTCGATCAGCGCCTGGCCGATGCCCTGCGCGACGCCGCCATGGATCTGGCCGGCCAGAAGGATCGGGTTCACCGTCACGCCGAAATCGTCGCAGATCGTGTAGGACAGAAGCTCGGTCATGCCGGTCTCCGGATCGATCTCGACCTCGCAGACATGGGTGCCGTTCGGATAGGTCGCCTCGTCCTGCTTGAACTCGCCGACCGCCTTGCGATCGTCGTCGGACTTGGCCGCCGCCGCCAGCGCGGCGAAATCGATGGCCCGGTCGGTGCCGACGATCCGCGCCTCGCCACCTTCCAGCTCGATATCGGTCGCGGCGGCCTCCAGCTCGTCGGCCGCCAGCTTCTTCAGCTTCTCGGCCAGCGACTGGCTGGCCCGGCGCACCGACACCGCGCCCAGCGGGATCGAGCGCGAACCGCCGGTGCCGCCGCCGGTCGGGGTTTCGTCCGTGTCGCCCTGGCGCACGTCGATACGGTCGTAATCCAGCTTCAGCGCCTCGGCGACGAACTGGGCATAGGCCGTGGCATGGCCCTGCCCGTTTGTCTGGGTGCCGATCTTCAGCTCGATCCGCCCCTCATGCGTCAGTTCCACATAGGCCGGCTCCGAGCCGGGGAAGGCACAGGCTTCCACATAGGTCGCAAAGCCGATGCCGCGCAGCTTGCCGTTCTTGCGGGCCGCTTCGCGCCGGGTCTCGAAGCTGGCCCAGTTCGCCCGCCGCAGCCCGGCGTCGAGATGGCCAGCGAAATCGCCGGTGTCGTACAGGCGGCCGATCGGGGTGCGATACGGGAGCTGGTCGGAGCGGATGAAGTTGCGCTTGCGGATCTCGTCGCGTCCGAGGCCAAGCTCGATGGCGCATTCGTCCACCAGCCGCTCGATCAGATAGGCCGCTTCCGGCCGCCCGGCGCCGCGATAGGCATCCACCGGAACCGTGTTGGAATAATAGAGGTGGCAATCCACGTCGATCGCCGGGATGTCGTAGAGGCCGGTCGCCATCGACATGCCGAACCACGGGATCATCGGCCCGAACTGCGAGGCATAGGCTCCGAGATTGGCGTGCAGATCGATCTTCAGCGCCAGGAACCGGCCGTCGGCGTCCATCGCCATCGAGCCCGTCACGATATTGTCGCGGCCATGGGCGTCGGTGACAAAATGCTCGGTGCGGTCGGCGGTCCATTTGACCGGCTGCCCCAGCCGCTGCGCCGCGACCAGCACCAGCGCGTGCTCGCGATACAGGAACGCCTTGGTGCCGAAGCCGCCGCCGACGTCGCGGGTGACGACGCGAATCTTGTCCTTGCCGACTTTCAGGACCCGCCCCGCCAGCGTGTCGCGCATGCCGTGGACGCCCTGGCTGCCGGTGGTCAGCGTGTAGCGCTCGCTCTCGGCGTCATATTCGCCGACCGAGGAGCGGACCTCCATGTAGTTGCACACAAGGCGGTTCTGCACGAGGTCGAGGGTGGTGACATGCGCCGCCTGCGCGAAGGCCGCGTCCGTCTTCTCCCGGTCGCCCTCATGCATGTGGCCGGCGATGTTGCCGTCGCGATCGTCCCAGGCGAGGACATGGCCGGCCTTGGCCGCCACCAGGTCGGGCACCGCGTCGAGCACGTCGTAGTCGATCTCGATCAGTTCGGCCGCGTCGCGCGCCTGGATCGCCGTCTCCGCCACGACGAAGGCGACCGCGTCGCCGACATGGCGCACCGTGTCGCGGCACAAAACCGGCGCGTCATGGGGCCGGAACGGGTCGCCGCCCACCTGCTTGGGGCTGGCGAGGCAGGGCACTTCGCCGAGCTCGGCGATGTCGGCATGGGTCAGCACCATGCGCACGCCCGGGGCGCTGCGCGCCGCTTCCAGGTCGCCGATGGTGAAGCGGGCATGGGCATGCGGCGAGCGCACCACGGCGGCGTGCAGCAGGCCGGCGCGGGTCTCGTCGTCGGTATAGTGGCCCTCGCCCCGGATGAAGGCGTCGTCTTCCTTGCGCAGCACCGACGCGCCGAGGCCAAACTTTGGGGTCATGACGTTCATGGGAAAGCTCCTTCGACGCGAACCGATCGCCGTGGACAGGACCCGTTCGCTACGGGAGGGTCGGCCACAATGGTCTTAAACACCACTTATTGCTTCCGGCGCAGCCCGTCGAGGGTGGACGTTGCCGGCCCGCCGCATGTGCCCCTCCGCCGCACGCGATTGGCAATCTGCGGTTTCCGGTCTAACTGCCGGGAAAATCAGGAAAGGGAAGCCCATGCTGCGCAGTGAAGACGGCCAGACGATCCGACTGGAAGATTATCGCCCGACCGATTTCATCCTGCATTGCGTCGACATGACGGTCCGCCTGTTCGAAGGCCGGGCCGAGATCGACACGCGGCTGGTGCTGGAGCGCCGCGAGGGCGTGGCCGAGGATGTGCCGCTGGTGCTCGACGGCGACGAACTGACCCTGACCGGCCTTGCCCTCGACGGCGCCGTGCTCGAGGCCGACGCCTATACGGCGACGCCCGACCGGCTGACGATCCGCGAGGCTCCGGCCCGCGACCGCTTTCTCCTCGACATCGCGACCCGCATCGTCCCGGAAGAGAACACCAAGCTGATGGGGCTCTACCGCTCCAACGGCATCTGGTGCACCCAGTGCGAGGCCGAGGGCTTTCGCCGCATCACGTATTTCCTCGACCGCCCCGACGTGCTCGCCCCCTACCGGGTCCGCATCGAGGCCGACCGCACCGCCGCCCCGGTCCTCCTGTCGAACGGCAACCCGACCGAGAGCGGCGATCTCGGCGACGGCCGCCACTACGCCGTCTGGGACGACCCGTTCAACAAGCCGGCCTATCTCTTCGCGCTGGTCGCCGGCGATCTCGATTCCATCCGCGAGCCCTTCACCACCGCCAGCGGCAAGCCGGTCGAACTCGCCGTCTATACCGAGAAGGGCCGCGCCGGGCAGGCCGGCTACGCCATGGATGCGCTGAAACGCTCGATGGTCTGGGACGAGCGCCGCTTCGGCCGCGAATACGATCTCGACGTGTTCAACATCGTCGCCATCGCCGACTTCAACATGGGCGCGATGGAGAACAAGGGCCTCAACGTCTTCAACCACAAATACGTGCTGCTCGATCCGCAGACGGCGACCGACACCGACTATGCCGGCGTCGAGACGGTGATCGCCCACGAATATTTCCACAACTGGACCGGCAACCGCATCACCTGCCGCGACTGGTTCCAGCTCTGCCTGAAGGAAGGCCTGACGGTCTATCGCGACCAGGAGTTCAGCGCCGACGAGCGCTCCGCCACGGTCCAGCGGATCG
The DNA here is from genome assembly GCF_014334315.1 of Aurantimonas sp. DM33-3. NCBI lineage: Bacteria > Pseudomonadati > Pseudomonadota > Alphaproteobacteria > Hyphomicrobiales > Aurantimonadaceae > Aurantimonas > Aurantimonas sp. DM33-3. Next base: position 53,282 of record NZ_JACSGS010000016.1, on the reverse strand, counting down.
GCTCGGTCCGGCGCCTGAAGGCGCACCAGTTCCCCGAGGATCAGGGCCCGCTCCAGCATCCGGTCCGGCCGACGGAATACAAGGAGATCAACAACTTCTACACGGCGACCGTCTACGACAAGGGCGCCGAGATCGTCCGGATGCTCGCCACCATCCTCGGCGAGGACGGCTTCCGGAAGGGGATGGACCTCTATTTCGAGCGCCATGACGGCGACGCCGCGACGATCGAGGATTATCTCGCCTGCTTCGAGGCGGCCACGGGCGTCGAGCTTTCGCATCTGGCCGTCTGGTACAACCAGGCCGGCACCCCGACCCTGTCGGTGCGCGAGGACTACGATGCCGGCGCCGACCGGCTGACCGTCACCCTGCGCCAGTCGCTCGAGCCGGGCGCCGCCGGCACGAGGACCGATCCGGTCCATATCCCGATCCGCTTCGGCCTCGTCGGCTCCAACGGCCAGGACAAGGACGCCGTGCCGACCCATGGCCCGGACGTCGAGGGCGATGTCATTCACCTGACCGAGGCCGAGACGACGCTGGTCTTCGAGAATCTCGGCGAGCGCCCCTACCTCTCGATCCTGCGCGACTTCTCCGCCCCGGTGAATCTCGACTTCGCCCGTGCGAAGCCGACCGCTTGGCGCTGGCGCGGCTCGACCCCAACCTCTTCAACCGCTGGAGCGTCCTCAACGACCTCCTCGGCGAGGCGATGGTGCGTGCCTGCCGTGCGGGCGGCGCGGCGACCTCATCGCCGCTGCCGGCGGAGATCGTCGACGCAGTGTTGGCCACCGCCGCCGATCCCGCGCTGGAGCCCGCCTTCCGGGCGCAGGCCCTGGCCCTGCCGGCCGAACCGGACGTGGCACGCATGCTCGGCCGCGACGTCGACCCGCAGATCGTCCACGACGTGGTGGACGCCGCCCGCCGGGCGATCGGCACCGCCGGCGTGCAGGTCTTCGAGCGGCTGGCCGCCGAGATGGCCACGGTCCAGGCCTTCTCCCCCGACGCCGAAAGCGCCGGCCGGCGCTCGCTCGCCAATGCGGCACTCGCCTATCTGACCGCCGCCACGAACGACCCGGCGGCGGCCGAGGCACAATATGCCAGCGCCTCCAACATGACCGACCGCCTCGCCGCGCTCGGCATCCTCGTCCATCGCTTCCCGGATGCCCCGGCCTCGCAGGCCGCGCTCGACGATTTCTACCGGCGCTTCGAGACCGACGAGCTGGTCCTCGACAAATGGTTTGCCCTGCAGGCGACCGTGCCGCGGCCCGAGACGCTGGAGACGGTGATCGCCCTCACCGGCCACGCAAAGTTCTCCATGCGCAACCCGAACCGCGTGCGCGCCGTCATCGGCACCTTCGCCGCCGGCAACCAGCTTTCCTTCCACCGCCCCGACGGCGCCGGCTATCGTTGGGTCGCCGAGCGGCTGGTCGAGCTGGACCGCCTCAATCCGCAGATCGCGGCGCGCATCGCGACCACCTTCCGGTCGTGGCGCAGCTTCGAGCCGACCCGCCGCGAGCAGGCCGAAACGACTCTGCGGCAACTGCTTGAGACTGAACATCTTTCGACGGATCTTGGAGATATCTTGGGAAGGTCTTTGAAATGACTCGTCAATTCGTTGACTCCCAGATTTTGCCGCAATTCCACGCTGGACAAGGTGATTCGCATTTGCTCAATTGGTAATGATTCGGATCGGCGGCGTTCCTGATCGTTAAGATGCGGTTTACGAGGGGTGAGCATGCGAGCGGACGCGTCCAACGCGCCGGCAGGGGGACTATTGTCCCGATTCGAGGCCCTGCTGACTGCGCGAACGGAAATTGCTGGACACGCCAAGATGTTGGCGGCCCCGGCCTACCGACAGCTTCTGCGCTCCGAGAAGGCGCTTCGCCGCTCGATCCCCATCCTCATCGTCTCCTTCCTGGCGCTCGCGGCGGTCATCCGTCTGGCGACCCTCGTCGAGGAGCGGATGGCTCTGGAAGAGGGCGCCGTCCGCGACCTGACCATCGCCACCGCGCTGATGCGCGCCGAGAGCCACGCCATCGAGGCCGATGGCGACGGTGTCGCGCTGGCAGCGGATCTTCTGGCCAGCGCCCTGCCCACTGAACTCCTGCGCCACGGTCGCTTCGCCGTGGTCAGCGACAGTGACGGCATGATCGTCGCGGCCATGCCCGGCTTCGAGAACCTCGTCGGCGGCGACCTCAAGCGCCTGATCGGCGAGCATCAGGAACTTCTGATGTTCGGCGAGCGCGCCGGCGTGCAGGACACCCGCTTCGGCAGCGAACCGGCTCTCGTCGCCAGCGCCCGCCTCGCCGACAATCAGGGCATCCTCACCTTCGTCCAGCGCGAGACCGACCTCCTGTCCGAATGGCGCCATTCGGTCTCGGTCAACGTCACCCTCTTCGCGCTGACCTCCACGATCATGCTGGTCGTGCTCTATGCCTATTTCCGCCAGGCGACGCGGGCCCAGGACGCCGACGCGCTGTATCTGGAGACCCATCAGCGGGTCGATACCGCCCTGTCGCGCGGCCATTGCGGGCTCTGGGACTGGGACATCGCGCGCGGCCGCATGTACTGGTCGCGCTCCATGTACGAAATTCTCGACCTCTGCCCCAGGGACAGCGTCCTGGCCTTCGGCGACATCGCGCCGCTGATGCATCCCGACGACGGCAGCCTGTTCGAGGTCGCCCGGCAGGTCGCCGCCGGCAAGATCACCAGCCTCGACCGCGTCTTCCGCATGCGCCACCGCAACGGCAGCTATGTCTGGCTGCGGGCCCGCGCCGAGGTGTCGCGCACCGCCGAGAACGAGGTCCATCTGATCGGCGTGGCCGTCGACGTGTCCGAGCAGCAGGAGCTGGCGCGCCGCACCGACGAGGCCAACACCCAGCTCAACAACGCCATCGAGAACATCTCCGAGACCTTCGTCCTGTGCGACAGCCAGGATCGCCTGGTCCTGTGCAATTCCAAATATCGCGAGACCTTCGGCCTGACCGAGGCGGACGTCGCCCGCGGCACGCCGCTGGCCACGGTCATGGCCAAGGCCCGCAAGCCGATCGACAGCCATGCCGTGACCAGCCCGACCTTCGCCAGCGGCGAGCGCGCCTCCGAGGCGCTGCTGCCCGACGGCCGCTGGCTGCTCCTGTCCGAGCGCCGCACCGCCGACGACGGCTTCGTCTCCATCGGCACCGACATCACCCAGCTCAAGCTGCATCAGGCCCGTCTGTCGGATTCCGAGCGCCGGTTGATGGCGGTCATCGACGATCTGTCGATCGCCCGGCGCGATGCCGAGCGCAAGGCGGTCCAGCTGACCGAGATGAACCAGAACTACGCCGCCGAGAAGGAGCGCGCCGAGACGGCCTCGAGCGCCAAGACCACCTTCCTGGCCAACATGTCCCACGAGCTGCGCACGCCGCTCAACGCCATTCTCGGCTTCTCCGAGATCATGCGCCAGGGCACCTTCGGCCCGATCGGCTGCCCGAAATACGGCGAGTACGCCGAGGACATCCACCAGAGCGGGCACTACCTGCTGAAGCTGATCAACGACATTCTCGACATGGCCAAGATCGAGGCCGGTCGCCTGGTCCTGAACCACGAGACCGTCGACCTCAGCGAGATCGCCACCGAGACCGGCAAGATCATCGAGGTCCAGGCCGACCAGAAGGCGATCCGCCTCAATGCCGACGTGCCGGAGCGCATGGAGCTGACGGTGGACCGCCGCGCGACCAAGCAGATTGTGCTGAACCTCCTGTCCAACGCCGTGAAGTTCACCGACAATGGCGGCACGGTGAAGATGAAGCTGCGCACCGTCGGCGACGCGGCGCTGATCACCATCGCCGACAACGGCATGGGCATTCCGCGCGCCGCGCTGAAGAGCCTCGGCAAGCCCTTCGAGCAGATCGAGAACGAGCTGACCCGCACCAACAAGGGCACCGGTCTCGGCCTAGCCATCGCCCGGTCGCTGGTGGCGCTGCAGGGCGGCCGCATGCGGATCAGCTCGCAGGTCGGCGAAGGCACGATCGTCGCCATCCGCCTGCCGCTTACCCCTGCCCCGGCACAGACCGAAGCCCTCGACCAGGCCGCCGTCGCCTGACGCCTCGCGCGGCAACGCCGCGCGGGCACGACCACGTCCGCAGAGGGCTGCGGGAGATCAATCCCCGCTAGAGAGCCAGGCGGCCACGCATCGCGCGGCCGACCCTGCGCAGGAGGAGCATCAGCCCCCTTGCGCCGCCGTCGCGGCATCGGCCGGCGCCGTCTCGTCCTCGCCGGAGACCGGCAGCAACGTATTGAAGGCGTGCCGCACCCGCGCCGCCGTCCTGGCGAGCAGCGGCGCCACTTCGCTCGGCTCCTCCAGCCCCAGCGCCCGCGTCAGCCGGTCGGCCAGCCCTGGCGGCAGATCCTCGATGCGCTCGACCCCGGTCGGGCCGAGCCGCAGGATCTGGATGACCGACGTATAGGTCCGCATCGCGCCCGGCAGGTCCACCGGCGCTCCGTCGGCATCCACGGCGGCGAGATCGGCCGCCGAAAGAACGGACACGGTCGGGCTGCCGACGAGATCGGAATCGGCCCGTCCGGTCAGCAAGGCCCATTGCGCCAGGAACTCCAGGTCGATCAGGCCGCCCGGGATCAGCTTCAGATCGAGCGGGCCCTTGGGCGGCTTGTCGCGGTCGAGCCGCGCCCGCATGTCGGCCACGTCGCGGCTGGTCATGGCCTCGTCCCGAGCTTCGCCGAGAATGTCGCAGATGGTGTGGCCGACCTCGTCGCGGAACTCCGGATCGCCGGCGATCGGCCGCGACCGGGTCAGCGCCATGCGCTCCCAGGTCCAGGCGTCGGTCGCCTGGTAGCGGCGGAAGGAATCGATGCGCGTCGCCAAGGGCCCCATGTTGCCCGATGGGCGCAGGCGGAAATCGACCTCGTACAGGATGCCCTCGCGCATCTGCACGGTCAGCGCCGCGATCAGCCGCTGGGTCAGCCGGGCGAAATACAGCCCCGTGGCGAGCGGCTTGTCGCCGTCCGATTCCTCGACATCCGGGTCGTGGTCGTAGAGCAGGATCAGGTCGACGTCGGAGCCGGCGGTCAGCTCGCAATTGCCCAGCCGCCCCATGCCGAGCAGCGCCAGCCGCGCGCCGGGCACCCGGCCATGCTTCTCGGCGAAGGCATCGCCGACCGCCTTGAGCGTGGCGTCCAGCACCACATTGGCGATGTTGGAGAAGGCCGGCCCCGCTTCGCCGACGTCGACGACGCCGCTGAGCAGGCGCGCACCGACCAGGAAACGCTGTTCGGAGGCAAAGATCCGCAGCCGTGCCAGGATGTCCTCGTAGCCATTCGCCTCCGACAGGAAGCTGGCCAGCCGCTTCTCCATCATCGCACTCTCGGGCACCTCGTCGAAGAAGGCCGGGTCGAGCAGCGCGTCGAAGACATGCGGGCGCGCCGCGATGGTCTCGCGCAGCGCCGGGGCCGAGGTGATGATCAGCGCCAGAAGGTCGAGGATGCGCGGGTTGGAGGCGATCAGCGAGAAGAACTGGATGCCCGCCGGCAGCCCCGCCAGAAACGTGTCGAAGGCGGCGATCGCCCCGTCCGGGTCCTTGGCGTTGGAAAAGGCCGCCAGCAGCATCGGCAGGCCCGAGGCCAGACGCTCGCGCGCCGTTTCCGACCGTGTCGAGCGATAGCGGCCGAATCCCCAGCCGCGCACGATCCGCGCGACGTCCTCCGGCCGGGCAAAGCCCAGCTCCTTCAGCCGCGCCAGCGCGTCGGGATCGTCCTCGCTGGACAGGAGCCGCTTGGAGACCGCCTCCTCGCCCTCGCCGGCATCGCGCTCGCGGCCGTCGTTGAACAGGCTCGTATAGTGCCGGTCCACGCGGCGCAGATGCGACAGCAGCGCCTCGGCGAAGGCCTCGCGATCGGCAAAGCCGGCCAGCCGCGCAATGCGCTCCAGGCCTTCCTCGTCCTCCGGCAGCGTGTGGCTCTGCTCGTCGGCGACCATTTGGATGCAGTGCTCGATCCGCCGCAGGAACCAGTAATCCTCGAGGAGGTCGCGGGCCGTATCGGCGGTGATCCAGCTCCCCTCGGCCAGTTCGTGCAGCGCCTCGTCGGTGCGCCGGCTGCGCAATTGCGGTGCCCGTCCGCCGGCGATGAGCTGCTGCGCCTGGACGAAGAACTCGACCTCGCGAATGCCGCCCCGCCCGAGCTTCACATTGTGGCCGCCGACGGCAATGTCGTCGAAACCGCGATGGCGATCGATGCGGGTCTTCATCGCCTGGATGTCGGCAATCGCCGCGAAGTCGAGATATTTGCGCCACACGAAGGGCGTCAGTTCCTGAAGGAACGCCTCGCCCGCCGCCCGATCGCCGGCGATGGTGCAGGCCTTGATCATGGCGGCGCGCTCCCAGTTGCGCCCCGAGCCCTCGTAATAGCTCATCGCCGCATCGGTGGAGATCGCCAGCGGCATCGCGCCCGGGTCGGGCCGCAGCCGCAGATCGGTGCGGAAGACATAGCCGTCGGCGGTCCGCTCGCCGACGATCCGCACCAGCCGCCGCACGATGCGCGAGAAGGTGTCGACCGATTCGCTCGGATCGGCGGCGACCGACTGCTCGGGATCGAAGAACACGATCAGGTCGACATCGCTGGAATAGTTCAGTTCGCGCGCGCCCAGCTTGCCCATGCCAAGCACGAACAGGCCGCATCCGGCCTCCGGGTCGGCCGGGTCGGGCAGCACGATCTTGCCGCTCTTGTGGGCCGCGATCAGGCAGAAGCGCAGCGCCGTGGCGACCGCCGCTTCGGCCAGTTGCGACAAATCCTCGGTGGTCTCCTTCACGCTCGCTGCGCCGAACAGGTCGCGCAGCGCGATCAGCAGCGAGACCTCCCGCTTGATCAGGCGGATCGTCGCCATCAGCGCCGTCTCGCCCAGTTCCGCCACGTCCATGTCGCGCAGTTCGCCGATCCGCTGCGCGATTCTCTCCCGGGCCGGCGCGTCGAACAGCGCGTCCAGCCATTCGGGGTGCTGGAGCATCTGGGTGTTGAGATAGGTCGACAGGTCGAGCACCGCGCCGAGCCGCGCCACGTCCGGGCCGCCCCGTGCGAGAAATTCGCCGAGCCGCGCCAGATCCTGCGCAGCCGCAGCCTTGCTCAGGTCAGTGAGCCACGCCTCCGCCTTGCCGGGATCGAGCGGCGTCGGGGCGATGTCGCCGCCGATGCCCAGATCGCTGTCATGCTCTTGCGCCGTGTCCTGTTTCGCCATCGGCGACCGTCTTTCCATCCTGAGGAAACTCCAGGACCACTCTAAGGCCCGGCGCCGCATCCTCAAGCGCGAGACGTCCGCCATGCACCCGCGCGATCGCCTGGACCAGCGACAGGCCGAGGCCGGAGCCCGGCAGCGAACGGCTCTGGTCGAGGCGGTAGAAGCGCTCCAGCACGCGCTCGCGCTGGTCGGCGGGCACGCCGGGACCGTCGTCCGACACCGACAGGCGACAGACGCCATCGGTCAGTTCGAGCCGCACGGCGATCCTGGCGCCGCCGCCATCCGCAACGCCGTATTTCAGCGCGTTGTCGATCAGGTTCGACAGCGCCTGGGCGATCAGTTCGCGGCTGACGGAAGCCTGCACCGGCGGGCTCGGCACAAAGACCAGCGTCGCGCCTGCTTCCTCGGCGAGCGGCTCGTAGAGTTCGCAGACATCCGCCACGATCCCGGCGACATCGACCCGGGTCTTGATCACCGGGTGCGATCCCGCCTCGACCCGCGAGATCATCAGCAGCGCGTCGAAGGTGCGGATCATCTGGTCCGCCTCGGAGATCATCCCTTCGAGGACGGTCCGCGTGCCGGCGGCGTCGACATCGGCCGACAGCGCCGCCTCGGCGCGGTTGCGCAGGCGCGTCAGCGGCGTTTTCAGATCGTGGGCGATGTTGTCGGAGACCTGGCGCAGGCCTTCCTGCAGCAGCGCGACGCGGGCAAGCAGCGTGTTGAGATTGTCCGACAGCCGGTCGAACTCGTCGCCCGTGCCGGTCACCGGCAGGCGTTCGGTCAGATCACCGGCCAGGATCCGCGCGCTCGCCCCGGACATGCGGTCGAGGCGCTGCAGTGCCTGCCGTCCGACGAGGAACCACGCAAACAGCGCCGCCGCTCCCATCAGCGCAAAGGCCAGGATCAGCGCGCTGCGCACGATCTGGCGGAAGCGTTCCTGCTCGGTCTGGTCGCGCCCGACCAGCACCCGCATGCCGTTCGGCATGCTGACCACCTGCGCCACCGCCAGATGGTAGCGGTCGCCCGGATCGTCGGCGAAGCGCTCGTAGCCGAAGGGCTGTTCGGTGAAGCCGCCCTCGTCGAGGACGCCCGCCTGCAGGCTCTCCACATTGCCGGCGAGAATGCGTCCGGTGGCGTCGGTGACGAGATAGAGCGAGGCGCCCGGCTGGCGTGCGCGGCGGTCGATGGTGCGCACCAGCCCGGCAATGCCAGCGGCGTCGTATATCTGCGCGATCTCGCCGATTTCCTCGTTGATCGCCGCCCGGCTCTGGTTCTGCAGGATGCTCGACGCCGTCGCGGTGACATAGAAGACGAGGATCACGGCAGCGACCGAGAACAGCAGGAAATAGACCGCCGACAATCGGACGGCGGTCATCCGCATCAGGGCCTTCAACCGCGCCATCGGGGCTTACGCGTCGCTGCGCATGATGTAGCCCGAACCGCGCACCGTGTGCAGCAGCGGCGTGTCGAAGTCGCGCTCGATCTTGGAACGTAGCCGCGAGATATGCACGTCGATCACGTTGGTCTGGGGGTCGAAATGATAGTCCCAGACATTCTCCAGGAGCATCGTGCGGGTCACGACCTGGTTGGCGTGCTTCATCAGATATTCGAGCAGCCGGAACTCGCGCGGCTGCAGCACGATCGGCTTGCCGTTGCGGCGCACCTCGTGGGACAGCCGGTCGAGCTCCAGATCGCCGACCCGGTAGCTGGTCTCCACGTCCTTGCTGCCGCGGCGCCGTCCCAGCACCTCGATCCGCGCCAGGAGCTCGGAAATCGCGAAGGGCTTGGCGAGGTAATCGTCGCCGCCCGCCCGCAGGCCGGTGACACGGTCGTCCACCTGCCCCAGCGCCGACAGGATCAGCGCGGGGGTCTCGTTGCCCTTTTCGCGCAGGCCCGAGATGATCGACAGGCCATCTCGCCTGGGCAGCATGCGGTCGACGACGAGAACGTCGTAGCTGCGGCTGTCGGCCATGTGAAAGCCGTCGTCGCCGTCGCCGGCATGTTCGGCGACGTGGCCGGCCTCGCGCAGCGCCTTGACCAGATAGGCCGCGGCTTCGCTGTCGTCTTCGATGATCAGGATGCGCATGGGGTCGGGCAGCGTTGCGGGGCTCGGGGAGAAGGACATCTCGGTTTCTCCTATGTGAACCATTCGGCGCAAAAGAAAAGCGGCTGACCGGCGTGCCGGGCGCAGGCCTGGCGCGTCGGTCAGCCGCCGCGGGTGGAGAGAGCGAGGCCCGAAGGCCTCGCCATCATCGTCGGAAGGATCAGCTCTTGGCGATCGGCAGCGCCACGAAGCGGTTCTGCCCGTTGGTCTGGAGCTGGAACAGCGCCGCCTTGCGACCGGATTCCGCAGCGGCGTCGATCGCCGACTGCACGTCCTTCTGGGTCTCGACCGTCTCGCCATTCACCGCGATGATGATGTCGCCGGCCTTGATGCCCTTCTCGGAGGCGGAGGAATCCGGCTTCACGTCGGTGACCACGACACCCTCGCCGTCTTCCGACGGGGTCAGGGTCAGGCCGTAGCCCGACAGCGAGGACGGATCGACCGGAACGCCCGAACCGCGGGCCGAGGCGGCCTCGTCGAGGCTGGACAGATTGCCCAGTTCCACCGACACGTCCTGCGCCTTGCCGTCGCGCCAGATGGTCACGTCGACCTTGGTGTCCGGACGGTAATTGCCGATCATCCGGGCCAGCTCGCGCGGACCCTCGACCGTCTCGCCGTTGACTGCGGTGATCACGTCGCCGGTCTTGATGCCGGCCTTGGTCGCCGGGGTCTCGTTGTCCGGCAGGGTGACGATGGCGCCCTTCTCCTCGTCGAGGCCGACCGCCTCGGCGATGTCGTCGGTGACGGGCGCGATCTGCACGCCCAGCCAGCCGCGCTCGACACTGCCGTCCTCGCGCAGCGACTGGATGACGTCCTTGGCGACCGAGGCCGGGATCGCGAAGGCGATGCCGACATTGCCACCCGACGGCGAGAAGATCGCCGTGTTGACGCCGATGACCTTGCCGTCGAGACCGAAGGCCGGGCCGCCGGAATTGCCGCGGTTCACCGCCGCGTCGATCTGCAGGAAGTCGTCATAGGGGCCGGCGCCGATGTCGCGGCCACGGGCCGAGACGATGCCGGCCGTCACCGAGCCGCCGAGGCCGAACGGGTTGCCGACCGCCACGACCCACTCGCCGATGCGCACGGCGTCGTCATCGCCGAACTCGACATAGGTGAACTTGGTGTTGCTCTCGTCGACCTTGAGCAGCGCGAGGTCGGTGCGCGGATCGGTGCCGATCAGCTCGGCGTCGTACTCCGTGCCGTCATCCATGACGACCGTGTACTGGCTGCCGCCCTCGACCACGTGGTTGTTGGTCACGACGAAGCCGTCGTCGGAGATGAAGAAGCCCGAGCCCTGGCCCATGCGGGTGCGCGGCTCGCGATCCGGGCGCATGCCGTTCGGGGCGTTGTCGCGGCCCGGCACGTCGAAGAAGCGGCGCAGCGGGTGATCTTCCGGCAGGCTGTCGAAGGGGCTACCCATCTGCGGGCCGCGGCCCTGCGACATGGTCGGGGTCACTTCCTGGGTGACGCGGACGGAGACGACGGCGGGCGAGACCTTCTCCACCACGTCGGCAAAGCCGAAATTCTGGACCGGTGCCTCGACCTTCACCGGCTCGGCGAAGACCGGCACGGTGTTGCCGACGACGCCGGTCAGCGCGACGCTGGCGACGCCCGCGGCCAGAACGCCGGCAATCAGACCGCCACGCTTCGTCTTGTTCGCATCGTTGCGCATTGGAAACCCTCTTCGATTGGTCTTCGATCCCTGTGGCGTCGGCACGAGCCGTGCGCCATCGATGGATGCCAATCTAGGGATTGCCAGATTACGGGACCTTTTCGGGCGTGTGAAATCTTCGTAAGGTTGGCGCCCGGACGCCCGGAACCGTCAGCCGCGCGAGCGCGTCACCTCGGCGATCGCCGCTTCCTCTTCCGGCGAGAGCGCCGTCGGTGCCGCGGCCTGCCGGCGGCCGCGCACGGTGATAATGGCAAAGCCGATCCCGGCCAGAAGCACCACCACCGGCGTGCCCCACAGCGCCAGCGTCGCCCAGTCGAAGCGCGGCTTCAACAGCACGAACTCGCCATAGCGCGAGACCAGATAGTCGATGACCTCGTCATCCGTGTCGCCGGCCACCAGCCGCTCGCGCACGAGGAGCCGCAGATCCTTGGCGAGATCGGCATTGCTGTCGTCGATCGACTGGTTCTGGCAGACGAGGCAGCGCAGCCCCGTCGACAATTGCCGCGCCCGCGCTTCCAGCGCCGGATCGCTCAGCACCTCGTCGGGTGTCACCGCGAAAGCCGGTGCCGCGCCCTGCGGCCCCGCGATCACGAAGATGGAGAGCGCGAGGCTCGCAGCGATGGCGCGCCAGCCGGGCTGGGTCACGCTTCGGCTCCCGCCGCCAGCTGCCGCTTGCGGCTGCGCGCCGGCGCACCGACCCGCAGGCGCCGGTCGAACAGCGACACCGTGCCGCCCACCGCCATGAAGATCGCGCCGATCCAGATCAGCGTGATCAGCGGCTTCCACCAGACGCGCACCACGATCGACGCGCCGTCCGGCGAGGGATCGCCCAGCGAGATGTAGAGCTGCGAGAACCAGCGTGTGTGGATGCCGGCCTCGGTCGTCGGCATCTGCCGCGCCGGGTAGAAGCGCTTGGCGCTTTCGATCATGCCGGCGTCGAGACCGTCGCGGCGCAGCGTGAACGTGCCCACCTGCTCTTCGTAATTCGGCCCCTGCCGCTGCTGGGCGCCCTCGTAGCGCACCTCGTAGCCGCCCGCATTCACCGTCTGCATGGCCCGCATCGCGGTCACGGTCTCGGTCTGGAAGGCCGAGGCGGTGATCACGCCGAGCACCGTCACGCCGAGGCCGAAATGCGCCAGCACCGTGCCGAAGGCCGAGCGCGGCAGCCCGCGCATGCGGGCAAGACCCGTGCGCCAGCCGACCTTGGCGAAATTGGCCCGCACGAACAGATCGGTCAGGGCGCCGGCCATCAGCCACACCGCCAGCCCGAAGCCGAGCGCCGCGAGAATGCGCGTGCCGGAGGTCAGCGCCACCGCGATCAGGATGGTCAGCATTGCCGCGCCGATGGCGAAATACAGCCGCTGCGCCGCCGCCAGAAGGTCGCCGCGCTTCCAGGCCAAGAGCGGGCCGAACGGCACGGCAAACAGCAGCGGCACCATCAGCGGGCCGAAGGTGAGGTTGAAGAACGGCTCGCCGACCGAGATCTTGGCGCCGCCCAGGACTTCCAGCACCAGCGGATAGAGCGTGCCGACCAGCACTGTCGCGGTGGCCGTCGTCAGGAACAGATTGTTGACGACCAGCGCTCCCTCACGGCTGATCGGCGCGAACAGGCCGCCCGCCTCCAGCGTCGAGGCGCGCAGCGCGAACAGCGCCAGCGACCCGCCGATGAACAGGCACAAAATGGCGAGGATGAAGACGCCGCGGGTCGGGTCGGTGGCGAAGGCATGCACCGACGTCAGGACGCCCGAGCGCACTAGGAAGGTGCCGAGCAGCGACAGCGAGAATGTCAGGATCGCCAGGAGGATCGTCCAGATCTTCAGGGCCGAGCGCTTTTCCATCACCAGCGCCGAATGCAACAGCGCGGTGCCGGACAGCCACGGCATGAAGGAGGCGTTCTCCACCGGGTCCCAGAACCACCAGCCGCCCCAGCCGAGCTCGTAATAGGCCCAGTAGGAGCCCATCGCGATGCCGGCGGTCAGGAACACCCAGGCCGTCAGCGTCCAGGGCCGCACCCAGCGCGCCCAGGCCGCGTCGATGCGGCCGTCGATCAAGGCGGCAACGGCGAAGGAGAAGGCGATCGAGAAGCCGACATAGCCGAGGTAGAGCAGCGGCGGATGGATCGCGAGGCCGATGTCTTGCAGGATCGGATTGAGGTCCTGCCCCTCCATCGGCGCCGGAAAGACGCGGCTGAACGGGTTCGACGTGGTCAGGATGAAGAGCAGGAAGCAGGCGGTGATCCAGGCCTGCACCGCCAGCACATTGGCCTTCAGGCTGGCCGGCAGGTCGCGGCCGAACAGCGCCACCAGCGCACCGAACAGGCTGAGGATCAAGACCCACAGGAGCATCGAGCCCTCGTGGTTTCCCCACACGCCGGTGACCTTGTAGAGCATCGGCTTCAGCGAATGCGAATTCTGAAAGACGTTGAGGACCGAAAAGTCCGACGTCACATAGGCCGCCGTCAGGGCCGAGAAGGACAGCATCAGGAGAACGAAGGCACCGGTCGCGGTGATCGTGCCGGTTTCCATCAGCCGGGCGTCGCCGCTGCGCGCGCCGATCGCCGGCAGCACCGACTGCACCAGCGACAAGGACAGCGCCAGGATCAGGGCGTAATGGCCGATCTCGACGATCACGAGCCGGCCCCCGACGTCTGCGTCACCACGGCCTCGGGCGTCTCCTTGTTCACCATGCCCTTGCCGTCCTCCCAGAGCCCGCGCTCCTTCAGGTCGTCGACGACCTCCTTCGGCATGTAGGTCTCGTCATGCTTGGCCAGCACCGTGTCGGCGATGAAGATGCGGTCCGGCCCCAGCGTGCCTTCGGTGACGACGCCCTGCCCCTCGCGAAACAGGTCCGGCAGGAGCCCCGTATAGGCGACCTCGACGCTCTCCAGCGAGTCGGTCACCTTAAAGCTGACATGCTGCGAGCCGTCGCGCACGACCGAGCCTTCCTCCACCAGTCCGCCCAGCCGGATGCGCTGGCTCTGCGCCGGCGCCTTGGCGACGATGTCGCTCGGCGAATGGAAATAGGCGACGCTGTCGGACAATGCGGTCAGGACGAGTGCGGCCGCGCCGCCAATGACGACAAGGATCGTGGCGATCGAGGCAAGGCGCTTCTGCTTGCGGGTCATTGTGTCTGCGTCTCTCCCTCGGCGGTCAGCCCAAGCTCGTCGCCGAAAGCGGCGATTTCCCGACCGGCCGCGGAATCGGCGGCAAAGGTCTGGCGCGCCGTGCGATAGGCCGCGCCCGCCGCCTCGTCGTCACCGAGGACGGTATAGGACCGGATCAGGCGCTTCCATCCTTCCACATCGTTCGGGTTGGTTTCCAGCCGGGCGGCAAGCTGCGACACCATGCCCTCGATCATCGCCTGGCGATCCTCCGCCGCCATGTCGGCGGCGGCCGCGATGTCGGCTTCGCCCGGCCCGCGCGCCGGCGCCGCGGTTCCGGCGTCCGCCGTCGACGCTGCCGGGAGCGCTTCGCCGCGCGCATCGGCGATCGCGGCATTGGCGATCTCCAGCCACGGTGCGTCCGGCGGGCTCATCTCGACGAGTTGCGTCCAGGCGGTCACGGCCTCGTCACGGCGCCCTTCCTGCGACAGGTTCAGCGCCAGGAAGAATTTCGCCGGCAGATGCGCGGGATTGGCGGCCACGGCCCGTTCGAAGGCGGCCTCAGCCTCGTCCGTCACCTCGCCGCCGGCAAGCTGCGTCAGCGCCTCGCCCAGTCCGCTTTCGCGGGCGGCCGACGAGCCGTTCAGACGAATACCGTTGCGAAAGGCCTCGGCGGCATCCTCGACACGGCCGATCCGCAGATAGATCGGCGCCAGCACGTCCCAGCCGCGACCGTCCTCCGGCTCGGCGCGCAACCGTTCCTCGGCGCCCGCGATCAGGGTCTGGATGTCGCCGGGGCCGCTCGTCGGCGCGCTGCGTCCGGCCAGGGGCACATCGGGGCGCCCCGCGCCGCCGAGCTGGGCATACAGCACCACCGAGCCGATCGGCACGAGAAGCGCGACCGCCGCGATGGCGGCCAGCATGCGCGGCCGCTGCCACGACGCGGTGCCCGCCTGGCTCTCGCTCTTGCCGCGATCGGCCGCCCGCAGCAGGCGCCGGCCGATCTCCGCCCGTGCGGTCTCGGCCTCGGCAGGCGCCATCGCGCCGCGTGCCACATCCGCGTCGAGCTCGCGCAATTGCGCCGAATAGACTTCCACGTCGTGCTCGGCACGACTGGCCAGATGCTCCTGCCGGGAGCGCAGCAGCGGCCACAGCGAGAGAAGCGTGACGGCCGCCGTCATCACGGCGGCGATAAACCAGAAGATCATGCCATCCCTATACTCACGGCGACGGCCAAAGGAAACGCGGCCTTCGGCCTCGCCCGCCCTCTGCGGCGAAGCAGGTCGGCCGCGCGCCGCATGATCGTCAGACCACCGGCTTCCAGAAGCCGCTGGCCGTCCGGCAAGCGGTTCCCACCGCCTTCACCACCGGCGATTCGCCCTGGAACACATGCGAATAGCCCCGGCAGTCCTGCGAACCGACGCGGTAGAGCTGGGTCGGCACGACCTCGCCGCTGTAGCCGTCGGCGTTCCACGCGACCGGCTGTCCGGCCGTGGCAAAGTTCAGCGCCTGGAATTCCGCCTCCAGCGCCCGGGCGCGGGCGTCCTCCGGCAGCGTCCGGCCCACCGGATCCTGCCCGATCAGCCCGCCGTCCAGCGCCGCGACGCCCTCGGTCGGCGGCGACAGGGTTCCGCCCCCGAACCCGGCGCTCAGGCAACCGGACACGGGAAGCGCCAGAACCGGAACCAGAAGCTTCAAGACAATGCGCATATGATCCATCCGAATACGGCAGGCCCGTCGCAAGACTGCGCCAGGGAAGGCCTGTCGGAGATCATGGGTCTTGCCCGGCATGTCAAGCGGCCAGGCCGCCCGGCGCGCGGGGAAGCGTCACCGTGGCTTTCAGGCCACCCAGTTCGGAGCGGCCGAGATCCAGGACGCCGCGATATTCGCGCACCATGTCGAGAACGATGGACAGGCCCAATCCGCTACCGGGCGTCGCCTCGTCGAGCCGCGTGCCGCGCTTCTTGGCCTCGACGATCTGTTCCTCCGTCAGCCCCGGCCCGTCATCCTCGATGCTCACCGAGACGCGGTCGGTGCCCGTCGCCTCGGCCGAAACGCGGATGCGGGCCTTCGCCCATTTTCCCGCATTTTCCAGGAGATTGCCGGCGATTTCTTCCAGATCCTGCTTCTCGCCGGCAAAGACCAGATCGGCCGCCGCCTCCGCGTCGAAATCGAGGTCGATCCCTGGGTTGAGCTTGGCGACCACCCGCACCAGCCGCTCCAGCGTCGGCGCCACCGGCGTGCGGAACACGCCGCCCTCGCTCTGCGCCGCCACCCGCGCCCGGTCGAGATAATGCTGCACCTGCTGGCGCATCCGCTCGGCCTGGTCGCCGATCACCTGGCCGCGCTCACGGCCCATCGCGCTCGCCTCGTTGACGAGCACGGCGATCGGCGTCTTCAGCGAATGGGCGAGATTGCCGACCTGGGTGCGCGAGCGCTCCACGATGCGGCGATTGTTGTCGATCAGCGCGTTCATCTCGACCGCCAGCGGCTCGATCTCGATGGGAAAACGCCCCTCAAGCCGCTCCGCCCGGCCCGTTCGCACGTCGCTCAGCGCCGCGCGCACCGCCCGCAGCGGCCCCAGCCCGAACAGGATGGCGAGGCCGTTGACCAGCACCGTGCCCAGCCCGACGGCGCCGAGATAGAGGGTGAGGATGCGGTCGAACTCGCCGATTTCGGCGGCCACGACGCTGGCATTGCCCATCACCCGGAACCGCGCCGCATGGTTCTGGCTGTCGAGCACGACCTCGGTCTCGATGATCCGCAATTGCTCGCCGTCGAGGCCGTCGGCATCGTAGCTGCGCCGGTAGGCGGCGTCGAAGGGCACCTGCGCGGTCCCGGTCGGCGGAACATCCAGAATCCCCAGCGAGCCGGAGCTCAGCCTCCCTTGCGTGTTGGCGCTGGCCGGCACGACCTCCCAGTACCAGCCCGACAAGGGCTGCAGGTAGCGCAGGTCGCCGAGATCCGGCGAGCCCGACAGATAGCCGGAATCGCCGACGCTGACGCTGTTGACGAGATTGTAGAGCTGCGCCGTAAGGAGATCCTCGAACCCCTTGCGCGCGGTGCGCTCGTACAGCGTCGAGATCAGACCGCCGGCCACCGCGAAGGCGACGATAGCCCACACGCTCGACAGCAGGATGACCCGGGCGGTGAGCGACCTAACCGCCGGTGCCGCCATCATGCATCCTGTAGCCCTGCCCGCGGACGGTTTCGATCAGTTCGGCGCCGCCGAGCTTCTTGCGCAGCCGCCCGACAAACACCTCGATCGTGTTGGAGTCGCGGTCGAAATCCTGGTCGTAGAGATGCTCGATCAGTTCGGTGCGCGAGACGATCTGGTCCTGATGGTGCATCAGATAGTCGAGCAGGCGGTATTCGTGGGAGGTCAGCTTCAGCGCCGTGCCGTCGAGCGTCACCCGGGCCGCGCGCGTATCGAGCCGCAGCGGCCCGCAATGGATCTCCGAGGAGGCATGGCCGGCCGCCCGGCGGATCAGCGCGCGCAGCCGCGCCAGCACTTCCTCCACATGGAACGGCTTGGTGACATAGTCGTCGGCGCCCGCGTCGATGCCGGCGACCTTGTCGCTCCACCGGTCGCGGGCGGTCAGAATCAGCACCGGCATGGTGCGGCCGTCGCGCCGCCAGCGCTCCAGGACGCTGATGCCGTCCATCAGCGGCAGGCCGACATCCAGCACCACCGCGTCATAGGGTTCGGTATCGCCGAGAAAATGCCCCTCCTCGCCGTCCATCGCCTTGTCCACCACGTAGCCGGCGCCGTTCAGCGCCTCCACGAGCTGGCGGTTCAGTGTCTGGTCGTCCTCCACGACGAGTATCCGCATGCGGATCGTCCCCTCTCTGCAATTCGTCCGGCATCGCTCGAAGCCGGATGGTGCGCGCGTCCGGCTGGACGCCGCGCTGCCCGGCTTACGGGCGAATGGTCACCGTCGTCTTGCGCGGGCGGCCACCATCGGTGCCCGGCACCAGCACCGTCACCACGCAGACCGTCTGGCCGCCTTCGGTGCGGGTCGAGACCGACAGCACCTCGCCGCCGGTCTGCGCCGCGGCCTTGGACCCGGCGCTCGAGCAATCGGCCTGGGCCAGGCGCACCAGACCGTCCGTCACGGGCGCCGCCCGACCGAGCTGCTTCGGCCAGTCGCCCGCACCGTCACGCGCGACGACGGGCCCGGCACCCAGCGTCAGGGCGGCGAGAAACACAAGAAAGATGGTACGAATTCGGGTCATGGATTGCCCAGCTAGATCGGAACGCCACCGGCCACAGACATGGCAGCCGACCCCTTCCTAGCAAGGTCTCGCTGAACCGCCCATGAATGATGCCGCTTCGCGCGCCGATTCCGGCAGGCTCCGACACTTCCGCCGCCCCGAACCGCCACGCGTCTAGCACAGACACGTGACGGCTCCAGCCGCAGCCGGCCCGCTATCGCAGGGTCTTCTGCGCTGCCAGCCGGCCGAGGATCGCGACCACCGCACCGATCGCGGCGGCGCCGTTGGTCAGCGACAGTATCAGCGTCTCGCTGGTGGCCGCGTCGATCTCGACGCCGACGATCCCGCCGACGCCGGCGACCAGCGCCACCAGCCCGCCCCAGATGCTGCGCGACTGGTACCAGGGTTTTGCATCGCTCATCTCGCCTCTCCTCCTGTTGCCTTGAATTGCCGGGTCAGCCCGGACGGATGAAGGTCTGGACGGATGGGGTTCCGTCGCCCCAGACCGGGCTCGTCTGGGCGACGGTCACCGTCACCGTCGCCGGCAGCGCGCCGAAGGCGGCGTGCTGCTCCGCCGCTGGCACCATCAGCGCCGGCTGCCCGGTCTGCCGGGCAAGAACCGCCCCCGATCCGTCGCCGATTTCGATGCTGTAAAGTTCGCGCTCCTCGCCCAGCGGCACGTCGAGCCCGTCCCAACCGTCGCCGCCGATGCGCGTCCGCCGGATCCACGCCAGCGCCAGCGCGCCGTCCTGGTGAAACTCCGCGCGTAGATGCACCGGCGACAGCGGCCGCACCGAGCGTGCCCCCAGCGTGGCGGACAGGGTGACGACCGCCGGATCGTCGGCGAGCCGGCCGAGCGGCGATACGCGGATCGTCAGGTCGCGCCCGACCTCGCCGGTGCCGAGGCCCAGCGCTTCGCAGGCTGCGTCGAGCAGCACGAAGGCCGCTCCCGGCGCGGCGCCCGCCGCCATCGCATCCTCGGTGCCGCCCTGCGCCCGCAGCAATCCGCTCAGTTCGAAGATCTGCGGCGCGATCTCGGTGGCGCTGGCGAACTGCAGCACCTCCCAGGCGCCTGACGCGCATTGGACGGCGCAGAGATTGCCGCCATCGAGCAGCGCTCCCTTGTCGATCGAGGACAGCGCACCGCGATGCAGCCGCACGAACAGCCGACGGCCCCGGTCGAGCACGCCGCGGGGGCCGGCTTCCAGCGCTTCGATCAGGGCCCCGGTCGTCGCCGCACGGGTGGCAATGCTGCGGGTGTCGAAGCCGTCCCCGGAACGCGACACGCCGAGGGCATAGCCCGCGAAAGGCCTCGCGTGGATCGCGAAGCGCGCGCCCGCGATGGCCTCGCCGCCCTCCGGCAGCGGCAGGTCGAGCAGATGCACCAGCGGCCGCGAGGCGCCGAGCGGCACAAGTGGCCCCGGCCCCGGTGGCGGCTTCCCCTGGTCGGGATAGGCGCGCCGCCGAGGCGGCAGCAGCCGCGCTTCCATTTGGCGGGCGAGCCCCGTCTCGATCCGGGTGATCAGCCAGGCCCCGTCCCGGCCGTCGAGCCGCACCGTGTCGCCGGCCTCCAGCGCCAGTTCCGATGTCGCAGTCCCGAAGCGCGCGGTCTCGGCATGGCCGCCCATTTCCGCCAGCATCTCGGCCGCCAGCTCCCGCGCATGGGCTTCATCCAGCACCACCGGCAGTTCGACGATCTCCTTGCGCGGCCGGTCGGCGCTCGCCCGCACCGCCTCGGCGGCACTCGGCTGATAGGCCCGCGCCGGATCGAGATAGCCCAGCGAGACCTCCTGCGCCCGCTCGCTCGCATCGGCCCGGCGCAGTTCGACAAAGGGGCCCTCCCCGTCGGCAAAGGCGGTGATCGTCGCTTCGGGCCGCAGCCGGGCCAGCGAACGCAGCACCAGCCGGCCCGCCGCCACATGGCCGACCGTCCCGGTGAGCCGCATCAGCTCCTCAAGCGCCTGGCGGGCCGAGCCGGGCCCCCCCGCAACGAAGCCGGTCACGACCGCATCCACCGCCGAGACGTCGAAATCCGTGATGCCGTGATCGCGCAGCATTGCGGCAAACAGCGCATCCGCCGGGGAGTTCGCCAGCCGGCCGCTCAGCCAGTGGCCGCGCCGCCAGTTGTCGCCATCGGCCCAGACATCGGACCGTTCGGGAAACGCCGGATAGGGTCGCGCATCCCATGTCCAGAGATGGATGGCATCCGGTGCCACCATTCGCCCGCCATAGACCGGCGAGACCGGGTTGGCCGTCGCATCGAAGACCGGCGAGGCCGGGTCCCAATGCTCCAGATGCGCCTCGACGAAGCGGCGCTGGGCGAGATCGTCGCGCCCACCCGCCGAGAAATGCGGCGTATGGCTTTCCGAGGATTTCGGATCGACGAAGACATTCGGCTGGTTGGCGCCCTTGTCGATCGCCGGGCAGCCGAGTTCGGTGAACCAGATCGGCTTGCCCATCGGCACCCAGGGAGAGGTTCCGGCAATCTCCACGCCGCCGCGCCGTTCGACATGCGGGTTCGCCCACCACCCCGCCAGATCCTTGGCGCGATAGACCCAGGGCTTGCCATGGGCACCGTCGGTGATCGGCGTGCACAGCCCCGCCGCGCGGTCGCCCGCGCTGGCATAGTACCAGTCGAAATATTCGCCGCCGGCGATGCCGCTCCGCAGCGCCGCCCGGTCGTATTGCGAGGGCGTTTCGTCCGCCGACGCATCCTCGCCTGCGTCCCGCAGATCGGCGAGCGGCAGGTAATTGTCGATGCCGACCACGTCGATCGCCGGCGAGGCCCAGAGCGGATCGAGATTGTAGAAGACATCGCCCGAACCATCCGCCGGCTGGTAGCCGGCATATTCGCTCCAGTCGGCCGCATAGGTCACGACCGCGTCCGGCAGCATCGCCTTCACGGCCCCGGCGATGGCGATCAGACCCTCGACAAAGGGAAACGCCCCGGTCTCGTCCCGGATGCGGGTCAGGCCGCGCATTTCCGAGCCGATGACGAAGGCGTCGACGCCGGCCAGGGCCGCCAGCGCCGCCTGATGGAAGATCATCCGCCGATACGACCATTCCGCCGGCCCCGCATAGACGACCTCTCCGCCCGCGGCGGAGAAATGCTCCGGCCCCGCCGTGCCCAGAAAGGCCGCGATGGCGGCGCGGGCCGCCGCTGTGCCGTCGGTCGAGCCGGCGCGGCCGGGTTCCAGATCCAGCGTCATCCGCCCGCGCCAGGGAAACGCCGCCTGTTCGCCTGCGCCATACGGGTCTGGCAGGCCGTTGCCCGGCGGCACGTCCATCAGGACGAAGGGATAATAGGTGACCCCCAGCCCGCGCGCCTTCAGATCGGCGATCGCCCGCGAGACGCCCCGGTCGCCCGGCGTGCCGCCAAAGGCCGGCCCGCCATCGACGCGGCTGACCAGCCGTGCTCCACCGCGACCAACGCCGCCTGCCCGCCATTCCTCGGTCTCGTCCCGGCCTCCGATCTCGATCCCCGGCCGCAAACTGCAGTGTCCGGCCCGCAGATCGTCGCCGAACCAGGACACCACCAGCGCCGCCCGCTCCAACGCCGGGCACAGCGCCTCCAGCTCGTCCAGCGATGCCATCCAGTCGCTCGGTCCGAACAGCATGTTGCGGTTGACCAGCCGGTCCTCGCCCGGTCCCAGCCGCTCGCGCACCGGCAGCGGATCGAGCCCGTGCTCGCTGGCGCCGGGAATGATGGTGACGGCACGGATCTGCGTTTCCATCTGCCCGACCGGACGCAGGATCTCGCAGGTGATCTGCGGCAGCCGGTTGCCCCAGCGCTCCAGCGGCAGCCGCTCGAGGACGAGATAGGCGAGCCCGCGATAGGCCGGCGCGTTGCCGGCCCCCTGCCGCGCCTCGATCAGCGGATCGGGCGCCTGGGTCTCGTTGCCCGGATAGACGCGATGAACGACCTGCTCGCGGTCGATCTCCTCGCCATCCGCCCAGATCCGGCGGACGCCGGCGATCGGCCCCTCGCACAGCCCCACGGCGACATTGCCGTAATAGCTGTAGGTGGTGCTCTCGACCTTCGGGCCGCCGCCCTTGCCGCCGCGGCGCTCGGTGGCCGAATCTTCCTCGAAGCGCGTCGCCCAGATCACCTGCCCCGCCACCCGCGCCGTGCCATAGACCCGTGGAATGCCGGCGCCCTCGTCGGCGCCCATGATCCGGCTTTCCGTCAGGCGCGGCCCTTCCGTCCGCTTCGTCGTGCCGAACAGCGCCGCGTCGATCGAGGCGCCCGCCAGGGCACCGGCCGCACGGCCGAGCACCGCGCCAAACGGCCCGCCCAGAACGCCGCCGACGAGACCGCCGGCCGCCTGCAACAGGATCGTCGCCATGGTCTACTCCGGAAAGCGAAAGGCGCCGGCAATGCAGCGCGTCCAGGCATGCGGCATCGGCGAGGAAACGACCGAAGCGCCCTCATAGGCGTGGATCAGACGATCCTCCGCGTCGAGAATGCCGCAATGGGTGGTCGGCGCGCCGACCCGCCAGCGAAACAGGAGGACATCGCCGGGCCGCGCATCGGCGCGCACAATCTCCCGCAGATGCCGCCGCGCACCCTCCAGCAGCCGATCCGGCCCCGACCGCGTCGCCCAGTCGGCCCGGTAGGGGCCCGGATCCTCCGGCTCGGCGCCATGCAGCTCGCGCCAGACACCGCGCAACAGGCCGAGGCAGTCACAGCCGACGCCCCGCCGGCTGCCCTGATGGCGATAGGGCGTTCCCAGAAAACGCCGCGCCACGATCAACGCCCGTGGCAACCCTGCATCGACGGCCGCCCCGCCGCCGTCGGCATCAGCCCCGCGACAGCCCGCCTGCACCGTGCTCATGGCACCACCGGCGCGCCATCATGGCGCCCGTCGCTCTTGGCGATGGCCAGCGCCGCATCGCCGCCCGGCATGTGCGGAAAGCCGCGAAAATTCACCGCATTGCCGAACCGGTCGCGGCAGGTCGCAAAGCGCTTGTCGCAGCCCTGCATCAGTCGCACCGGGTCCCCCGGCGATGGCGTCGCCCCCGGCGCCTCCGTCAGCACCAGCGTCACCGTCCCGCCTACGCTCGCTATGGCCGAGACGATGTCGGCCCCGAGCCCCTCGGCCATTCCGCCCAGCATTGTCAGCCGGCCGTTCTGGAACAGCGCCGGCGCACCGCCGAGCGTGCCGGCGACGACCATCCGCGATCCCTCGCCGCCCACGACAGCCGTCTCGATCGTGTAGGGCGCCACCGCGGCCGCGAAGCCGCAGCGCGCATCGCCGAACACCGCATCGCATCGCCGCCGGTAGATCCGTCCCCGCACCCGGTCGAGCTGTGCCGCGACACCGCGCAGTTCGGCCGTAAAACCGGTCTCGCCGCGCTTCACTTCGCCGAGTTCCGCCACATCGACGAGGACGTGTTCCTCCGGGCTCTGCCAGTTGACGACGAAGGTCTCGATCCGCGCCGCGTCGTAGCGCCCCGCCCGGATGTCGGCCTCGTCGATGGCAGCGGAATCCAGTGCCCCCTCGACCTCTCGGCTGGCCGCCGCCAGCCCCAGCATCTCCTCGGCCTCGCTGCCGGTCAGCCCCGTCGCCGCCTCGAAGCGGGTCCCGGCAAGAACCAGCGCCGCATCGTGATCGGTGAAGCCCAGCACCGCGCCGTCCCGGCGGGTCAGGCGCCAGCAATGGGCGAGCGTCGTCTGGGGACCCTGCAGATGCGCCGCCAGTCCCGGGGGAATCTGTCTCATGGGCGTACCTCGATCAGCGGGATGGACGGAATTTCCCCGGCCTCGAAGGCCGCGACGTTCACGGTCAGCTGGTCCATGTCGAACCGCACCGGCACGTCGAAATCGTAACCGGCGGTGATCGCCGCGCCCTCGCCCGGCGGGTCCGCGAAGGTGACGATCCCGGTCACCGGGTCGACGACCATCCCCGCCGCGACCTCGCTGCCGTCCACGGCGATCCGGACCGTCTCCCCCGCCGGCTTGGCGATCGGCCGAACATAGGCGTCGGCGCCCAGGCCATAGCGCTTCACCAGCGCAAACTCCGTCGTCACCCCGTCGCCCACGCCGATCGCCTGGTCGAGGGCGCTCGGGCTCCCGCCATAGGCGCAGGAGCGCCAGTCCAGCGGATCGCGAAAGCGGAACCCCGTCAGCCGGCCCCGCCGCGCCTCGAAGAAATCCAGCACCGTCACCAGATCGGCGAGACTGCGCACGCCGGACCCCGCATCGTAGCGGCGCACGGAATGGCGATGGCGCTGGTTGCGATGCTCGAAGCCGGTCGACAGCCGCACGATCTCCGTGCGCCGCTCCGGCCCGCCGCTGGTCCCGAAGGACACGCGCAGCGGAAACCGCGCCTCGCTGAAGGCTTCGATTGCCATGGTCACAATCCCCGCCGGCCGCGGCTGGCGGCCCGCGCCAGCATCGCCTGAATCTGCGCCTCCGACCGTCGGAAGCTCGTCGCGTCGGGCGTCGTCACGTTGAACACGATGGACGGGCCGGACGGCGCACCGGTGCTCGCCACCCCCAACGTTCCGTCGGCGCCGCGCTGCAGCGGCAGGATCGCCTCCGCCCCCGCCTCGCCCATCAGGCCCAATTTGCCGGCCGTCGGAAAATAGCTCGGCGCGGCGACGACGCCGCCCTTGGCGAAGGGCACGATCCCGGTCACGGCGGGCACGCCGCCACCGCCACCCAAGCCGCCCAGCGCATTACCGAGGACGTTCGACGCCAGATCCGTCAGCGGCTTCAGCGCCGCATCCAGTGCGATCGTCGAGATCCGCTGGCCGAGCTGGCGCAGCACGCCGTCGAGCGAGCGCCCGCCCGACACCGCGCCCTTCATCGCCGACGCGATCGCCGAGCCGAAGGAATTGACTCGCTGCGTCAGGTCCCCCATCGCCTGCTCGAACCCGCTGGTATCGGCGACGATCGCGACGTTCATGGTCTCGTCCGGCTCCATCCTGTCACCTCGTCAGTTCGAAGAATCCCGGTCGGGAAAGCGCCTCATCAGGGCGGTCAGCGCGGCGCGGGCGGGCGCCTCGCCCGCAACAGTGCCGAAGGGCGCCAGCGCCGCCGCCAGCTCGCGCGGCGTCGCGGCCCAGAATGCGCGCGGCGACAGGCGCAGCAGGCCGAGCCCCGCCTGCATCGCCTCGGTCCAGGGAAAGGCCGTGCCGGGCGCCGGTCGATCCGGCACGGCGTTCAGGGGTTTGGCGGAGCCGGCTCCGTCTCCTCACCCGGCGTGCCGAAGGCCGCGGCCAGCAATTGCGCGGCAACAGTCGCCGCCCCCGCCGCCCCTCCATCGATCCGCATGACCGCCATTTCGGCCTCGCTGACATCCGCGCCGCCGCCGCGCAGACCCGCCGCCAGGATCCGCGTCAGGTCGCGGGCCGACAGCCGGCCGGTGCCGAAGCGCTCCACCAGCCCAGCCAGGCTGTCCGCCGCGAAGGCGTCCTCCAGTTCGGCCAGCGCCCCCAGGGTGAGGCAGAGCGTGCGCTCGCGCCCGTCGATGATCGCCGGCACCTCGCCGCGATGGCGATTGACCGCCATTGTCAGACCGCCGCAAATGCCAGCGCGCCGGCCGATTCCAGCGTCGCCTCGAAGGTGATCTCGCCATTGTGCTCGCCGGCATATTCGAGCGCCGTCAGCTGGAACGGTCCGGTGATCGTGCCGAACTCCGGGATCGCCACCTGGAACGGCACGATGTCTCCGGCGAAGAACACCTGCCGCAGGCTGGCGTCGGAGGCGGCATCCTTGAAGATGCCCGATCCCGACAGCGACGCCCGCTGCACCCCGGCCCCGCCCAGGAGTTCGCGCCAGCGGCCGGCGCTCTCGGCGTCGGTAATGTCCACCGTCTCGGCGTTGAAGGCGATCCGCCGCGTCCGCAGCCCCGCCACGGTGACGAAGCTCCCGTCCCGGTTCTCGTCCATCTTCAGGAGAAGGTCCTTGCCTCTCTGTGCGGCCATTCGCGTCGTCCTTTCCGCCCCGGTGCCGGTCGGCACCGGCCAAAGAAAAGGGCGGCCCCGAAGGACCGCCCGTGTCGATGTCGCTTGAATGTCTGCGGGACCCGTGCCCCGCGCCGGCTGGCCGTCAGGCCAGCGGTTCGGTCACCGCCCGGAACCGCAATATGCCGTGATAGGTGGCCGAGTCCGGTTCCTGCCGCGCCTCGGCGAACTGCAGTTGCAGATTGACCAAGTGGTGGCCCTCCAGCGGCAGATGCGCGTCGTTCAGCCGGCCGGCCACCTTGTCCATGATCTCGTAGGTCTCGGCCTTGCCGCCACCCTTCGCCCAGACATGCAGGGTCAGGATGTGCTCGGAGCCGTCCTCGGTCCCGGTCGACCAGTCCACCACCGCCGTGCGGCCAAGCGTCAGATAGGGAAAGCTTGCATGTTCGGGTCTGCGGTCGAACACTTTCGGCCCGCCCAACAGCGATGTCAGCGATGGGTCGGCGGTCAGCGTCTCGAAGATCGTCGTCTGGAGTTCGGCACTGGGATGCGCCATGTCATCCTCCTCGCTCACGGATGTCTACAAGATGATATATGGCGTGCCCTTGCGTCCGCCAGACGAACTGCGACCTCTTATGCCTCGTCTCGCACAAGTGATCGCACCCGCCCGCAAGATCAGACCGTCGTCGCAAGGCCCCGCGCATCGCGCAGATCGTCGCCAGGCCCCGTATCGCGATCATCCAGCGTGCCGAGATGCCGCGGCACGTTCGAGGTCGACGGCCAGTTCCCCGCCGGCACGGTCGAGCGCAAGCGGCCCGGCCGGCGAACCGCGCGCACCAGCCGTTCGAGCGGAAGGCGGCTGCGCAGCCGCCGGATCTCCACCGAAATCCGCATCACGCCTCCTCCTCGCACCGGCACACCAGAAAGCGCCCCGTCTCGTCCGGATCGTGCACCGAGGCGATGACAAGGCGCCGCGTCCCGATGCCGAAGGCGCGCCCGCGCACCACCTCCCCGCTCGAACGACAGATCACCCGGTGCGTGATCGTCGCCTCGTGTCGGTCGAACCGCTCGCGCGCCGCCACGGTCACCGGCTCCACATGCACCGACAGCTCCCGAATTTCCGTCCAGCGCGTCGCCGCGCCGCCGGCGCCGTCCGGCTCCGCTTCGGGCGCCAGCAGCGCCGCGCGCTTGCGCAACAGCCCCGGATCGAGGAACAGCGGCGCCATCAGATCCGCACCCGCCGATAGGGCGCGATCAGCGACCGTGCGAGCTCCGGCATCACCGCCGGCTGCTGACCGGGATCGACCGCCGCCCGCATCTCGTAGGACGCCGCCACGATCACCAGGAGCGCGGTCCGCAAATTCTCCGGCACCGCACCGGCCGCAAACCCCGCCTCGAACTCCACTTCGACGCCGTTCACCGCTGCGGCGCGCACGCCCGGCGACACCCGGATTGCCTCCACTCCCAGCGCCCGCTCGATGATCGCCTCGCCCGCATCGAACATCACGGGCACCCCGCCCGACGCGTAGGCGGTCACGCCGGTGATCGTCCCCAGCGGTCGTCGCGCGATCTCCACCCAGCCGTCGGCCGGCACCGGATCGAGCGCCAGCCGGAAGGACCGCTGCACCAGGACCAGCCCGGCCATCGCCTCGATGGTCTCGCGCGCCGCGCGGATCAGCGCAGCGATCAGTCCGTCCTCGTCGTCCCGGTCGATCCGCGCCCAGGCCCTCGCCTCGGCCACGCTTGCCGGCTCCTCGGCCCCGCCGGGCCCCAGATCGATGATCGTCATCCGTCCCTCCGCCAAAGCAAACGGCCGGGCGTGGGCCCGGCCGTCATCCGTCTCGCCCTTGAGCCCGCCCGTCAGGCGGCGAAGTCGAGGAACTTGGCGGCGTCGAAGTCCTGGATGCCGCCCCCGACCCGCTTGGTCGTGTAGAAGAGGACGTAGGGCTTGGCCGAATAGGGATCGCGCAGGACCCGCACGCCCTGCCGGTCGACGACCAGGTAGAAGCGGCCGAAATCGCCGAAGGCGATCGCCTTCGCATCCGTGGCGATATCCGGCATGTCCTCGGCCTCGACCGTCGGAAAGCCCATCAGCGTCGCCCGCGCCCCGGCGCTGGCCGGCGGCTGCCACAGATAATTGCCGTCACCATCCTTCAGCTTGCGCACGCTCGCCTGGGTGCGGCGGTTCATCACGAAGCTGGCGTTCTGCCGGTAGCCCGCCTTCAGCGCATAGACGAGGTCGAGCAGGCTGTCGGCCGCCTCGTCCGGCGCAAAGCCGCCGTCGGCGCCGGTCGCCACCGTGCCCACCGAGCCCCAGGCCCAGGCGCCCTCGTCCACCGTCGGATAGGTCATGAAGCCCTTCGGCTTGGCCACACCATCGCCATTGACGAAGGCCGCGCCTTCCTGCGCCGCGAAGGCCTGTTCGACCTCGTCGCCGATCCAGCGATCGATATCCACCGCCGCGTCGTCGAGCAGGGCGTTGGTCGCCGCCGGCATGGCGTAGAGTTCCATCGTCGGAAAGGCGAGTTCGGCGAGCTGCGGTGCGGTGGTCTGCGGGCGGGCATCGGCCTCGCCCACCCAGCCGGTCTGCGCGCCGTCGATCGCGAAGGGCTTCTTCAGGACGGCGGCCGAAACCATGCGCACCGTCGCGATGGCGCGGATCGGCGAGATCGCCGCCAGCCGCCGGCCGATCTCGGTCTCGGTCTCGTCCGGCACCAGGAAGCCGCCATCGGCCCCGGTCAGGCTCGACATCGCCTTTTCCTCGAGCCGGCGCAGCCCCTGCTCGTCGCCGCTGCGCACATAGCGCTCGAAAGCGCTGCGATGCTCGCTCGGCCCGGCCGCGGGCCGGCACTCGCCGCCCAAGGCCGGCCGCGCCTCCTTCAGGATCAGCCGCTCGACGCGCCGCTCCTGCTCATCGAGGCTCTTGGAAATCCGGTCGACCTTCTCCTCGGTCAGGATATCGGCGCTCATGCGCTTCTTGATCTCCCCCAGGCGCTCGTCATTGGCCTCGCGAAAGCTCTCGAAGGCCTGCATGAACTCGTGGAAGGCCGCTCCGGCCTCCGGCGCGTGCGCCTTGGTTTCGAGGGACGGATGGGAATGGTCGCTCATGCGGTTTCTCCGTTTCGCTTCAGAAGAGTTCGGATGTCAGGCGGCAAAGCCGGTCGCGGTCCGGGCGCGCCGCGGTACGGCCAGATCGGCCGCGCTGGCCACGCCGGCGAACAGGCGCGCCCGCTCCTGCATCGGGAAGGTCACCAGCGAGACCTCCCACAGATCGATGGTCACCAGCCGCCGCCGGGCCGTGCCGGCGCCGCGGCGCGCAAGCCTGGTGCGAAAGCCGATGGACAGGCCGTCCAGCGCCCCCGCCGCGATCAGCCCGGCCGCCTCGCGCCCGGCCGCCGTCGCCAGCGCCAGGGCGCCCTCGACATAAAGACCGGTGCGGTCCTCGCGCACATGGTGCCAGCGCCCCACGGGCCGGCCGGGATCGTGCTGCCAGAGCATGGCGATGCCGGCCATGCCCCGGCGCAGGACCGAGGCGGCGAAGGCCCCCGGCTCGATGATGTCGCCGGCGAGATCCGTCTCGCCGAAGATCGCCGCATAGCCGCGGATCGCCCCGTCCTCGGTCACGCCGGGCGCCGTGCGGGCGCGCAACCCGCCGGTCACCGCTTCCTCCACGGCCGTTTCTCGCCGCCGCGGAACAGCCCGTCGGCAAAGCGCGACAGCACGCCCAGCGCCCACCAGGCGCACAGGCTTGCCGAGGCCGACCCCATCAGCGCCAGCTCCATGGCGCTCAGCGTCTGGCCGAGGTCGAGATGCTCGGCCAGCATCAGCCCGGCGGGCGGGCCGAACACCACGCCGGTCACCATGCCGATCAGGAAGCGCGACGCCGCCTCGCGCCGTCCCTTCGGCAAAAGATAGGCGACCGAGATCGCCGACCCGGCCGCCGCGCCGAGGATCTTCGACGCCCAGAGCGCCAGAACGGACACGGGTTCGACGTTCATCGGCACCTCCATGGGATGGTCGCGCGCCGGCCGGCCCGCTCTCACGGACCCCGGCACATGTCATGTCTGTCGATTGCAGAAGACGCCTCGGGTGTTTCCCGAACCGCCGGACGCCGGTTTCGGCCACACAGCAACAGCGCCCACCCAGGCGGCGGGCCACGCGGGAACACCGCGCGGCCCCGTCAGCCGTCGG
Source organism: Aurantimonas sp. DM33-3 (assembly GCF_014334315.1). Lineage (NCBI taxonomy): Bacteria > Pseudomonadati > Pseudomonadota > Alphaproteobacteria > Hyphomicrobiales > Aurantimonadaceae > Aurantimonas > Aurantimonas sp. DM33-3. The sequence goes on along the minus strand of NZ_JACSGS010000016.1, from coordinate 22,867 downwards.
GCGCGATCAGGCGATCCACCAGAACACGATGCCCCAGAACAGCAGGCACACGAGCAGCAGGATCAGCCCGGCCTTGGCGCAGCCAATGGCGCCATCGTCGTCTTTCACGGCGGGCTCCTCTCGCATTCATCGAAGCCGCGACACTGCAGCTACAGACAGGCACGAGAAGGATGGCCGCATGGTTTCCACGGGCTTACCTCGCCCGGTGGTTAGCGAGGTCTTGACCAAGTGTCGCGATTGCTCTCGGACGTCTCACCCATCGGCGCCGTAGCCCACCGCCTCGCGCTTTTCCGAGCGCGACAGGAAGTCTGCCGTCCCGACCCGCGCCCACAGCGCCTCGCGCTCGGCGCTCAGCCCCTCGACCCGGTCGAGATCCTGCGCCAGCCGCAGGTCGGGCGCGCCGAAATGGCCGCCCAGCCAGTCGCCGATCGCCCCGGCCAGGCGTCCCGCCAGCGGCAGCACCGTCAGGCGGAAGAAGGCGCGGTTGGCCTCGGCGTAATTCGCATAGGTCAGGTCGCCGGGGATCCCCAGCAGCATCGGCGGCACGCCGAAGGCCAGCGCGATGTCCCGCGCCGCGCCGTTGCGCGCCTCGATGAAATCCATGTCCTTGGGCGACAGCGCCATCGCCTTCCAGTCGAGCCCGCCTTCCAGCAGCATCGGCCGCCCGGCCCGCGCCGCCCTGGCATAGCCGCTTTCGAGCTCGGCCTTCAGCCGGTCGAACTGCTCGGGCGCCAGGTTGCCGCCATCGGCCGGCTGATAGACCAGCGCGCCGGACGGCCTAGCCGAATTGTCGAGCAGTGCCTTGTTCCAGCGCGATGCCGCATTGTGCAGATCGAGCGCCGTCTGCGCCGCCGCCAGCGGGGAGTAGCCCGCCGTTTCGGCCAGCGGATGGAACAGCCGCACATGCAACAGCGTCGCCGGCCGCTCGCCAGTCCCCTCGGCCGCGATCCGACGCACGGCGTGGCCGGCGCGATATTCATAGGCCTCCGGCCAGCCGTCGCTGCCCTCGACGATCCGCACCCGGTCCGGCCGCAGCGCATGCAGCGCCCGGATCTCGCCGTCGATGCCGGTCGCCTCCAGATAGGCGTTGCCCGACAGGAGCAGATGCCCGCACAGGGTCTCGGTCAGGCTCTGGCCGTCGCTGGCCGGGTTGGGCCGGCGCAGGAGGTCGAGGATCGGATGTGCCGTGACCTCCCGGCTGCCCTCGTAGAGCAGCATCGGGATCGCCGCCGCGGTCTCGGCGATCAGCCGGACCGAGCGATAGACCACCGGGTTCTGCATGAAGCCGGCCCGCGCCAGCCCTTCATAGCCGCGCTCGCTCCACCCGCCCGGATCGCCGCCGCCGGAAAACACCAGCGCCCCGCCGGCAGACCCCACGCCCTTGCGCTCCCCCGGCGCCGCCGCACGCGCACCGCTCCCGCCACCGAGCCAGTCGGCGATCCGTGTCTTCAAGCTCATGATGGTCTCCGCAGCGTCGATCACGGCGCGCCAGGCGTCATGCTGGACAACGAAACCCCCGCCGGAGCGGGGCTACAGAACTCGGATAGGGCAACGCTTTGCGCGCCTTCAGTCGGCCGACGCCAGAATATCCTGCGTGGGCAGGATCAGCTTCAACGGACTGATCTTGGTCGGCTGAAATCCCAGCTTCCAGTAGAATTGCGCGGCCTCTTCGTCGAGCGCGTCCACCACGACCGCGCGAAACGCCACGGCCTGCGACGCCGAAGCGGCATTGCGCAGCGCACTGGCCAGGAGCGCCTTGCCGATGCCGTGTCCGTGCAGATCCTCATGCACCGCCAGCCGGGCGAGAAGCGCAATCGGAATCTCGACCGGTGTGCCGTGCGGTCGCTGCGAACGCGGCACATCCTTGCGCAGGATCATCCCCGCACACAGCGCGTAATAGGCCCGCACATGCATCTTCGCGTCGCGCACCACGAAGGTCCGCGTATAGTTCGCGCTCTGATTATGCAGCGCCATGTCCGACAGCCATTCGTCCGGGCTCGGCTTCCCGCATCGAAAATCCGAAAAGTCGTGGCTGTAGGTCAGTGGCTCGGGGGCGAAAAGCCCTAATGCTCGGAAGTCGCCCACTGGCTACCGTTCCGAAGCAGGGATGCCAGTTCCGGATGCACCTTTGCCGGCCGCGAAACCGTCTCCGCGATCGAGTCGAAGAGCGCTGCGTCGAGATGCAGGAACCGCTGGTCCATGAGTTCCTTCTGCGCACTGAAGGTCGCGGCCTCGATGACGAAACTCGACAGGCTCTTGCCACATGCCTCCGCCGCGCGCTTGATCAAGGCCAGTTCGTCGCTCTTGATCCGGACGTTGAGATTGTTCTCTTTCTTCGAGGCAGTCATTCCCGGTCCTCCATGACCGTTCCAGTAAGATCGTCCTGCGGCGTCGGCGACGGCCATCAGGCCCGCCCGCAGCCGTATTGACAATGTATGGACAGGCAGCGGTCAAATCAACACTGCCTCGCTCCGGTGAGGCCTGATGACGCCAAATAGCCCTCAAAGCCCGCGCACTCGCGGGTCGCGCACCGGGCCGGTCAGCGCGGTCACCGCCCACACCAGCGCGTCCAGCCGGTCGGGCGAGCGACCGCCGCTTAAGCCCTCCGGGCCGAAATCGGCCATCTCGTCTTCCAGTTCGGGAAACCGCCCCGCATGGCGCACCCGGCCCTGCTCGTAGAGCGCCGCCACCGGCTCGGCCCGCAGCCATTTGCCCCGCGACGCCCGTACGGCGCGAAACGGCACGCTCGGCGCGCAGGCGCGGATCACCGCCTCCACCATGTCGCCGCCCTGGTTCACCTCGGCGACGATCCGGTCCGCCTCCAGCCGCTCGAACAGCGCCACCGCGGCGCCCGCCCATTGATGCGGCTTGGCCCCGCGCCGGCTCGCATCGGCCAGCACATAGATCGTGCCATCCGCCGCATGGCCTGCCGCGACGATGCCGCAGGCGTCCGAGCGCGTCGTCGCCGTCGCCGGCGGATCCACCGCCACCACCACCCGCCGCAGCTCCGGCGCCGCGGGCACCCGCGCCCTGTCGATCGCCGCCACGTCGAACAGCGCGTCCTCGCGCGCCTCCAGCATCAGCCCTTCCAGTTCCTGCCGGCCGAGCCGCGACCCGCCATAGCGGGCCTCCATCGCCGCCAGGAATCCCGGCGCCAGATTCGCCGCATTCTCCGCCGTGCGCATGTGCGTCGTCGCCGTCCCCGCATCCGCCATCAACTGCTTCAACAGCGGGATCGGCCGCGGCGTGGTGGTGAACAGCGCCCGCGGCCGCACCCCCAGGCGCAGACCGAACTGCAGATTGTCGAAACACGCTTCGCCATGCACCCATTTGGCGAATTCGTCGCCCCAGGCCGCATCGAACTGGTAGCCGCGCAGCGCGTCCGGGTCCTCCGACGAGAACACCTGCGCGATCGCCCCGTTCGGAAACACCAGCCGCCGCCGGCTCACCTCATAGACCGGCCGGCCCTCCACCGAGGCCGCCACGATCCCGCTTTCGCCGGCGATCATCACCTCGCGCGCATCGCCCAGAGTCTCGGCGATCAGCGCGATCCGGCCATGCGGGCGCGCGGCGATCGGCGGTGCCCCCGCCGCCATCGCCCGCACCCATTCGGCGCCGGCCCGGGTCTTGCCCGAGCCGCGCCCGCCGATCAGCAGCCATTGCCGCCAGTGGCCCGGCGGCGGCAATTGCGAGCGCCGCGCCAGCCGCAGCCAGTGCGGCGACGCGCTCGCCAGCACCGGTCCAGGATACTCGCCCGACAACGCGGCCACTTCCGCCTGATATTCCGCCTCCGACAAGAGCGGCAGCCCCGCGTCGTCCCCTGCCGCAGCAGCTCCGACCTGCGAACCGTTTCCGCCCCCGCCCGCAACGGCAGCGCCACCATCGCCGGCCGACGCCTCGTTTCCGTCGATCCCGGCCGCTACGCCCACGCTCCGCGCCAAACCCGCACGGTCCGCCCCGCCATCAGCGCCTTCGCCGCCGCCGCCCTGACCCGTCGCGCCAGCCCGCCGCCCGCCGGTCATGCGCCATCCGTCGCCGCGGAAGGCCCCGCCGGCCCGTCCTCCACCGGCCGCGGATCGCCTGCATAGGCGCCGTCGGCATCGAACAAGGTCGCCCCCTCGCGCCGCCGCGCATCGAGGCTGCGCAGCCGCGACAGAAACTCCCCGCGCAGCCGGGCCGTCTCCGCCGCGTCCGCGTCGCCGCCCTCCACCGCCAGCCGTTCCAGCCGCTTCAGTTCCAGGAGCTTTTCCAGGGTGCGTGCGGCCTGGCCGATGCTCTCGACTCGCTCCTTGGCGCTCGCCTGACGCGGCGCCGGCGCGGCCTCACCGCCGGCCTTCGCCGGTGCCCGCCGCTTCGCCCCGTTGGCGGTCGCCGTCCTGGCGGCATTGGCCCGGGCCGCACCGGCCGCCCGCGATAGAGGAATATTGTCCGAAAGCTCGGCCTGCAGCGTCTCGACCTCGCGTCGCAGCAGCACGAACAGGCGCTCCGACAACAGCTCCGCCATGCCGCGCCTGCCCCCGAGCCCGTCGCCGGCGACGCCGGCCAACAAAAAGGGCGCCGGGGTCAAACCCCGCCGCCCGCAATTTCTCGACTGTAGCTGAACCCTACCCGACCACCGTCACGCCGTCAAGGACTTTTTTCCTAAATCTCTCATATCCCCCTAAGCCGCATCATCCATCGGGTTCTCGCCCGGCCAGGCCGCCAGATGGTCCTCGTAATCCTCCAGCGCCATGCCGGCCTCGCTGACCGTGCGGCCGCGCACCGAGACGCCGGCCTGGTGCACCGTGTCGGGATCGCCCGAGACCAGGTGGTGCCACCAGTAGAGATCGCTCCCCTCGGCCACCAGCCGGTAGGCGCAACTCGGCGGCAGCCAGCCGATCGAGCGCACCGTCGCCACATCCAGCGACACGCAGTCGGGCACCGTCGCCTGCCGGTTGTCGTAGTCGCGGCAGCGGCAGCTCTCGCCGTCCAGAAGCTGGCAGCCGACATTGGTCCAGGCGATCTCGCCCGTGTCCCAATCCTCCAGCTTGTTGAGACAGCAGCGCCCGCAGCCGTCGCAGAGCGACTCCCACTCGTGGGGGGTCATCTCCTCGAGGCTCTTGGCCTGCCAGAAGGGCTTGTTGCCGGAATCACGCATGGTTGAAATGTCTGCACTTCCTCGCGACTTTTTCATGATCTCGACGTATAGGGTACAAGCACTTCCTGATGAAGGGACGTCGCGTCGCGGCCGCAGATGCGTCGCGGACGCGGGGTCCGGCCGAGAGTGACAGGTTGACCTTGGACGAAACTCCCGAAAAACGCCGGCGGCGCAGGCAGCCCTCGCGACTGATCGAGATCGACGCCTGGATCGACTCCAGCCTGTGGCGCTCCTTCCATGCCTTCGCGGCGTGGTGGGAAGGCGTCACCGTGTTCTCCCGCAAGTTCCGCGTGCGCGGCTTCAACCGCTTCCTGTTCGAGGTCATGGGCGAAGGCCTCACCCTCGGTCTCGCCGGCTTCGTGCTGCTTCTGGCGCTGGCCCAGCCGGCGATGAAGGTCACGGCGAAGGGCCTGCCCCAGGAAACCGACTATTCCGTCCAGTTCCTCGACCGCCATGGCGACGAGATCGGCCGCCGCGGCGTGCTGCGGGCGGCCGCCGTGCCCATCGACGAGATGCCGGATTCCTTCATCAAGGCGGTGCTGGCCACCGAGGACCGGCGCTTCTTCGAGCATTGGGGCATCGACTTCTTCGGCCTCGCCCGGGCCATGTCCGAGAACGCCCGCGCCGGCGGCGTCGTCCAGGGCGGCTCCACCCTCACCCAGCAGCTCGCCAAGAACCTGTTCCTGTCCAACGAGCGGACCATCGATCGCAAGATCAAGGAAGCCTTCATCTCGCTCTGGCTGGAGTCGAATCTGACCAAGCGCGAGATCCTCGCCATGTATCTCGACCGCGCCTATATGGGCGGCGGCACCTTCGGCGCGGCGGCTGCGGCGGAATTCTACTTCGACAAGAACATCCGCGACGTCTCCATGGCCGAGTCGGCCATGCTGGCCGGCCTGTTCAAGGCCCCGGCCCGCTATGCGCCGCACATCAACCTGCCGGCGGCGCGGGCCCGCGCCAACGAGGTCCTGACCAACATGGTCCAGGCCAATTTCGTCACCGAGGGCCAGGTCGTCGCCTCCCGCCGCCAGCCGGCCGTGGCCGTCGACCGCTCCTCCACCCAGTCGCCGGACTATTTCCTCGACTTCGCCTTCGAGGAGGTGCAGCGCCTCGCCCGCGAGGCCGGCCTCAAGCAGCGCAGCTTCCTCGCCCGCACCACCATCGACATGCGGCTGCAGCAGCTCGCCGATGAATCGGTCGAGTATCATCTGCGCCAGTTCGGCACGAATTACGACGTCGAGCAGGGCGCCATGGTCGTCATCGGCGAGGATGGCGGCGTGCGCGCCATCGTCGGCGGCCGCGACTACGGCGTCTCCCAGTTCAACCGCGCCACCAATGCGCTGCGCCAGCCGGGCTCCTCCTTCAAGGTCTTCGTCTATGCCGCCGCCATGCAGGCCGGCATGACCCCGTCCGACACCATCGTCGACAGCCCGATCACCATCGGCCGCTGGTCGCCGCAGAATTACGGCCGCTCCTTCTCCGGCCGGGTCACGCTGGCCAATGCGCTGGCCCGTTCGCTCAACGTGCCCGCCGTCAAGCTCAGCCAGAAGGTCGGCATGGACAATGTCACCGCCCTGGCCAGCGAGATGGGCGTCGAATCCCCGCTGCGCGGCGACAAGACCATGGCGCTGGGCACCAGCGAGGTCACCGTCCTCGACCAGGCGACCGCCTACGGCGTCTTCGTCAATGGCGGCATGGACTCCCATCGCCACGCCATCATGCAGCTGATGGACGCCTCCGGTCAGACGATCTGGGATGCCCGCCGCGACATGCCGCCGCGCAAGCGCATTCTCACCGAGGATGCGACCAAATCCATGAACGAGATGCTCGTCGCGGTCTCCGAGCGCGGCACCGCCCGCCGCTCGCAGCTTTCCATGACCCGCGTCGCCGGCAAGACCGGCACCACCCAGAGCTACCGCGACGGCTGGTTCGTCGGCTACACCGGCAATTTCACCGCCGCCGTCTGGTACGGCAATGACAGCTTCCGCCCGACCCGCAACCTCACCGGCGGCTCGCTCCCGGCCATGACCTGGCAGCGCTTCATGGAGACGGCCCACAAGAATATCGAGCTGAAGCCGATCCCGTTCATCGACGATCCCTTCCCGGCCGAAAAGCGCGAGGTCGCCACCAGCGACGGCGAGGCGCCGCCGCCCGAAGGGCCGCAGATGCTGTCGCGCGCCGCCCAGGCGGTTCTCGACGACATCGTCGAGCGGCTCGAGGCCCTGCCGCCGCTCGAACCCGAGCAGCTCGCCGCCGCCAGCGCGTCCGGCGCCCCCGCCGCCACGCAGCGCTAGACCGCCATCGGCCTCCCCGGATCTGACCGCCCATGCGTCTTGCGCTTCTCGTCCTCATTGCCCTGTCGATCGCCCTCGGCCTCGGCGGCTGGTCCGCCGACTGGGCGCTGCAACGCTCGACCGAGATCGGCACCGTGTCGGTCGGCCCGTGGCAGGCCAATCCCTTCGCCGGCGCGCCCGACGCCGATCCCTATTCCAAGGCCCGCCTCGCCCGCCTCGGCAATCTGACGCTGGGCATCGGCGAAGGCATCCTCTTCACCGCCGACCAGGACGGCGCCGGCAACGCGCTGCGCCGCCAGTGCAATTACCGTCTTGCCGGCCAGACCCCGCCGGCCCGCATCTGGACGCTGGTGCCCTTCACCCCGGAAGGCCGGCTCATCGCGCCGGCGGCCGGGCGCAACGGCTGGCTCACCTCCAACAGCCTGATGCGCGAGGAAGACAATTCCTTCGCCATCGCCCTCGGCCCCTCGGCCCGCTCGGGCAACTGGCTGGCGACCTCCGGCACCGGTCCCTTCACCCTCGCTTTGGCGCTCTACGACACGCCCGCCAGCGCCTCCACCGGCGTCGACAGCCTCGCTCTGCCCAGCATCACCCTCGAGACCTGCTATGATCGCTAGGCTGCTCTACGCCATCGTCGTCGGCCTCATCGGCGCCGCGCTCGTCCATATCGTGGTGATCTTCGCCATGCCGCATCTGGCCGAGAACAATGCCTGGGGCCGCTTCGCCCGGCTCGGACCGCTCAACGAGACCGTCCGCGTCGAGGCGCTGCGCAGCGCCGGGCCCGACACCATCGCCGCGCCGCCCGGCTCCGATCGCCACGACTTCGCCTTCGTCGATCCGGCCTTCGTCAATGCCAGCTGCCGCTTCTCGCTGGCTGACGGCCCGGTGCGGATGATCGCCAGCTACGGCCCGACCACCTTCTGGTCGGCCTCGATCTACGATCGCAACGGCGACAATCTCTACAGCATCAACGACCGCTCCGCCGTCGACGGCATCTTCGACCTTCTCGTCGGCACCCGCGAACAGATCGTCGATGCCAATGCCGACATCGACAGCGGCGACGACACCACCATCCCGGTCGAGGTCGATCTTAGCGAAGGCTACATGACCATCCGCGTACTGGTGGACGAGGAGAGCAAGCGCCCGGCCGTGGAGGAATTCATCGGTTCGCTGGCCTGCCGCCCGCTCGGGCCGGTCACCGCCAATCAGCCGACCGCCAGCCGCGACGGCTGATCACCGTTCCCTCACCCGGCAACGCCGCATCCAGCGGCCGCCGCCCGGCGCCGCGCGATCGCCCAGCCACAGTGTTCGACCGACGCCGAACCGCTGGCGATGATCAGGCCTGCCGCTTCATCACCACGGCGCCCTTGCCGGCCCGTGCCGGAATTGCTTCCCGGCGCACGCAGGGCAGGAGAATGATCTCCGCCGTCGTGCGACCGCCCGGCGCGGCCGGCCGTGTCCGCTGATATCTGTCCGACTTGCTGTTCAGGCTCACAATGACTGCCATGGTACGATTCCTCGTCCAATGGAGCACGGCAACATCCAGTATCTGGCGCTGTCGACCCAGGGGCTGACCATCGCGCATCGACCATGATCCGGATGGTCCTGATACCGGCGCATTCGTCATTCGCGCCGTCCGCAGGGCAGCAGACCCTACGACAGTTAACAGCTTGCTAATGTTTCTTAGCTAATCCTTCCTCCCGGCGAAACCAAAGGTCAACCATACGGGAGCCCCATGAAGGACGTCCTGCCGCGCATCTACCGTTCCCTCGAAAAGGACATCCGGCGCGGCGGATTCGACACCATCGTGACGGCCGCGACGATGAGCTTCCTGACCCAGCGCGCGCCCGGCAAACGGCAGCTGCGCGAGTTCGGAGATCTGGTCGCCTCGGCCTGGCCGCAGCTCGGCGCCGACACCCAGCGCACGCTCGCCCAGTCCCTCGCCTCCGCGCCCAACCTGCCCGTCGGCATCGTCGATCGCATCTGCAGCGCCCCGGTCGAGATCGCGGCGCCGTTCCTGCGCGCCAGCCCGTGCCTCGAGAGCCGGCATCTGGAGGCGCTGGCCCAGCGCCCGGACGCCGCCCTCCACGCCATTCTCGCCGAGCGCGAAGCCGCCAATGCGGTCCCCGCCGCATCCGCCCCGACCGCAATTCCCGCCGCCCCGGCGAAGCCGGCGACCCCGCCCGTCGCCGCGCAGCCCTCTGCCCCCGCACCCGTCCGCCCGGATGCCGCCGCGGCCGCCCGTGCCGAGCTGTTCCGGCTCGCCCGCCCCGGCCGTGCACCGGCGACACCGGCCGCACCCAAGGCAGCCGAGGCACCGCTGGCAACCTCGATCTCCGGCCTCGTCGCCGACGCCCGCGCCGGCCGCATCGAACGCTTCTATGCCGGTCTCGGCCGCATGCTGCCCCTCGAGGCCGCGACCATCGCGACGATCGCCGACGACGCCAGCGGCGAATGGCTTGGACGTGCGCTGAAGGTATTGCGGGCCGGTCCGACCGATGCCCTTACCGCGATCATGCTGGCCAAGCCCCGCATCGGGGCGGATGTCGCGGCCTTCGAGGCGATGAAGACGATCTATCGCGGGCTGGACGCAGACGACTGCCGGTCCCGCCTCGGCCTCGCGAGGGCCCGCATCATGGTCGACGCCCCGGCGCTGCAGCCGCAATCGGCCGATCTGGTGATCCGTCCGGTTGCCGGTGCGCCGCGGCGCAGCTTCGGCCGCCGCACCCTGCCCCCGGCCGTCGAACGCTCCATCGGCAAGCGCTGAGGCCGATCGGCCGCCGCGCCTATTCCGTGGCGAGGTCGATGAAGGCTTCGGGGTCGCGGGTCTCGATTTCCACCACCCAGAAATCCGGGTCGAAGCGGGCTTCGCGGGCCAGCCGCGCTTCCAGCGCGGCCTCGTCCGCCGCCGGCTCGAGAACGAAGCGGCGCTCGCCGCTCTCCTCGCTCAGGCTCTGCGGCGCCGGCCCGTACAGCTGGAACGCCCCGCCCGGCTGCCGCGCCACGATGAAGATCGCGCCGGCCTGATCGGCGCCGCGGCGGGCGACGACGGCGAAGTCGCCGGCCGAAAACAGCCGGCGCACGAGCTGCGCCACATGGAGTTCGCTGGTTATCCGCATCGGCGCGCGCGACCGCTCACTGGATCGCGCCGATCTCGATCAGCCGCTCCAGGATCCGCGGGTCCGGCGCGCCGGTGACTTCCAGCCCTTCCAGCGCCTCGAAGGTGCGGATCGCCTCGCGGGTGCGCTCGCCGGGAATGCCGTCGGCCGAGAGTTCGGCGACCTGCGCCGAGGTCAGCCCGGCCTGGATCCGGCGCACCAGCTCGCTGTCGCTGAGCTTGCCGATCTCGGCCTGCAGGGCGTCGTCGGGCGCGTCGGTGGAATTGTCGGGCACGTTCTGCGGAATGCCCCGCATCCGCTCCTCGATGCTGGCGATGGCGTTCGGCCGCGGCGACGGGTTCGGCGCCTGCGCCGTTACCTGCCGGATCTGCGACAGCAGCAGCGGCGTCGCCGCCCCATCCGTCGTCAGGCCGTGGCGGCTCTGGAAGGTGCGGATCGCGGTGTCCGTCGCCGGCCCCGGGCGGCCATCCACCGGCGCCTCGTAGATGCCCGCCTCGGCCAGCGCGGTCTGCACCTCGCGCACCAGCGGCACCGGCATCAGCGCCGGGTTGTTGCCGGCCACGCGCGTGCCGCCGCCCTCGCCCGGCTCGCGCGTCGCCAGGAACGGGCTCGGATGCGGTCCCGGCTGGTGCATGGCGTTGATCGCCACGCCGCCGAACAGGATGGCGAACCCGGTCAGGCCCGCCGACAGCGCCGGACGGCGTGCGAGCGCACGCGCCACGCCCGCCGCGCCGCGACGGGTCAGGGCCAGAAGCGTCGTGCCCATGCTAGGCCGAGCGGCGCGCTTCGAGGGTCTGCGGGGGGAGATTCGTTTGGGTGCGGGCATCGCTCAGAGCTACGACATTTTCCTTGAGGTTTGGTGTGGATTCGGCACCTTCGACATAGACCGCCGGCAGGCGGACCGTCACCATGGTGCCGACTCCCGGCTGGCTGCGGATCGTCATGTCGCCGCCGTGCAGTTCGGCCAGTCCCTTGACCAGCGACAGGCCGAGGCCGGTGCCCTGGTAGCGTCGCGTGGTGCCGGACGAGACCTGCACGAAGGGCCGGCCCAGGCGCTCGATGTCGCTTTCGGCGATGCCTATGCCGGTGTCGCTGACCGAGAATTCGACCATCGGGCCGACCCGCCGGCTTTCCAGCGTCACCACGCCGACCTCTGTGAATTTTAGCGCGTTGGACAAAAGGTTCAGGAGGATCTGGTGGCAGGCCCGCCGGTCGGCGGTGATCTCCTCGTCGCGGCAGCCGGGCCGCACGTCGAGGCGCAGATCCTTGCGCCGCGCTTCCTCGCGCACGACGTCGACGGCCAGGTCCATCGCCTCGCCGAGCCCGAAGGCTTCCGGCACCAGTTCGTAGCGGCCGGCCTCGATCTTGGACACGTCGAGCAGGCTGTTGACCACCGACAGGAGGTGCTGGCCCGACTGCCGGATCAGCCCGACATATTCCTTCTGGCGATCGCTCTCGAAGCCCCCGAAGAATTCCTGGTCGAGAATGTCCGAGAAGCCGATGATCGCATTGAGCGGCGTGCGCAATTCGTGGCTGACCGCCGCCAGGAACTGGCTCTTGGCCGCCGACGATTGATTGGCCGCGTCGAGCGCCGTCTGCAGGTCCGCCGATTCGCCCGCCGCATGCGCCGCGACCGCCACATGCACGGCGCCGGTCTCGGCGCAGCCGCGAAGACGCAGGCTTGCCGGATGATAGGTCCCGTCGCCGCGGCGCAAGCGCGCTGCCGCCGTGACGACCTGCGCCGTGCGCCGCGCATCCGCCAGCGCCTGCAGGAACACCACGCGGTCGCCGACATGGACGAGATCGACAAGGCTGCGGCCGGTCACGGCGTTGCGCTCCTGCCCGATGCCGGCCAGCGCGGCAGGCGACACCGCCGTCACCATGCCGCGGGCGTCGAGGGAGATCAGCGCCGCATCCAGCAGGGCGGCCGCGTCGTCGATCGACGGACCAGCGACGGCCGCATCCGAGGTCGTGACCGTAGCGGTCGAGGCGGTCGAACGCCGGGCCAGCCGGAGGACGAGCGTCGCGCCATAGCACAGGATCAGGGCCGCCGAGGCGGGGTCGAGGCCGGCGGTGAAGACCGGCGGACCGACGGCGAGCAGGCAGGCGGCAAAGACCAGGGTCGACCCGGCCAGCGCCGCGGCCAGTCCGCGACGGCCGGCGATCAGCAATTCGGCCGGCAGGATCGCCAGCAGGATCAGCCAGGCAGCCGAGGAGGATTGTGCGAACAGCGCGCCCCAGCCGATCAGGCCGGCGACGAGCGTGCCGCCCAGCCAGGTGGCGTGGTCGATGGCGCCGGTGGAGGACAGATAGGCCGCGGCCGCCAGCGCCATGCCGGCGACGATCAGCGGCGCCGCCACGGCGAGAATGCCGGACTGGAGCAGTGCCAGGATGGGCGATGCAATCGCGGCGAGCAGGCCGGCGCCGATCAGGCCGCCGATCGCCAGCGCCTGCACCCGGCGCTCAACCGCGTCGCTGACGGAGTTCGGAACGAGAACATCGAGCCGTTCGCCGATGAGAGACAGCGCGCCACCGGCCGGTGTTCCTGTCTGTCGCTCGTCCAACGCCTCGGTCATACAAGAACTCGCACTCACATTCAGGCCGCCGGGCGTCGAGGACAATTCGAGGTCCGGCGGCGGTCGACCGTGATAATGCGACCGACGGTTTAAGGAAGCCATAAACCACGGCTTTTCCCGTTGGCGTTGCCGTCGGATACCCGGCACAGCGCAGATTCGGACATCGTCCGTCTTCGCTTATGGTTAACGCTTCCTTGCACCGCCCGATGCCCGCTTCGCCGGCCATCCGATCCGAAACGGCGGTGGAAAACGGACAATTTGAATCAACTACGCGTCGCAGTTTCAACGTCCCCTTGGAACGGCCGTGGCATGGTGGCGCTTATCGAACGACCGGTCGACCAGGACCGGATGCATGCTCTGCCATTTCGGGGATTGAAATGATCCGCTTCATCATCAGATCGGCCTTCCTGCTCGGCCTCGTCGCGCTGTTCCTGCCCAGCGGCCAGAACGACGGCGACGACGCGGCGACCGGCATCGATCCCTTCACCGCCATGATGGGGGCCCAGGCCGCCATTGCCGACATCTGGGGCTTCTGCGACCGGGCCCCCGCCGCCTGCTCGGCCGGTGATGATCTGGTGCAGTTCGCCGGCGACCGGATCGGCGACGGCTTCGCCCTCGCCTACCGCACGATCCAGGGTCAGGCCGGCGAGCCGGCGACCACCGTCATCGCCGCCGTAAAGGCGACCGCGCCGCAGCATCCCGTTCCGGCCAGCACGATCCCGGCAAGCAGCCGCCAGGACGACATCGTCACCGGCGCCGTGACGCAGGTCCTGGAACTCGCCCGCCCCGCAACGCCCGGACCCACCGCAAAGCCGGCCGCCGGCACCTTCGCCATGCCGGCGCTGGAGGAGACCCGGACGGTCGCCAGCCAGCCGCGTCCCGACGCCGCCGTGCCCGCCGCCACGACGCCGGCCCGCCTGCCGATCCCGCAGCCCGCGCCGCGCGCCTGACACCTTCCACCGAGATCACATCCCCGCCCGGGCCTGACATCGCCGCCTGCTGACCTTATATCGCGACCAGAGCGGTCCCACGGCCGTATCAGGCCAGACCGGAGGCGGAATGCAGACGATCGAAGACATCACGGCGGATTTCGAATATCTCGACGACTGGGAAGACCGGTACCGTTACCTGATCGAGCTCGGCCGCGCCCTGCCGCCGATGCCCGAAGGCTCCCAGACCGAGGAGAGCAAGGTGCGCGGCTGCGCCAGCCAGGTCTGGCTGGTCAGTGAATCCGACACGGCCAATCCGCCGCACCTGACCTTCCTGGGGGATTCCGACGCCCATATCGTTCGCGGTCTCGTCGCCGTGGCGCTCGCCTTGTTTTCCGGCAAGACCGCGCCGGAGATCCTCGAGGCGGATGCCGAGGCGACCTTCCTGCGTCTGGGCCTCAAGGATCACCTCAGCCCGCAGCGCTCCAATGGCCTGCGCTCCATGGTCGCGCGGATCAAGGACGACGCCCGTCAGGCCCTCGCCGCCGCCTGAGTTGCGCGTCGTTGCGGACCGCACCCCACCGCCGTCACTCCGCCGGCGACGGCCCCGCATGCCTCATCCTTCCGCCGGTTGATCGCCGCCACTCCGCAGCCCGCCGATCGTGGGGCGCGAATCGGCGGTCCCCCACCGGCGAATATGGCCCTCGCGGTGGCCCGCCTGCCGGTCGAGCCCGTAATGGCGCGCCAGAACGCCGAGCCCGGCCTTCAGCAGCAGCTTGGCGGAGCGAACCGGCCATTGCCGCTCCCGCTCGATCGTCTCCAGCCCCTTCAGGAAACAGCAGAAGTCGAGCAGCACGCCGGAGAGTTCCGGCCCGACCGCCCCGATCGCCGCGTCCACCCGCCGCCGCGCGTCGATCGCCGAATCCGAGACATCGCCGCCACCGCGGCTGCCTTGCCCGCGCGGCTGCGCGTCCCAACGCTGACTGATGCCGGGCATGAGCTGGCCCCGGGTGAAATGGCCGCGCAACCGCTCGCCGGCCTCCACCTCCTCCGCCGTCAGGAACGCCGCGCCGTCCCGGCCCCTGCGTTTGGCGAGGCGCGCAAGCGGCGATTCGTCGTCGTTGAACCCCGCCCTCACGCTGCCTCTCCGCGTCCACCGCTACGCGCGAGTGCCGCCCGGATCGCCGTTCCCAGCCGCTCCAGCCGTTCGATCACCGCGTCGAATTCGGCATCGTCCCGCCGATCCTCGATCCGCCGCACCGCATAGGCGATCGTCGTGCGGTCGCGGCCGAACGGCCCGGCCATGCCGGTCAGCGGGATCTGGAAGACCACATGGGCGAGATACATCGCCACATGGCGCGCTTCGCAGATCGGCGCGATGGCCCGGGTCGGCCGGTCGATGTCGCAGACCGGCACGTCGAGAAAGGTGCTGGCGATCTCCCGCGCCAAGCGGCATCCGAGCCGCGTGTCGATCGGCGGAACGCCGTGGCGGGCGGGCGGCACGTCGGTTGACGCTGTCGCCGCCGGGACGCCCGGCAGGCCGTCCCTGTCCGACGAAATGTCTCCGCTTCTGGCCGGGATCTGATCCTGCATCGCTGCCTCCACTGTTTCGGGATCTCCCCCGTTCTTAGGCCAGATACGGTCGATTGTGGAAATTATTCCTATTTCATGAGGCGCGATCCGGATCGACGGATTGAGCATTCAGGCCGAAACTCTGGCATTGAAGCGAAATCGTACAGGAATTTTTTCCCCGCCATCGCCCATGCGGGCCAGGCTCATGCGGACATCCGAGGAGGACATCCGCATGACCCCATCCTTCGACCGCCCAGCGTCGCAGATCCGGCTCGAGGCCGCCGCCCGCAGCTATGTCGCGGCGCGCCGGCGAGTCGCCGCGGACGGCGCCGCCCGGCATCAGCTCGCGGCGTTGCTGCGGCCTTTCGCGGCCCCGTCGGCCACGCTCGACGCGGCCGTCGCGGCCGACGATCCGAGCCTCATTCCGGAAGGGCAGCGCCAGGAGATGCTGGCGCGTCTGGCCGCCGAGCTTCGCCATCTGGCGCGTATCGCGCGGCGCGGCGACCGCGCCTACGACATCAATCGCCATCTCAAGGCAAAGCGTCTGGCGCGCTGGCTCGGTGGTGCCGAGCGCTGGCTTCGCAGTCCCGTAGAGCTCGGTTCCGGCCGCTCCGCGAACGCCCGGTTTCGCCGCGCCGGCCGGTGTCGATCGATGCCCTAGAGGAAGGCGCCGACAGACAAAAACCCAACGTTCGCAACACAGATCGCGGCGATACTAAGTCTCGCGTAGTATAGCTTGACACCCTTCCGATGGCTGGCCACAACATCGGACCTGTTCTTGATCGGGTGACTCACCGGGCATCGGCCCTGGGGCCCGATCGAAAGCGAACGATCTGGGAGGATCACCGAATATGCAGAGTTTCACGCGCCTGCTGCTGGCCGGCACCGCCGCGGCCGCCGTCCTCGTACCGGCGACCGTCAGCGCACAGGAAGTGTCCAACGACGTCGTCAAGGTCGGCATTCTCAACGACCAGTCGGGCGTCTACGCCGATTTCGGCGGCAAATGGTCGGTCGAGGCCGCCAAGATGGCGATCGAGGATTTCGGCGGCACGGTTCTCGGCAAGCCGATCGAGATGGTCTCCGCCGACCACCAGAACAAGGCTGACATCGCCTCCAACATCGCCCGCGAATGGTACGACGTCGACAATGTCGACGCGATCATGGAGCTGACCACCTCGTCGGTGGCCCTGGCGGTCCAGGGCCTGTCCCGCGAGAAAGAGAAGATCACCATCACCACCGGCGCGGCGACCACCGAGCTGACCGGCGGCCAGTGCAGCCCCTACGGCTTCCACTGGGCCTACGACACCCACGCCTTGGCGGTCGGCACCGGCGGCGCGCTGGTCAAGGCCGGCGGCGACACCTGGTTCTTCCTCACCGCCGACTACGCCTTCGGCTATTCCCTCGAGGAGCAGACCGGCAATTTCGTCAAGGAGAATGGCGGCGAAGTGCTCGGCGCGGTCCGCCATCCGCTCGGCACCACCGACTTCTCCTCCTTCCTGCTCCAGGCACAGAGCTCGGGCGCCAAGGTCATCGGCCTCGCCAATGCCGGCCTCGACACCGCCAGCGCCATCAAGGGCGCCGCTGAGTTCGGCATCGTCCAGGCCGGCCAGCAGCTCGCCGGCCTGCTCTTCACCATCGCCGAAGTCCACGGCCTCGGCCTCCAGGCCGCCCAGGGCCTGAACCTCACCGAGGGCTGGTACTGGGATCAGAGCGACGAGAACCGCGAGTTCGCCAACCGCTTCATGGAGCGCACCCAGCGCATGCCGAACATGATCCAGGTCGGCACCTACTCGGCTGTCACCCAGTATCTGAAGGCCGTCGAGGCGGCTGGCACCGATGCCACCGACGCCGTCGCCGAGAAGATGCACGAGCTGCCGGTCGAGGACGTCTTCGCCAAGAGCGGCACCGTTCAGGAGAACGGTCGCATGGTCTACGACATGTACCTCTTCCAGGTGAAGGCGCCGGACGACTCCACCCAGCCGTGGGATTACTACAACGAGATCTCCACCGTGCCGGGCAACGAGGCCTTCCTCTCGGTCGAGGATTCGGGCTGCGACGTCGCCAGCTTCGCCAAGTAGGACGAACATGGGAACGGGGGCGGCGCCGCTGGCGTCCGCCCCCGTTCCGCTTTCTGGCCGGCTGCCCGTTTCCAGGACAAGTGCCTGAAGTTTCGGCTTGCAGTCATGGGGTTTGGCCGATCCAATGCAGTTGCGCGACAGCCGTCACGGGGAGGTGACGACCGCGCTCCAAGGGAGGAATCGATTTGATGACCATGAAGACCAGCCTCGTCGCCCTGTGCGCTGCCGGCGTCGCGGCCACCGCTGCCCTTCCCGCCGCGGCCCAGGAGATTTCCGACGACGTCGTGAAGATCGGCATCCTGAACGACCGCTCCGGCGTCTATGCCGACACGGCCGGCGAAGGCTCCGTCGTCGGTGCCCGCCTCGCGGTCGAGGATTTCGGCGGCACGGTTCTCGGCAAGCCGATCGAGATCGTCTCGGCCGACCACCAGAACAAGGCCGACATCGGCTCCAACATCGCCCGCGAGTGGTACGACACCCAGAATGTCGACGCGATCATGGACCTCACCACGTCCTCCGTGGCCCTCGCGGTCCAGGGCCTGTCGCGTGAGAAGAAGAAGATCACCATGACCACCGGCGGCGGCTCGACCGAGATCGCCGGCGGCCAGTGCAGCCCCTACGGCTTCCACTGGGCCTACAACACCCGCGCTTTGTCCCAGGGCACGGCCGGCTCGCTGGTCAAGAACGGCGACGACAGCTGGTACTTCGTGACCGCCGACTACACCTTCGGCGATTCGCTCCAGGGCGAGGCCACCAAGGTGATCGAGGCCAATGGCGGCGAAGTGCTCGGCGCCGTGCGCCATCCCCTCGCCACCACCGACTATTCCTCCTTCATGCTGCAGGCCCAGAGCTCCGGCGCCAAGGTCGTCGGCTTCGCCAATGCCGGCCTCGACACGGCGAATGCCGTCAAGGCCGCCACCGAGTTCGGCCTTGTCCAGTCCGGCCAGAAGCTTGCCGCGCTGCTCTTCACCCTGGCCGAGGTCAACGGTCTCGGCGTCGAGGCGGCCCAGGGCCTGAACCTCACCGAGGGCTGGTACTGGGACCAGAGCGACGAGAACCGCGAATTCGCCGATCGCTACATGAAGGCCTTTGGCAAGATGCCGAACATGATCCATGTCGGCACCTATTCCGCGGTCCTGCAGTATCTGAAGGCCATCGAGGCCGCCGGCACCGACGAGACCGAGGCGGTCGCCGCCAAGCTGCACGAGATGCCGGTCGAGGACCTCTTCGCCAAGAACGGCAAGGTCCTGGAGAACGGGCGCATGGTCTATGACATGTTCCTGTTCGAGGTGAAGACGCCCGAGGAATCCACCGGCCCCTGGGACCTCTACAAGGAGGTCGCCACCGTTCCCGGCGACGAGGCCTACGGCACCGTCGAGGAAAGCGGCTGCGACGTCTCGTCCTTCCCCAAGGGCTGATCTGACAGCGGACGCCGGCCGCCCATGCGGGCCGGCGTCCATCCCGGCAATGCGTTTTAACGCCGACAGGAGTACCCCGCGCCGATGAGCGTATCCCCGCAAGAGGCGATTCTGTCCGCCCGCGGCCTGACCAAGGAATTCTTTGGCTTTACCGCCGTCAATTCCGTCGATCTCGACGTGCGCGAAAACACCATCCACGCGCTCATCGGTCCCAACGGGGCCGGCAAGACGACGGTCTTCAACCTTCTCACCAAGTTCCTGACACCGACATCGGGCACCATCACCTTCCGCGGCAAGGACATCACCAGGGTCAAGCCGGCCGATGTCGCCCGGCTCGGATTGGTGCGCTCGTTCCAGATCTCCGCGGTGTTCCCGCATCTGACGGTGCTGGACAATGTCCGCGTCGCGCTGCAGCGCAAGGCGCATCTCGGCACGCAGTTCTGGCGCTCCAACCGGGTGCTGCACACGCTCGACGACCGTGCCCACGAGCTGATCGACGCGGTCGGCCTCGCCGAATACGCCAACCTGGATGCCGCCGAGCTCTCCTATGGCCGCAAGCGCGCCCTCGAGATCGCCACCACCCTCGCCCTCGACCCGCCGGTGCTGCTCTTCGACGAGCCCATGGCCGGCATGGGCATCGAGGACATCGGTCGCATCTCGGCCCTGATCAAGCGCATCGCCAAGGACCGCACCGTGGTGATGGTCGAACACAACCTCAACGTCGTGGCGGATCTCTGCGACTACGTCACCGTCCTGGCGCGCGGCGAGATTCTCGCCGAAGGCGACTACGAGACGGTGAGTTCCGATCCGCGCGTGCGTGAAGCCTATATGGGAAGCGAAGATGATTGAGGCCCCGGGCCGCCCGCAGGGCCCTGCCCTTCTCGAGGTGCGCGATCTGCACGGATGGTACGGCGAAAGCCACGTCCTGCACGGCGTCTCGCTGGATCTGCACGAAGGCGAGACGATCACCCTGGTCGGCCGCAACGGCGCCGGCAAGACGACCACCCTGCGCGCCATCATGAACCTTCTGCCGCGGCGCGAGGGATCGATCCGCATCGCCGGCGCCGACATGATGAAGGTGCCGGTCCACCGCACCGCCTATTCGGGCATCGGCTACGTGCCGGAAGAGCGCGGCATCTTCGCCACGCTGACGGTCTCCGAAAACCTCATGCTGCCGCCCACCGTGGCGCCCGGCGGCATGACCATCGAGGAGATCTACGACCTCTTCCCCAACCTTGCCGAACGCCGCAATTCCCCGGGCACCAAGCTGTCCGGCGGCGAGCAGCAGATGCTGGCCATCGCCCGCATCCTGCGCACCGGCGTCAAGATCATCCTCCTCGACGAGCCCACCGAAGGGCTCGCCCCCGTCATCATCCAGCGCATCGGCGACGTGCTGATGGAGCTCAAGAAGAAGGGCATGACGCTGCTTCTCGTGGAACAGAATTTCCGCTTTGCCCGCAAGGTCGCCGACCGCTTCTTCCTGATGGAGGACGGCCATATCCTGGAGAGCTTCCCGACCTCCGAACTCGATGCCCGGATGGACCGGCTGCACGAAGTGGTGGGAGTGTAACGCGCCATGACCATGATCTTCGGCATTCCGCTCCCCGCGCTCCTCGGCCAGTTGCTGATCGGCTTCATCAACGGCTCGTTCTACGCCCTTCTGAGCCTCGGCCTCGCGGTCATCTTCGGCCTCCTGCGGGTCATCAACTTCGCCCATGGCGCCCAGTACATGCTCGGCGCCTTCACCGCCTATCTGGTGCTAGCCTATACCGGCCTCGGCTTCTGGCCGGCGCTGATCGTCGCCCCGCTCATCGTCGCCATGCTCTCGGCGGTGATCGAGCGCACCATGCTGTCGCGGCTCTACGACCTCGACCATCTCTACGGCCTGCTCTTCACCTTCGGCCTGGCGCTGATCATCGAGGGCACCTTCCGCTATTATTTCGGCGCGGCGGGCAATCCCTATCCGACACCGGCGCTTCTGGCCGGCGGCACCAATCTCGGCTTCATGTTCATGCCGAACTATCGCGGCTTCGTCGTCGTCGCCTCGCTGGTCATCTGCATCTCCACCTGGCTGCTGATCGAGAAGACCCGGCTCGGCGCCTATCTGCGCGCCGCGACCGAGAACCCGCAGCTCGTCCAGGCCTTCGGCGTCAACGTGCCGCTGCTCCTCACCCTGACCTATGCGCTCGGCGCCGGTCTCGCCGGCCTCGCCGGCGTCCTCGCCGCGCCGATCTACCAGGTCAGCCCGCTGATGGGCTCCAACCTCATCATCATCGTCTTCGCCGTGGTGGTGATCGGCGGCATGGGCTCGATCCTCGGCGCCATCATCTCTGGCTACATGCTGGGCATCCTCGAGGGCCTCACCAAGGTGTTCTATCCCGAAGCCTCGAACATCGTCGTCTTCGTCATCATGGCGATCGTGCTCATGATCCGGCCCGCCGGCCTGTTCGGGAAGGAGGCGTGACATGACCAGCCTGGATCACACCAGCGAAGTCCGCACCGAGGGAACCGACGGCACCGCCGTCTCCCCCGACCGCAAGCCCGGCCAGCGCGACCTGTCGACCATCGGCTTCGTCCTCGCCGGCATCGCCGTGGTCGGCCTGCTCGTCGCGCCGTTCTACGTCTATCCGGTCTTCATCATGAGCGTGCTCTGCTTCGCGCTCTTCGCCATCGCCTTCAACCTCTTGCTCGGCTATGTCGGGCTTCTCTCCTTCGGCCATGCCGCCTTCTTCGGCGGCGCGGCCTATTTCACCGCCCATGCCGCCAAGGTCTGGGGCTGGGAGCCGCTCTCGGCGATCCTGCTGGGCGCCGGCGGTGCCGGCCTGATCGGTCTTCTGGTCGGCTATCTCGCCATCCGCCGCCAGGGCATCTACTTCGCCATGGTCACGCTGGCCCTGTCGCAGATGATCTTCTTCATCTTCCTGCAGGCACCCTTCACCCATGGCGAGGACGGCATCCAGGGCGTGCCGCGCGGCTATTTGCTGGGCATCGTCAATCTCAACGACCCGCTCAACATCTACTATTTCGTCCTGGCGATCTTCCTGTTCGGCTTCTTCGCCGTCTGGCGCATCGTCCATTCGCCCTTCGGCCATGTGCTGAAGGCGATCCGCGAGAACGAGAACCGCACCATCTCGCTGGGCTACCGGGTCGAGCGCTACAAGCTCGGCGCCTTCGTGATGTCGGCGGCCATTGCCGGCCTCGCCGGCTCGACCAAGGCCATCGTCTTCCAGATCGCGACGCTCACCGACGTGGCCTGGCAGATGTCCGGCGAGGTCGTGCTGATGACCCTCCTCGGCGGCATGGGCACGATCTTCGGACCGGCGATCGGTGCCGCCCTCGTCGTCACCATGCAGCATTATTTCGCGTCGATGGATTTCCCGGTCACCGTGATGATCGGCATCATCTTCGTCCTGTGCGTGCTGCTCTTCCGCCGCGGCATCGTCGGCGAGGCCATCCGCCTCATCCGCCGATAAGAACAACACCCAGCGGGGCCGGCCATCGCGCCGCCCCGCTGGCGTGACCGCCACATCCAGCATCATCTTCCGCTACCAGCACGCGTGGAACGCTGTCCGCCGAACCAGCGCCAGTGTCTCGCCGCTCAGGGCCAAATAGGCCTGCCGCCTCATACCGGCCCGCTCATGAACTGACCGCTTTAATGTACGGGTAGTTGCAAAGGGACCGGATGCGGCTTGGATCTCTGGTGGCGCGGTTCCAGGCATCGCAGCAAGCGTCGATGATGGCTTG
>NZ_JACSGS010000015.1:0-113249 GCF_014334315.1 Aurantimonas sp. DM33-3 | reverse complement strand
GCCGACAGGTCCTCGTTGATTCTTACGGCCATCGCTCTTTCCCTCCCTTCGCCAGACAGGGAATCACGAACGCCCAGGACAGGAAAATCACAGCTGAGTCAGATCAAGCGCAGGCGGGTATGACACGTTCCGTCATATTTCCCCCATCGAACCTGCTGGCCGGCGTCACGTGGCGAATCTCACGCGCCGCGATGCTATAAGAAGAAAATTCGATAAGGCAACAGAACTTACGTAAAGGCATCTCCGTTCGGCGGATGCCGGTTGGGGGTGCGGTTCGGGGGAGCGCACACGAAAAAGCCGCCCCGGCGCGTTGGCGACCGGAGCGGCTGAGGTGTTCCTTGGACCTTTAGGCCTGTCAGGCGTAGCGGCTTTCGCGCTTCGGCTTGTCGACGGCCAGCGCGCCGGCACCGGCGCCGGCAAGGGCGAGGAAGCCGCCGGCGAGGGCGATGTTCTTGAGCAGCGCGGTCTGGTCGTCGATATGGGCGAGGAGACCGGTGGCGACGCAGAAGGCGGCCAGCGCGATCGCCACGGCCCGCGTCTGGAAGCCGACGAGGACCGCGATGCCGGCGAGGAGCTCAAAGGCGCCGACGACATAGGCCATCACGAGCGGAGCGGGCACGCCGAGGCTGGACAGATAACCCGAGAAGCCTGCGGCACCGGCGAGCTTGCCGAAGCCCGACAAGATGAAGATGATCGACAGGAGAATCCTGCCGAGAAGGATGAGATTGGCGTTCATGGCGATGTCTCCTGGGCGGCGTCGTTGCGGTGGATGATGTTCCGCAGTGCCTTTGTTGGTTGAACCGATGCACAGGTAAACTGCCGCGCGGGAACTTGCATCCCGGCCTGGCGCCGACAATTCGTCAACCAAAAACGATACAATCCCAGTTCGGGTGGCGACGACCGATAGGCAGGCATCGATCGTCGCCGTCTGTCGGGCGGATCAGCCCGGCGCGATCATGGTGCGCGGGTCGACGATCCGGTCGTAATCCGCCTCGGATACGAGGCCGCTCGCGACGGCTTCCTCGCGCAGGGTCGTGCCGTTCTGATGCGCCGTCTTGGCGATCTTGGCAGCCGCATCGTAGCCGATGGTCGGCGCCAGCGCGGTCACCAGCATCAGCGACTGCTCCATCAGGCTCTGGATGCGCTCCTCGTTCGCCTCGATGCCGTCGACGCAATGTTCGGCGAAGCTGACCATGGAGTCGGCCAGAAGCCGGATCGAGGACAGGACGGCGTTGGCGATGACCGGCTTGAAGACGTTCAACTCGAAATGGCCCTGCGAGGCGGCGACCGTCACGGTCGTGTCGTGGCCAAAGATCTCGGTGGCGACCATGGTGATGGCCTCGGCCTGGGTCGGGTTGACCTTGCCCGGCATGATCGACGAGCCGGGCTCGTTGGCCGGCAGGTTGAGTTCGCCGAGGCCGGAGCGCGGGCCGGAGCCGAGGAAGCGGATGTCGTTGGCGATCTTCATCAGATCGGCGGCCAGCGAGTTGAGCGCGCCGTGGAAGAAGGTCAGCGCGCCGTGCGAAGCCAGCGCCTCGAACTTGTTGGTCGCGGTGCGGAACGCCTCACCGGTGAGCTTGGCAACCTCGGCGGCGACCGCCGTATCGAAGCCCTCGGGCGCGTTGAGGCCGGTGCCGACGGCGGTGCCGCCCTGGGCCAGCGCCAGGACACCGTCGAGAGCGTCGTTGATGCGCTTCTTGGAGAGTTCCAGCGCCGCGGCGTAGCCGGAGAATTCCTGGCCGAGCGTCACCGGCGTGGCGTCCTGGGTATGGGTGCGGCCGATCTTGATGATCGACGCATATTGCTTCGCCTTGGCGTCCAGCGAGCCGTGCAGCCGGTCGAGCGCCGGCAGCAGCAGGCGGCGGGTCTCCAGCACCGTGGCGACATGCATGGCCGTCGGGAAGACGTCGTTGGACGACTGGCTCATGTTAACGTGGTCGTTGGGATGGACCGGCTTCTTGCTGCCCATGGTGCCGCCGAGCATCTCGATCGCCCGGTTGGAGATGACCTCGTTGACGTTCATGTTGGTCTGGGTGCCCGAGCCGGTCTGCCAGACGACGAGGGGGAAGTGGTCGTCGAGCTTGCCGGCGACGATCTCGTCGGCGGCGCTCTCGATGGCGTCGGCGACCTGGCCGTCGAGGCGGCCCATTGAGGTGTTCACCCGGGCGACGGCCTTCTTGACGAGGGCAAGGGCGTGGATCAGCGGCAGCGGCTGGCGGTCGCCGCCGATGCGGAAATTGTTGCGCGACCGTTCGGTCTGGGCGCCCCAGTAGCGGTCGGCCTCGACTTCGATGGCGCCGATGGAATCGGTTTCGGTACGGGTGCTCATCTTCTGCCCTTCGCAGCTCGTGTACAGGTCGGGCATGGCTTACCGGGCGCGCCGCCGGATCGGAAGGGGCGGACGCAGGGTAAAATCGGTTTAGGCCGGCGGCGGAGCCCCAAACGAAACAGGCGGGCCCCGGGGGACCCGCCTGCAAGCTGTCGTCATGGATGCTGGCCGGTCAGCCGGCCGGGCAATGCGCCCCGGTCGCGGCCCAGGCCTCGTAGAGCGCGCCGAACTGCTCTTGCGTGCCCGGTACCTTCTCGCGGCCCTGGCCCGGATTCCAGCCCCAGCCGACCAGATCGTCGGCGGCCATGTGCTCGACGAGCTCGGCCAGGGTCTTGCCGCCATTGCGGTCCTGATCCTTGATCTGCACGCAGATCTCGGCCAGCGAACGGCCTTCCCAGGCCATCTCGATCGGCGCGACATGCCAGTTCGGATTGCCGGGGATCGAGCGGATGCCCTCGGCCTGCGCCACCACCTCGACATTCTCGGGGCCATGGCAGGTGTTGCACATCATGCCGGGGGCGCCGAAATTGGAATCGCCGCGCACGACAGGCGGCTGGTGCTCGCGCATCTCCATGCCCTGGAGCGGCGAATTGCCCGCCGGATGGCAGTTCACGCAGCGCGGATGCAGAAGCACCTTGCCGGTTTCCTCGAAGATGGCGATCGAGCGCTGGGTCTCGTCGGCGATCCCGTCGAAGGCCGAGACCGGCTTCAGGGTCCGCTCGGGATCGGCCTGCGGTGCGACGGCGGGCGTCGAGGGTTCGGGCGCTGCGGGCGCGCGTTCCTGCGCACCGGCCGGACCCATGACGAGGCCGGCGGCGACGAGGATGCCGGCGAAGCGGCCGGCCAGGGATGTCATTGACGTCACAGATGCTGTCCTGTCGTTCACGAGACGAGGTTGCCGACGATCGGCAGGCGGCGCACCGGCTGGCCGGTCAGGCGACGCCAGGCATTGGCGACGGCCGGTCCGATCGGCGGAGTGCCGGGTTCGCCGACACCCGTCGGCGGCTCGCTGGAAGGGATGATGGCGACCTCGACCTCGGGCATCTCGTTGATGCGCAGCGAACGATAGTCGTGGAAGTTGGACTGGACGACGCGGCCGCCGTCGCCGAGCGTGATCTGGTCGTAGAGGATCGCCCCGAGGCCGTAGCCGATGCCGCCCTCCATCTGAGCCCGGATGATGTTCGGATTGACGGCGACGCCGCAATCGACCGCGCACCAGACCTTGTGGACCTTCGGAGCCCCGTCCTCGCCGATGGAGACCTCGGCGATCTCCGCGACATAGGTGTTGAAGCTCTTGTGGACGGCGACGCCGCGCTGGCGGCCTTCCGGCGCGGGCGTGCCCCAGCCGGCGATCTCGGCGACCTTCTTCAGGACGGCCGTGTGGCGCGGATGCTCGCCGAGCAGTGCCAGGCGCCCCTCGACAGGATCCTTGCCAGCCTTTTCCAGCATCTCGTCGAGGAAGGTCTCGACGGCGAAGGCGGTGTGGGTGTGGCCCACCGAACGCCACCACAGGATCGGCACCGGCAGCTCGGTCTGATGGGCGTAGACCCGGCGATTGGGGATCGCATAGGGCAGGTCCGAGGCGCCCTCGACCGTCGTCTCGTCGAGCTCGGTCTTGTTCATGATCGACTGGCCGGCGATCTTGTGGTCCCAGGCGACGATGTTGCCCTCGGAATCGATGGCGCCCTTGATCGCGTGGACGTAGATCGGGCGGTAGAAGCCGCCGCGAATGTCGTCCTCGCGGGTCCACATGTGCTTGATCGGGCGGTCCATGCCGGACGCCTTGAAGGCGGCGGCGGCCTCGCGCATGTAGGGCGAGCCGAACTGGGCGCGGCGGCCGAAGCTGCCGCCGGCGAGCTGCATGTTCACCCGCACCTTCGACGCGTCGACGCCGCAGACCTCGGCGATCGCGGCCTTGTCCTGGCCGGGGAATTGCGAGCCGTTGTAGCAGTCGATCGAGCCGTCTTCCTGCTTGATCAGCACCGCGTCGAGCGGCTCCATCGGGGCATGGGCGAGGAAGGGGAAGACGAGGTCGGAGTGCATCGTGGTAATGCCGTTCGCCGAGGACGCGCCGTCGACGTCGCCCTCATTGGCAGCCTCGAGCCCTTCGCCGGAGAACAGCGCGCGGTAATCCTCGTAGATCTCCTCGCTGGAGCGCGACTCGGCGGTGGTCAGGTCCCAGACGATCTTCAGCGCATCGCGCGCCTTCAGGGCGGCGTAGGTGTTCTCGGCATAGACCGCGATGCCCTGCGGGATCTGCTGGATGTCGACGACGCCGGGGATCTGGCGGGCCGCCGTATCGTCGAAGCTCTGCACAGTGGCGCCGAAATGGGCCGGATGCGCGACCATGGCGATCATCATGTTGTCGGCGAGGACGTCGAGGGTGAAGACCGCCTTGCCGTTGGTCTTTTCCGGCGTGTCGAGCTTCGGCCGGTCGGTGCCGATCAGGACGAAGTCCTTCGGGTCCTTGAGGACCGGATCGGACGGCGCATCCATGGTGGCGGCCTTGTCGGCGAGTTCGCCGAAGCCGGATTCCTTGCCGGAGGCCGCATGGGCGATGCGACCCTTGGAGACGGTGATCTCCTCGGCCGGCACGCCCCATTCCTCGGCCGCCGCGGCGACCAGCATGGCTCGTGCCGTGGCGCCGGCCTTGCGCATCTGCTCGTAGGAATTGGCAATCGACGTCGACCCGCCGGTGCCCTGCAGGCCGAAGGCGAGGTTCTTGTAGGTCTCGTCCGCGGGCGCCGCGGCGGCGCGCATCTGGCTCCAGTCGGCGTCGAGTTCCTCGGCGACCAGCGTGGTCAGGCCCGTATAGGGCCCCTGGCCGAACTCGATATGCTTCGACAGGACCATGACCGTGCTGTCCGGGGCGATGCGCACGAAGGCGTTGAATTCGCTGGCCGGGCCGGCGGGGCCGGCCGGCGCACCCTGGATCAGGGCAGCGGCGGCCTTCGCCCGCGAGGCCAGCGCCACGCCGATGACGAGACCGGTGCCGATCAGGAAGTTGCGGCGGGTCGGGTTGATGGTCTGGATACCCATGGGATCAGCCCTCCAGCGTGTCGGAGGCGTCGTGGATCGCCTGGCGTATGCGTTGATAGGTGGCACAGCGGCAGATGTTGCCGGCCATGGCGTTGTCGATGTCCTCGTCGCTCGGCGTCGGATTGAACTGCAGCAGCGAGACGGCCGACATGATCTGGCCGGACTGGCAATAGCCGCATTGCGGCACGTCGATCGCGGTCCAGGCGGCCTGCACGGCCTCCGCTTCCGCGCCCTCGACACCC
This sequence comes from Aurantimonas sp. DM33-3, assembly GCF_014334315.1. Taxonomy (NCBI): domain Bacteria; kingdom Pseudomonadati; phylum Pseudomonadota; class Alphaproteobacteria; order Hyphomicrobiales; family Aurantimonadaceae; genus Aurantimonas; species Aurantimonas sp. DM33-3. The sequence continues at coordinate 107,639 of NZ_JACSGS010000015.1, read as the reverse complement.
TCGATGGTGGTGACGCTGGAGCCGTCGACGGTGGAGATCGGCGTGATGCAGGAGCGCCGGGTCATGCCGTCGAGATGCACGGTGCAGGCGCCGCACTGGGCGATGCCGCAGCCATATTTGGTGCCGGTCAGGCGCTCGGCGTCACGGATGACCCAGAGCAGGGGCGTGTCGGGATCGCCGTCGAACGTCTTCTGTTCGCCGTTGAGTGTGAAACTGATCAAGGGAAGCCTCCTTCAGGGCGGCCGGTCAGGCAGGTGCCGCTGTGCGGCTCCGTCATGATTTGGATTGATTCCAAAATAGCCGAACAACGGGAAACGGCAACCACAATCGGGTGTCCGCACCGTCGTCGAGAGGGGAGGAGGGTTGGGAATTGCTGCGGCGCACACAGTGCGTCGAGTCGGGCTGTGACGGCGTGGTGCGCGGCGGGAATCCGTAAATGAAAAAGGCCGCCCCATGGGGCGGCCTCTCGATACGTCTTCGGCTCGTGGCGCGATCAGCTGGTCTGGTCGTTGACCGCGTCCTTGACCTTGCCGTAATTCTTCTGGGTCTTGCCTTCGACTTCGTCGGCCGCACCCTCGCCCTTCAGGCGCTCGTTGCCGGTCAGGTCGCCGGCAGCCTGCTTGAGCTTGCCACCGGCTTCGGTGGCGGCACCCTTGACTTCGTTCTTGTCGACCATTGGACATTCCTTTGCTTCGTTGCCGGCAGTGTCTGCCAAGCTTCGATATCCAAACGGCTTTCGGGTGCGGTTGTTCCGGGAAAACTGCGGCGGGTTCAGCGTATGAGGCCGACGATCTGCGTGATGGCCAGGCCGCAGACGAGAAGACCGACGATGCGCAACAGGGCCGTCTCGGGGATCCGGCGCACGATCACGCCGGCGAAGGGCGCCGCCGCGACGCCGCCGACGATCAGGCCGAGAATGGCGAGGCCGTGGGTCGTCAGATCACCGGCCTCCTCCCAATGTCCGGTGACGAGCGCGAAGACGAAGGTCAGCGAGACCGAGAGGGTGACGAGGAACTCGGCCGTGTTGACCGTGCCGATGACGTAGCGCGGCTGGCCGCCGGCGCCGAGCAGGCCGGAGGTCACGATCGGTCCCCAGCCGCCGCCGCCGACCGCGTCGAGGAAGCCGCCGCAGGCGGCCAGCGGCATGGAGGTCGCAGGCGAGACCGGCTTGCTGGGGATTTTCCGGAACGAGCGGACGAGAAGATAGACGCCGATCACCGCCAGATAGGCGCCGACATAGGGGCGCAGGATGCTGCCGGAGATGCTGGTCAGGACGTAGGTGCCGAGAACGCCGCCGAGAATGCCGAGAGGCACGAGGCGCCAGAACAGCTTCCAGTCGACATTGCGGTTGGCGAGATGCGCGGTGCCCGACGCGGCGGTGGTGAAGAGTTCGGCCGTGTGGACCGAGGCCGAGGCCGCGGCGGGCGCGACGCCGAAGGACAGGAGCACGGTGGAGGAGACGATGCCGTAGGCCATGCCGAGCGCGCCATCGACGAGCTGGGCGAGGAAGCCGACGGCAAGGAACAGGAAAAAGTCGCTCATGGAAGACCCGGTCGTTGGAGACCGGATCAGGCTATCTTATTCCTATCTCCTGGATAGGAATAGAAGTTCGGCGGAGGGGCTGCCGCGCGCACATCCTGTGCGTATTTCGCCGACCCATGAGATCGCTCATCTTCGACGCCGCGAGCGGTGCGACCGCATATGCCTGGGCGGACGCCGGGGCGGATGGGGCGCATCCCGGCCTAGGCAGGATCATCGGTCCGGTCCCCTTCGCCGAAATGCCGGGCTTCGAGAATGGCGGCGGTGGCGTCGCGCACCGCCAGAAGCGCGGTGCGGGTCTCGCAGGTCTCCACGTCGCGGCAATCCTCGCAGCGGCGATAGGCGGTGCGGGACGCGCAAGGGGCGAGCGCCAGCGGACCGTCCACGACGCGCAGGACATCGGCGAAGCTGATCTCGTCGCCGGGCCGCGCCAAGCGGTAGCCGCCACGCGCGCCCCGCAGGCTGACGAGGAGGCCGGCCTGTTTCAGCTCGGCCAGGATTGCTTCGAGGAACTTGCGCGGAATCTGCTCTTCGGCGGCGATGACGGCGGCCGATACGGGCGCGGCCCGCGGCGCGAGGTTCCTCAAGGAGCGGATGGCGTAGCGGGCGCGCTGCGAGATCATGGCTTGTCTATCGCAAGGCGGGCGCGGCCGGGCAAGCCGGTGCTGCCCGCGGCGGGCAGGGCGCATGAAAAAGGGGCCCGGCGATGCCGAGCCCCTCGATAGTCCGGATGAATGTCCGGCCGGTTCGGACTTCTTAGAAGTCCATACCGCCCATGCCACCCATGCCGCCCATGCCGCCGGGCATGCCGCCGCCGCCGCCGCCGGCCGACTCCTTCTTCGGAGCCTCCGAGATCATGGCTTCGGTGGTAACCAGCAGGCCGGCGACCGATGCCGCGTCCTGGAGAGCCGAGCGAACAACCTTGACCGGATCGACGATGCCCATCTGGATCATGTCGCCATACTCGCCCGTCGCGGCGTTGTAGCCGAAGGACAGGGACTCGTTCTCGAGGATCTTGCCCACGATGATCGAGCCTTCCGCACCGGCGTTCTGGACGATCTGACGGATCGGAGCCTGAAGCGCCTTGCGGACGATGGCGATGCCGGCGTCCTGGTCGGCATTGATGCCCTTGATGGTGACGGCGTTGGAAGCGCGCAGCAGCGCGACGCCACCACCGGCCACGATACCTTCTTCGACGGCCGCACGGGTCGCGTTGAGGGCGTCGTCGACGCGGTCCTTCTTCTCCTTGACTTCGACTTCCGTCGCACCGCCGACGCGGATGACGGCGACGCCGCCTGCGAGCTTGGCGAGACGCTCCTGCAGCTTCTCGCGGTCGTAGTCCGAGGTGGTCTCCTCGATCTGACCCTTGATCTGGCCGACGCGGGCTTCGATCTGGGTCTTCTCACCGGCACCATCGACGATGGTGGTGTTTTCCTTGGTGATCGAGACCTTCTTGGCACGGCCGAGCATGTCGAGGGTGACGTTCTCGAGCTTGATGCCGACGTCCTCGGAGATGACCGTACCGCCGGTCAGGACGGCGATGTCCTCGAGCATGGCCTTGCGGCGATCGCCGAAGCCCGGCGCCTTGACGGCCGCGATCTTCAGGCCGCCACGCAGCTTGTTGACGACCAGCGTGGCCAGGGCCTCGCCCTCGACGTCCTCGGCGATGATGAGGAGCGGCTTGGAGGACTGCACGACGGACTCGAGGACCGGCAGCAGCGCCTGGAGGTTGGAGAGCTTCTTCTCGTGCAGGAGGATGTAGCAATCCTCGAGCTCGGCGACCATCTTCTCCGGGTTGGTCACGAAGTACGGCGACAGGTAGCCGCGGTCGAACTGCATGCCTTCGACGACTTCGAGCTCTGTCTCGGCGGTCTTGGCTTCCTCGACGGTGATGACACCCTCGTTGCCGACCTTCTGCATGGCCGAGGCGATCATCTCGCCGATTTCCTTCTCGCCATTGGCGGAGATGGTGCCGACCTGGGCGACTTCGTCCGAGGTGTCGATCGAGCGGGCGGCAACGCCGAGCGCCTCGACGACCTTCAGGACGGCCGCGTCGATGCCGCGCTTGACGTCCATCGGGTTCATGCCGGCGGCAACGGCCTTGGCACCCTCGCGGACGATCGCCTGGGCGAGAACCGTCGCAGTGGTCGTGCCGTCACCGGCCTTGTCGTTGGTCTTCGAGGCCACTTCGCGCACCATCTGGGCGCCCATGTTCTCGAACTTGTCCTCGAGCTCGATCTCCTTGGCGACCGAGACACCGTCCTTGGTGATGCGCGGGGCGCCGAAGGACTTGTCGATGACGACGTTACGACCCTTCGGGCCGAGGGTCACCTTGACCGCGTCGGCAAGAATGTCGACGCCACGCAGCATGCGCTCACGTGCGTCGCGGCCGAACTTTACTTCTTTAGCTGCCATGTTCGTATTCTCCCGGGCGCGCCATCTGATCAGGCCGCGCCGTTTCGAAGTTTCGTGGAATTACGGAAATCGCAGGCGCCTGATCAGGCGACGACGCCCATGATGTCGGATTCCTTCATGATCAGGAAGTCTTCGCCGTTCAGCTTGACCTCGGTGCCCGACCACTTGCCGAAGAGGACGCGATCGCCCGCCTTCACGTCCAGCGGCACGACCTTGCCCGAATCGTCACGAGCACCGGAACCGACGGCGACGATCTCGCCTTCCTGCGGCTTCTCCTTGGCGGTGTCCGGAATGATGATGCCGCCAGCCGTCTTGGCTTCGGATTCCACCCGACGGACCACGACGCGGTCGTGCAGAGGACGGAAATTCACAGCTGCCATGTTCGTTGAACCCTTCGTTGACGGATATGGCCGGACCCGCTTTTCGGCATCCGGCGTGAACAACTGGCACTCACCTGGGGCGAGTGCTAACGACGATGGAGATAGTGTCGCAGCCGGCGCGGTGTCAAGCGGTCGGCGCATCGCGTCATCGAAGTTTCGTTAATCGCCGGCCGGATCGGTCCGGCATCCCTGGGCGGTGTTGACGCGGCAGGTGCGGGCGCTTGCGACAGCGCTTCGCCTTGACCGGTCGGCAGGCCGCCTCTATCGGCACGGGACAGGCAATGGCAGCGTGGACACCGATGGAAACTTCTCTCTCCGACACCGGCCGCGGGGCGGATACCGTCCGACCGCCGCAGGACGTCCGGCCGATCGCCGCGCTGGCCGAGATCGCCGGCGACTACGACGCGATCTTCTGCGACGTCTGGGGCGTCGTCCACAACGGCGTCGTCAAGCATCCGGCCGCCGAGGCGGCGCTGACGGCGGCGCGTGCGGCAGGCGTCAAGGTGGTGCTCCTGACCAACTCGCCGCGCCCGTCGGCCGGGGTGGTCGCGCAGCTTGGCACGATGGATTTCTCCCACGACGCCTATGACGCCATCGTCACCTCCGGCGACGCCACGCGCGCCCTGATCGCCGATGTCGCGGGACCGGTCTTCCACATCGGGCCGGAGCGCGACTACGACCTCTTCGCCGGCATCGACGTCGATCTGGTCGGTGAGGCCGACGCGAGGGCCGTGATCGTCACCGGCCTCTACAATGACGAGGTCGAGACGCCGGCGGATTATGCCGACATGCTGGCCCGGCTCCACGCGCTCGACCTGCCGATGATCTGCGCCAATCCGGACATCGTCGTGCATCGCGGCGAACGGCTGATCCCGTGTTCCGGGGCGCTGGCGCGCGACTACGGCCTGATCGGCGGCACGGTGCGCCTCGCCGGCAAGCCGCACCGGCCGATCTACGACGTCGCGTCGCGCGTCCTCGATCTCGGGTCCTCGTCGCGGGTGCTGGCGATCGGCGACGGGCTGATGACCGACGTGAAGGGCGCCAACGATTTCGGCGCCGACGCGCTGCTGATCACCGACGGCATCCATGGCGAGGAACTGGCGTCGGCGGATTCGGCGACGCAGACCGTCGCCGCCGTCCTGTCGGAACGCGGCCTGACGGCGCGCTACTTCATGGCTGCCCTGACATGATGCCAGACGCGATCGCGCGTCTCGGCTCGGTCGCGGACGTGCCGGCGGCTCTGCGCGGCGCCGTCGTGGCGGTGGGCAATTTCGACGGCGTGCATCGCGGCCATCAGGCCGTCCTGGAACAGGCCCGGACCATCGCGGCGGCCGCGGGGCGGCCGCTCGTCTGCCTGACCTTCGAGCCGCATCCGCGGTCGGTGTTCCGGCCCGACCAGCCGGTGGCGCGGCTGACGCCGGCGCCGATGAAGGCGCGCCTCCTGGAGATGCTCGGTTTCGACGCGGTGGTCGAACAGGGGTTCACCCGGGAGTTTGCCGGTCTCGCGCCGGAAGCCTTCGTCGAGACCGTGCTGGTGGAGGCGATGGGCGCCCATCACGTGGTCGCCGGCTTCGACTTCCATTATGGCGCCAAGCGTGGCGGCACGCCCGAGACGCTGGCCGAGGCCGGCCGGGTGCATGGCTTCGGCGCCACCCTTGTGCCGGCCTTCGTCGACGAGGGCGGCGAGACGGTGTCGTCGAGCCGGATCCGCGACTGCCTCGGGGAGGGCGCCGTCGCCGAGGCCGCGGGGCTGCTCGGCTACCGCTGGACGATTGCCGGCGAGGTGGTTGGCGGTGCCAGGCTCGGCCGCACGCTCGGCTATCCCACCGCCAACATGGTGATCGAGCCGGACAGCCTGTTGAAGCACGGCATCTACGCGGTGCGCCTGCGCCGTGCCGACGGCACACTGCATGACGGCGTGGCGAGCTTCGGCCGCCGTCCGACCTTCGACAATGGCGCGGCGCTGTTCGAGACCTTCCTGTTCGACTTTTCCGGCGATCTCTATGGCGAGACCGTTTCGGTGTCGCTGTTCGGTTTCCTGCGCGGCGAGGCGCGGTTCGACGACGCCGAGGCGCTGATTGCCCAGATGGATCGCGACGCGGACGAAGCCCGGGCGATGCTCGCCGCCGTCGCGCCGTTCGGTGACCTCGACCGCCGCATGGCGTTCTGAGCCTTCACCTGCGAGCGGCGACGCCAGCCCTGCAGCGGGGCGTTCTTTCCATCCGGGCTCGGAGTTGCTAAAGCCACGCCATGTTGGATCCACGCGCAATACTCCGTCCGGGCCGAATTAGTCGCCCGGCCTTCTGACCGGCCAAGCCGGAGAAGGTCCGGGTTGCCGGCCATTTGCGCCACCACGCCTCCTTTTCTCGCGCCGCCGTCACGACCGCGGCAGACGACATGGCTGAATTCATGAGCGACACCAAGAACGACACTGCGGCCGGTTCCGCCACCGGGATCGACTACGCCAAGACGCTGTTCCTGCCCGAAACGCCGTTTCCCATGCGCGCCGGCCTGCCCAAGGCCGAGCCCGAATGGATCGGCAAGTGGGACGCGATGGACCTCTACGGCACCCTGCGCCGGGAATCGGCCGGCCGGCCGAAATACGTGCTGCATGACGGGCCGCCCTACGCCAACGGCAACCTCCATATCGGCCACGCCCTGAACAAGGTGCTGAAGGACGTCATCACCCGCTCGTTCCAGATGCGCGGCTACGACGCCAATTACGTGCCGGGCTGGGACTGCCACGGCCTGCCGATCGAGTGGAAGATCGAGGAGCAGTACCGGGCCAAGGGCAAGAACAAGGACGAGGTGCCGGTCAACGAGTTCCGCAAGGAATGCCGCGACTTCGCCGCCCATTGGGTGGGCGTGCAGACCGAGGAGTTCCGCCGCCTCGGCGTCGAGGGCGACTTCAAGGACCCGTATCTGACCATGGCCTACGGGGCGGAGTCGGTGATCGCCGGCGAACTCCTGAAATTCGCCATGTCCGGCCAGCTCTATCGCGGCTCCAAGCCGATCATGTGGTCGGTGGTGGAAAAGACCGCGCTGGCCGAGGCCGAGGTCGAGTATCACGACCATGAGTCCGATACGATCTGGACCAAGTTCCCGGTGCGCGGCAGCGAGGCGCTTGCCGGTGCGGCCGTGGTCATCTGGACGACCACCCCCTGGACGATCCCGGGCAACCGGGCGATCGCCTATTCACCGCGCATCGCCTACGGCCTCTACGAGGTGACCGCCCGCGAAGACGCCGAGAACCCGCGCTGGGCGAAGGCCGGTGACCGGCTGGTGCTGGCCGACGCGCTGGCTGCCGACGTTCTGTCGAAGGCGCGGGTGCCGGAGGACGGCTATCGCCGCGTTGCGGACGTTCCGGCCGGCGATCTCGCGGGCCTCGTCTGCGATCATCCGCTGAAGGGTGTCGGCGGCGGCTACGACTTCGCCGTGCCGCTGCTCGAGGGCGACCACGTCACCGACGATGCCGGTACCGGCTTCGTCCACACCGCGCCGGGGCACGGCCGCGAGGATTTCGACGCCTGGATGGATGCGCGCCGCGATCTCGAAAAGCGCGGCATCGACACGACCATCCCCTTCACCGTTGACGACGACGGCTTCTACACCAAGGACGCGCCGGGCTTCGGCCCGGACGCGGACGGCGGAGCCGCGCGGGTCATCGACGACAAGGGCAAGAAGGGCGACGCCAACAAGCGGGTCATCGCCGCGCTGATCGAGCAGGGCAACCTGATCGCCCGCGGCCGGCTGAAGCACTCCTATCCGCATAGCTGGCGGTCCAAGAAGCCGGTGATCTTCCGCAACACGCCGCAATGGTTCGTCCATATGGACCAGGACCTCGGCGGCTACGGCCTCGACGGCCAGTCGGCAAACGCCGGCACCGAGGACACGCTACGCAACCGCGCGCTCGGCGCCATCGACGCGACGCGCTTCGTGCCGGCGTCGGGCCAGAACCGGCTGCGCGGCATGATCGCCGACCGGCCGGACTGGGTGCTGTCACGCCAGCGCGCCTGGGGTGTGCCGATCTGCGTCTTCGCCGACGAGAATGGCGAGGTGCTCAAGGACGAGGCGGTCAACGCCCGCATCCTCGAAGCCTTCGCGGCCGAGGGCGCCGACGCCTGGTTCGCCGACGGGGCCAAGGAGCGCTTCCTCGGCAACGAGCACGATGCCGACAAATGGACCATGGTCCGCGACATCCTCGACGTGTGGTTCGATTCCGGCTCCACCCACGCCTTCTGCCTGGAGAAGCGGCCCGACCTGAAATGGCCGGCCGACCTTTATCTGGAAGGCTCGGACCAGCATCGCGGCTGGTTCCATTCCTCGCTGCTGGAATCCTGCGGCACCCGCGGCCGGGCGCCCTATGACGCCGTCCTCACCCATGGCTTCGTCATGGATGAGGAGGGGCGCAAGATGTCGAAGTCGCTCGGCAACGTCGTCACCCCGCAGGATGTCATCAAGCAGTCCGGCGCCGACATCCTGCGGCTCTGGGTGGTCAGCTCCGACTATTCGGAGGATATGAGACTCGGCAAGACGATCCTGCAGACCAACATCGACAGCTACCGCAAGCTGCGCAACACGCTGCGCTGGATGCTGGGCACGCTCTCCCACGACGAGGGCGAGACGGTGCCGCTGGCCGAGATGCCGGAGCTGGAGCGGCTGATGCTCAACCGGCTGGCCGAGATCGACGAGATCGTGCGCAAGGGCTACGATTCCTTCGACTTCAAGCGGATCAGCCGGACGCTGCTCGATTTCGTCGTGGTGGAACTGTCGGCCTTCTATTTCGACATCCGCAAGGACGCGCTCTATTGCGATCCGCTGTCCTCGACGCGCCGCAAGGCGTCGTTGCAGGTGGTCCGCATCCTGTTCGACCACCTGGTGACCTGGATGGCGCCGATGCTGCCCTTCACCATGGAAGAGGCATGGCTGTCGCGTTATCCGGAGGCCAAGTCCGTGCATCTGGAGAGCTTCCGCGACGTTGATCCGGCCTGGCGTGACGGCGAGCTTGCTGCCCGCTGGCAGAAGCTGCGCCGGGTGCGCCGCGTCGTCATGGGCGCGCTGGAGGAAAAGCGCCGCGAGAAGGTGATCGGCTCGTCGCTCGAAGCCTCGCCGGTGGTCCATGTCGAGGACGCCGAATTGCGGGCAGAGGCGGCCTCGGTCGACTTCGCCGAGATCGCCATCACCTCGGGTCTCGTCATCTCGGCCGAGCCGGCCCCGGCGGATGCCTTCCGCCTGGCCGACACGCCGGGCGTCGCCGTTGTCTTCCGCAAGGCGGAGGGCACCAAATGCGCCCGCTCGTGGAAGATCACCGGCGATGTCGGCTCCGACCCGGCCTTCCCGGACGTGTCGGCGCGCGATGCGGCGGCGCTGCACGAGCTGAAGGCCGCGCGGCGGCTGACGGCGGCCTGAACGCGGCGGTCAATCACAGCGTGCGGCGGCCCCGACGGTGGCCGCACGCTTGCAGAACCCATTGCAGCAGCCTAGAACTGCGCCCGGAATTCGCCAGATTTCCGTGACATGCGCAGGGTCTGCCCGACCGGCCGCATGCCGGTATGGGGGGCGGAAATGATCGGCTAGGGGGCCGTACCGGATGACATCGAAGACAGTCCGCAATGCGCTTCGCGCTACGGCTATCGGAGCGGCCAGCCTGGCGCTGACCGGCTGTCTGGGACCGACCTACGGCACCGGCAAGTCGCAGGGCGAGACGCTGTTCGACGATCTCAACAACGTCGTCAGCCTCGGCGGCGACAACAAGAGCGCCGAGATCGCCTATGCGCCGCGCCCCGAGCTGGTGAAGCCCGAGAACACCGGTGTTCTGCCGGCGCCGCAGACGGCGCGCAACACGACCGGTGATCCGAACTGGCCGGAATCACCCGAACAGCGCAGCGCCCGCCTGCAGGCCGCCGCCTATCAGGGCGACGGGCCGATGCCGGCGGATGTCGCGACCGCCCGCAAGGAAGGCGTGACGCAGGCCTATCTCGATCGCACCAGCAGCGACGGCTTCGACTTCGGCAAGAACAACGACGACGCGCCCTTGTTAACGCCGCAGCAGCTGCGCAGCCGCGGCGAACTCGTGCGTGCCCGCCTCAAGGAGCGCGCACAGGGCAGCCCGGCCCAGCGCAAATATCTGAGCGAGCCGCCGGTCGCCTATCGCCAGCCCGCGGCCACCGCCCCGGTCGGCGATCCGGGCGTCGACGAGAGCGTCAAGGAACGGCGCCTGCGCGGCAGCGGCGAGGGCCTAGGCTCGAAAATCCGCGACCTCCTGCCGTTCTGATCACGCCCGTTCGCCCTTAAGACACGCGCATGGGATGTCGCCGGTTGGCGGAGGCGGTCAGGGCCGCCGCGCCCGGAAGAAACCGCGCAGAAGCTCCGCGCTCTCGCGGGCCGCGATGTCGGAATAGACCTCGGGCGCATGGTGGCAGGTGGGCTGGCTGAAGAAGCGCGGCCCGGCATCGACGCCGCCGCCCTTCGGATCGGCCGCGCCGTAATAGAGCCGCCGGATGCGCGCAAACGAGATCGCCGCCGCACACATGGCGCAGGGCTCCAGCGTCACATAAAGATCGCAGTCCGGCAGGCGTTCGGAGCCGAGCCGGGCACCCGCCGAGCGGATCGCGACGATCTCGGCATGGGCGGTGGGATCGTTGCGCTGGCGGGTCTCGTTGCCGCCGCGGGCGATGACCTCGTCGCCGCGCACGATGACCGCCCCGACGGGCGTTTCGTTCCGCGCCGCGGCCAGCCGGGCTTCCTCGAGGGCGATGTCCATGAAGGTCGGGCGGGGCAGAGGCGGCTCCTTGGTCTGTCGATCCGGCCTCATGGCGCGGTCCGAATCCCGTTCCCCTTTGACGGGCGATGCTGTAGAGCCACCTGCTAATCCATTCGCGGGTCGGCGCAAGCGTTCCAGCTCCTCAGGGGCGAACCGCTCCGCCGATCCTTTCACCATCTCGACGGTGGTGAGCCGGCGCGAGCGCCGGTCCGAGCAGATAGCCGCCGCATGAGAGGCAGTTGCATGAGCGATACGACGAACGGCGACGACGGAAAAGGTCGCGGACGCGGACCCGGTGGCAAACGGGGCGCAGGTGGCGGGGACCGCGAGCGCGGTGACCGGCCGAAGCCGCGCGAGGGCGGCAAGCCATTCACGCCGAAGAGCCGAGGCATGTTCTCCCATGGCGGCGCGCGCGACGACAAGGGCGAGGGGGCCAAGCCCCGCAGCTTCGGACGGCTGCAGCATGACGCGCCGAAAGGCGATCGCACGGAGCGGTCCGGCGGCGAGCGCCGCCCGGTGCGTGACGACCGGCCGAAGCGGGCGCCGCGCGACGACCGTGCGCCCCGCGCCGAGACCGAGTCCGCCGTTGGCGAGATGCGGATCGCCAAGCGCCTGGCGCGCGCGGGCATTGCCTCGCGCCGCGACGCCGAAGGCATGATCGCCGACGGCCGCGTCAAGCTGAACGGCAAGGTCCTCGACACGCCGGCCGTCGTCGTCACGGCCTCCGACCGGATCGAGATCGACAATGCGCCGCTGCCGGCCATCGAGCGGACACGGCTCTGGCTGTTCCACAAGGCCGCCGGCACGGTGACCACCAACCGCGACCCGGAAGGCCGGCCGACGATCTTCGACCGCCTGCCCGGCGACATGCCGCGGGTGCTCACCGTCGGACGCCTCGACATCAACACCGAGGGGCTGCTGCTCCTGACCAATGACGGCGGGCTCGCCCGAATCCTGGAGCTGCCGGCGACCGGCTGGCTGCGGCGCTACCGCGTGCGCGCCCATGGCGCGATCACCCAGGCGCGTCTTGACGAGCTGCGCCAGGGCATCGCCATCGACGGGGTCTTCTACGGCGCCATCGAGGCGACGATGGACCGCGAGCAGGGCTCCAATGTCTGGCTGACGCTCGGCCTGCGCGAGGGCAAGAACCGCGAGGTCAAGAAGGTGCTGGCGCATCTCGGCCTCGAGGTGAACCGGCTGATCCGCCTGTCCTTCGGCCCGTTCCAGCTGGGCGACCTGAAGGAAGGCTCGGTGCAGGAGATCAAGGGCCGCATGCTGCGCGACCAGCTCGGCGAGCGGCTGATCGAGGAATCGGGCGCCGATTTCGACGCGCCGGTGGCCAAGCCCTTCTCCAACCGCCCGGTCGAGGCCGAGCGCACGGAGCGGCCGAAGAAGTCCGACGAGTGGATTTCCGCCAGCGAGACCGCGCCGAACAAGAAGCGGGTCCGCGAGGCCAAGCGAGAGGATGCGCTGGGCCGGCTCGATACCCGTGCCGGACGGCCCGAGCGCGGCGACCGCAAGCCGTTCGGCGAGCGTCCGGGCAAGCGCTTCGAGGGCCCGAAGAAGCCCTATGGCGACCGCGAGGCCGCCGGCGGCCGCGACGACGCGGCAAGCCCGCCCAAGCGTCCGATCGATGCGCCCAAGCGCAGTGCCAATGTCTGGATGGCGCCGGGCGCACGGCCGCAGGGCACCAAGAAGGCGCTGGGCTCGCAGGCCGGCCGGACCGACCGGGGCCCGTCCCGCGGCGAACGGCCGTCCGGGCCGTCGGCGCCGCGTGGTGGGGCTGGCAAGCCCGCCGGTCGTCCGCCGCGCTCCGGCGGCGACGCGCCGCAGCGTCCGGGGCGCCCGCCGCGTCCGCCGCGCAAGGGCTGATCCGGCATGCGCATCGTCGGGGGTGACCTGAAGGGGCGGCGGCTGGCCGTCCCGAAGACCGATACGATCCGGCCGACCACGGACCGCAACCGCGAGACCTTGTTCAATATCCTGACGCACCGGCCCGGCTTCCAGCTCGACGGGGCCCGGGTGCTGGACCTGTTCTCCGGCACCGGTGCGCTCGGCATCGAGGCGCTGTCGCGCGGCGCCCGCTTCTGCCTGTTCGTCGAGGAAGGCGTCGAGGGCCGCGGTCTCATCCGCGAGAACATCGAGGCCTTCGGCCTGCAGGGGCGGTCCAAGATCTTCCGGCGCGACGCCACCAGCCTCGGCATCGTGGGAACAATGGAGCCATTTGACTGCGTCGTCGCCGATCCGCCCTATGGGCGCGGTCTCGGCACGGCGGCGCTCGTCTCGGCGCGCGATGGCGGCTGGCTGAAGCCGGGGGCGCTGGTGATCGTCGAGGAAGCCTTGTCCGCGCCGTTCGAGGTGCCGGGCGGGTTCGAGCAGACCGACGAACGCGCCATGGGCGAGACGGTGCTGCGCTTTCTTGTCGCCCCGGGTCGCTGACGCCATCCTCACGGCGACCTAAACAAACCTTAATTGGCAAGGATTCTCGGCATCCGGCATAGTCGCGAGGCTTGCAACAGGGTGCAACAACGAGGATCAGACCGAACGATGACGCATCACTTCCGCCCCATCGGCCTGCCGACGCTCGCCGTCGCTTTCGTGCTGCCCCTGACCTTGTCGGCCGGTGCCCAGACAGAGCCGGCCCCGGCGCAGGCCGAGGTGACCGGCCCGTCCGACACGGCGCCGACGACGCCCGAGACCGCGGCGCGCGAGAACGGGCCGGATCTCACCACCTTCACCCTCGACAACGGCCTGCAGGTCGTGGTGCTGCCCGACAATCGGGCACCGATCGTCACCCAGATGGTCTATTACCATGTCGGCTCGGCGGACGAGGCGCCCGGCAAGAGCGGCATCGCGCATTTCCTCGAACACCTCATGTTCAAGGGCACCAAGAATCATCCCACTGGCGAGTACTCGCGCCGCGTCGCCGATATCGGCGGCCAGGAAAACGCCTTCACTACCTCCGACTATACCGGCTACTACCAGCAGGTGCCGGCCGACGCGCTGGCAATGGTGATGGAGATGGAAGCCGACCGGATGGAGAACCTCGTTCTCTCCGAGGAGGCGGTCCTGCCGGAACGCGACGTCATCCTGGAAGAGCGCCGCATGCGGATCGACAACGATCCGGGCTCGCAGCTCTCGGAAGCCGTGCAGGCGGCGCTGTTCCAGAACAGCCCCTACGGCACGCCGGTCATCGGCTGGCGGCAGGAGATGGAAGGCCTGACGCGCGACGACGCGATCGCCTTCTACAACAAATACTACACGCCGAACAACGCGACCTTGCTGATCGCCGGTGACGTCGACGTCGCCGAAGTCCGCGATCTCGTCGCCGAGACCTACGGCAAGGTCGAGCGGCGCGCCGATCCGGGCGACCGGGTCCGTCCGGTCGAGCCGGAGCCGCTGGCTGAGCGCACCGTCACGCTGACCGATCCGCGCGTCACACAGCCGTCGCTGCAGACCGCCTATCTGGTGCCGTCGGAAACGACGGACGAGAACGGCGAGGCCGAGGCGCTGGACATTCTGGCGGACATTCTGGGCGGCGGCACCACCAGCCGCCTCTATCGCGGACTGGTCGTCGACCGGGCGCTGGCGGCCGCCACCGGCACCTATTACGGCGGCACGGCGCTCAAAGAGGCCCAGTTCGTGGTCTATGGAACGCCGCGCGACGGCGCCTCCCTCGATGCCGTCGAGGCGGCGCTCGACGAGGAAATCGCGACGCTGACCGAAGACGGCGTCACCGAGGCGGAACTGGACCGGGCCAAGAACCGGGTGCGCAAGAATATGATCTATCTGCGCGACAGCCAGACCTCCATGGCCCGCCGCTACGCCGCGGCCCTGGCCACCGGCCGCACCATCGAGGATGTGGAGGCATGGCCCGAGCGCATCGAGGCGGTGACCGTCGAGGACGTCAACGCCGTCGCCCGCAAATATCTGCGGCCGCAGCGCTCGGTCACCGGCTATCTCAGACCCGAGGCCCAGCCGGATGCCGACACGCGCTCCTGATCTTCCCCTTCGCAGAAGGAATCCCCCGTTGAAGTCATTCGTCCCCGCGCTCGGTGGCACGATCGCCGCCCTGGCCCTGTCGTTCAGCCTGTCCTTCGCATCGGTCGGCACCGCCGAGGCCGTCGATATCCAGACGGTCACCAGTCCCGGTGGCATCAAGGCGCTGCTCGTCGAGGATCACACCAATCCGCTGATCGCGATGAAATTCGCCTTCAAGGGCGGCGGCTCGACCCAGGACGAGCCCGGCAAGGAAGGCACCGCGAACCTGATGTCCGGTCTGCTCGACGAGGGGGCCGGCGACATCGACAGCCAGGAATTCCAGGCGCGGCTCGACGATCTCGGCGTGTCGCTGAGCTATGACGCCAGCCTCGACAATTTCTCGGGCAGCTTCCGGACCATCACCGAGGTCAATGACGACGCCTTCGCGCTTCTGAAGGCATCGATCAACGATCCGCGCTTCGACGAGGAGCCGGTGGCGCGGATCCGCGGCCAGATCATGGCCGGGATCCTCGCCGAGCAGAACGACCCCGGCGAGCTCGCCGGCAAGGCGTTCTCGCGCACGGTCTTCGCCGATCATCCCTATGCGCGGCCGACCAAGGGCACGCTGGAGACGCTGGCAACCGTCGGCGCCGCCGACCTCGAGGCATTCAGAAAGCGCATCTTCGCGCGCGACAATCTCTACGTCGGCGTCGTCGGCGACATCACGCCGGACGAACTCGGCAAGCGGCTCGACGAAGTCTTCGGCGCGCTGCCCGAAACGCCCGAGCTGAAGCCCGTGGCCGATATCCAGCCGGTCCTCGGCAAGACCGAGGCCGTCGACCTGGCGGTGCCGCAGACCACGATCCAGATGGCCCTGCCGGGCGTGATGCGCGACGATGACGAGTTCTTCGCCGCCTATCTGATGAACCACATCCTGGGCGGCGGCTCCTTCACGTCGCGGCTCTACGAGGAAATCCGCGAGAAGCGCGGCCTTGCCTATGGCGCCGGCTCGTTCCTGGCCAGCTACGACCATGCGGCGCTGCTCGGCATCCGCACCGCGACGCGGGCGGAAAAGGCCGAGGAAAGCATCGCGATCATCCGCGAGCAGCTGGCCGATCTCGCCGAAAACGGCCCGACGGCCGAGGAACTGGCGAAAGCGAAAGCCTATGTGAAGGGCGCCTATGCCATCCGCAATCTGGATTCCTCGGCGGCGATCGCCTCGACGCTGCTCGGCATCCAGCTCGACGATCTCGGCATCGACTATATCGACAAGCGCCAGGACCTGATCGACGCGGTCACCCTCGACGACGTCAAGGCGCAGGCCGAGGCGCTGCTGTCGGCTCCGCCGACGATCATCACCGTCGGTCCCGCGGGAGCCTGACGGCGGTGACGACGCTCGGGCTCGCCCTCGGCGGCGGCGGCGCGCGCGGGCTCGCCCATATCCACGTGCTCGAAGCCTTCGACGAACTCGGGCTCGTGCCGGATCGCATCGTCGGTTCGTCGATCGGCGCCATCATGGGCGCCGGCCGCGCCTCGGGCATGAGCGGCCGCGACGTCCGCGACTTCGTCCTCGACTGCTTTGCCGGCAAGAGCCTCGTCTTCGGCCGGCTCTGGCGCACCCGTCCGGGCAGCTTCCAGGAATTCCTTGCCGATGGCGGACTGCGTCTCGGCCAGCTCAATGCCGAGCGCGTCGTGCGGGCCTTCCTGCCGCTCGATCTGCCGCTGCATTTCAGCGAGCTGAAGATTCCGCTCGGGGTGATGGCCACCGATTTCTACGGCAAGCTGGAATGCGAGATCGATTCCGGCGAACTGTTCAGCGCGCTGGCCGCGACGGCCGCCCTGCCGGCGGTGTTCCGGCCGGTGCGCCGCGACGGGCGGATCCTGATCGATGGCGGCATCTTCAACCCGCTGCCCTTCGACCGGCTGCAGGGCAAGGTCGACAAGGTCATCGCCGTCGACGTCAATGGCGGACCGAAGGGCGGGCCGGACATCATGCCGACGCCGCTGGAGGCGCTGTTCGGGGCGTCGCAATTGATGATGCAGTCAATCATCGACACCAAGGTCCACATGCACCCGCCGGACCTCCTGATCTGCCCGCCGGTCTCGCATTACGGCGTCCTCGACTTCCTGCGCACCAAGCAGATCCTCGACGAGACCAGCCCGGTGAAGGAAGAGACCAAGCGGTCGCTCGACGCGCTGCTCTCGTCCAGGAACAGCGGTCGGCGTCAACACGGGATCACGTCGGTCAAGGCCGGATAGGCCAAACCGCCGGCCCGCCTATTCGGCGGCTTCGAGGATCCGCTCGTCCAGCCGACCGGTTTGCGGCGGCGTTTCCGCCGCCTCGCTCATGGTCTCGTCCTGCCCGGCCGTGACCGGCTTGCGGGCCGCCTGTTCGAGGAAGCGCATCAGCCCGGTCTCGACGCGGGTGAGTCCCTCGCGGCAGCGACCCTTCAGGAGGTCGGGCGACAATTCGCCGGCCTCGAAGGCGGCGACGATCTGCGGGTGGACATAGGACGCGCGGGCAACGGCCGGCGTGTTGCGCAGCACCTGTGACACTGATCGCATGGCCGCGGCGACGGCGCGCTTGCGCTTCGACTTGCTGTTCACCTTGTCCTCGGCATCCTCGACCAGATAGCGCAGCGCCTCGGCCGAGCCGTGGAAGGTGCGGAAGTCCTTGGCCGAGACCGGCGCGTCGGCGGCCTCGTGCAGATAGTCGTTGAGAAGGTTCGCGGTCAGCTCGCGCTGCTCCTTGCGGGCATCGGGGAAGCGGAACAGGCGCTTGCCCTTGCCCTTGCGGACCCGCTTCAGCGACTTGACCATCGGCCGGTCGACGATCTCGATGCGCTGCGGCTTGTTGGACTTGGCGACGAACTTCAGCACCGCCGCCTTCTTGAGGATGCGCAGATTGTCCTTGCGCAGGGAGGCGACGCCGCGCCCGCCATCGCTGGCATATTTCTCATGGCCGGGCCGCATGGCGGTCAGGTCGATCAGCCGGGTGGCGATCGCCGAGGTGGTCAGGCGGTCGAGCTTGCGGCGACGCATGTCCTTCTCGACGCGGCGGCGCAGCCGGGGCAGGGCATGGCCGAAGCGCAGCAGCCGCTCGGTCTTCACCGCGTCGCGCACATTCACCCATTCGTTGTGATAGCGATATTGCAGCCGGCCCTTCTCGTCGCGACCGATTGCCTGGATGTGGCCGCTCTCGTCCATGCAGATCTTCACCTCGGTCCAGGCCGGGGGAATGGCGAGCGCCTTCACCCGCTTGCGCAGGCGCTTGTCGGCGATGGGCTCGCCGTTGGAAAAGCAGATCTTGAACCCCTTGCCGCATTTGCGGCGCTCGACCTCGAACCGGTGCGGATCGGTGAGGGCGAGGCCGAATTGTTCGGCGTGAAAGGCAAGGCGAGGGTTCATGGACGGGGCCGATGGATGGAAGGCCGCAAGGGCCGGGACGAGTCTGCAAACGGCGGCCTTCGGGCTCCGGTTCCGCGCCCGGTCTGCGGCGATTTGGCCGGTCTGTACGCAAAGCCCTGCGGGAACGCATCCGCCGCGAAATCGCTTCGCGCCTATCCAATCAACAGGAGGCGAGCGATGGCGAAGTACCGCAAGGGCGAATGGGTCGAATGGAACTGGGGGGGCGGGACCGGCACCGGCAAGGTCAGCGACACCTTCACCGAAAAGGTCACGCGCACGATCGAGGGCAGCGAGATCACCCGCAATGCCGACGCGGACAACCCCGCCTACATGATCGAGCAGGAGGATGGCAGCCGGGTGCTGAAGTCGGAATCGGAGCTGTCCAAGCCGGACTGAGCTCCGGCTCCCGGACGCCTCGCAGGGCCGGGGTCGGCGGGTGATGCTTCGGCCTGTCGCGTGTCAGCGCGACTGGATCTTGCCGAAGTCGCGACGGCGCCCGCGGAAGGGGCGGCCGCGGCGGCGCTTGATCGGCGCCCCGTCCTCCGGGCTCGCGCCGGCATCGTCATCACTCGGCGAGCGCTCGATGTCCTTGAGGGCCGGGCGCGGCTTGACCAGCGGTTCGGGCGTCACGACGCGGTTGGTGATCATGTCGGTGCCGGCATAGAAGCCCTCGGCCTCCTGCAGCTTGAGACGGGCGAGATCGCGCCGGCGCACATCCTCGGTGATCCGGTCGGCCAGCTCGTCCTCGATGCCCAGGGCGTCGAGCGTCGCCCGCCCGAAGGCGAGGGCGGATTCCACCGTCTCGCGGATCTCGTAATCGACGCCCCGGGCGCGCAGCGACAGAGCGTGGCTGCGGTCATAGGCGCGGACATAGAGGCGGACATTGGGAAAATCGGCGCGGATCAGATCGACGATCCGATCGGTGGTTTCGCGCTTGTTGGTACAGATGGCGACCAGCCGCGTCTTGCGGATGCCGGCCGCTTCCAGGACGTCCTTGCGCAGCCCGGAGCCGAAATAGATGCGGAAGCCGAAGGCCTCGGCCGTGCGGATGCGCTCGGCCGAGGAGTCGATGATGGTCACGTCGGTACCGCTCGACAGCAGCACCTGCGCCGTCATCTGCCCGAAGCGCGAGAAGCCGATCATCAGCACCGAGGCACCGGCGCCGGCGAAATCCTCGTCCAGCACCTCCTCGTCGCCATTCGCCTCGGCGCTGAGCCGGCGTCCGAGCCAGGTGGTCAGCGGCGTCAGCATCATCGACAGGGTGACGATGGCGATGAGGAACGAAGCCGTTGCCTCGGAGATGAGCAGCCCCGCCGAGGCCGCGGTGAACAGCACGAAGCCGAACTCACCGCCTTGGGCGAGCAGGCCGGAGACGCGGGTGGCGGTGTTGCCGGTTTCGCCGAAGGCCCGCGACAGAAGATAGATGATCGCCGCCTTCGCCAGCATCAGCGCCGGCGTCAGGGCGAGGATCGCCAGCCAGTCGCGCATGACGACGGCGAGGTCGAGCGACAGCCCGACCCCCATGAAGAACAGGCCCAGCAGCAGGCCGCGAAACGGCTCGATATTGGCTTCGAGCTCGTGGCGATAGGTGGATTCGGCCAGGAGCACGCCGGCGATGAAGGCGCCCATGGCCATGGAGAAGCCCGCCGCCTCCATCAGCATGGCCGATCCCAGCACCACGAAGAGCGCGGCGCCGAGCATGACCTCGCGGGCGCCGGAGGTGGCCATGAGGCGGAACAGCGGATTGAGCAAATAGCGCCCACCGACCACCAGCGCCGCGACCGCACCGATCGAGATGGCGATTTCCACCGGGTCGATCGCCGTGTCGCCCGAGGCGGGCGCCAGGAAGGGGATCGCGGCGAGAAGCGGCACCACCGCCAGATCCTGGAACAAAAGGATCGAAAAGGCCGACTGGCCGTGGCGGGTATTGGTCTCGCCGGCCTCGTCGAGCAATTGCAGGCCGAAGGCGGTGGAGGACAAAGCGAGGCCGAAGCCGATCAGCACGCTCGCCTGCCAGGTAAAGTCGAACAGGAAGGCGACGCCCGCCAGCACCAGGCCGGACAGCACCACCTGGGCAAGGCCGAGGCCGAAGATCTGGCGCCGCATCGCCCACAAGCGGCCGACCTTCAGCTCCAGTCCGATGATGAACAGCAGGAAGACGACGCCGAGTTCGCCGATATGCAGGATTTCCTCGCCATCGGCGACGACGCGGAAGACCGGGCCGAGCAGAATGCCGGCAAACAGATAGCCCAGAACCGTGCCCAGCCCGATGCGCTGGAACAGCGTGCCTGCGACGATTCCGCCGCCGAGAAGCAGCACGACTTCCAGAAAGATCGAGGTTGTGTGCTCCACCGAAGCTCCCGTTCCCGGTTGCTGCACGCGCGGCCGGCTGCAATCGCGTGCAATGACGCCTTGATGGCTATGGCATCGCACAATAAATGGTTCGGTGACGAACACCAGCAGGCAGGTTCATGGACGACGACAGCACGCGGCTCCTTTCGGTCGCCGAGCGGCTCATCGAGACCGCACGAAAGGCCGGGGCCGACGCCTGCGACGTGGCGGTGGTCCGCTCCTTCGGGCGATCGGTTTCGGTCCGGCTCGGCGCGGTCGAGGATACGGAGAATTCCGAGAGCGAGGACATGTCGCTCCGCGTCTTCGTCGGTCGGCGCGTCGCCACCGTCTCGGGCGACATCCACAGCGATCCGCAGCCGCTGGTCGAGCGGGCGATCGCCATGGCGAAGGTTTCGCCGGAAGATCCCTTCGCGCGCCTCGCCGATGCCGACCGCCTGGCCGACGGCCGCGACGATCCCGGTCTCGATCTCTACGACGACACCGACCTGGCGACGACGGCGATGATCGAGGAGGCGCTGGCGATGGAAGAGGCGGCGCGCGGCGTTGCCGGCGTGACCAATTCCGGCGGGGCCTCGGTCTCGGCGGGGGCGGCAGGCCTCGTGCTGGCGACCTCGTCGGGCTTTGCCGGCCATCGCATGCGCTCGGGCTTTTCGCGCTCGATCAGCGTCATCGCCGGCACCGGCGTCGGCATGCAGCGGGACTATGATTTCGATTCCCGCATCCATTACGCCGATCTCGACGACCCCGAGGCCATCGGCCGGCGCGCCGGCGAGCGGACCGTACGGCGCCTCAACCCCGGCACGGCGGCCACCGGCCGCATGCCGATCCTCTACGATCCGCGCATCGCGCGGGGGCTGATCGGCAGCATCGTGGCCGCGGTCAACGGCGCCGCGATCGCCCGCGGCACGAGCTTCCTGAAGGACCGCATGGGGCAAGCGATCCTGCCGGAAAGCTTCACGCTGACCGACAACCCGCTTTTACCGCGGCGACCGGGCTCGCGCCCCTTCGACGGGGAGGGCGTGCGCGGCGCGCCGATGGCGCTGGTCGAGAACGGCATCCTGCGCAACTGGCTTCTCGACACGGCGACCGCGACGGAGCTGGGCCTTCAGAGCAACGGCCGGGCGGCGCGGGGCGGCAACGGCGTGTCGCCCTCGTCGAGCAATGTCCTCCTGTCGCCCGGGCAGATGTCGCGCGAGGCGCTGATCCGCGAGACCGGCACCGGGCTCTATATCGACGAGCTGATCGGCCACGGCACCAATCTGGTGACCGGCGACTACAGCTGCGGCGCCTCGGGCTATCTCATCGAGAATGGCGAGCTGACCACGCCGGTGTCCGAGCTGACCATCGCCGGCAACCTCACCGACATGCTGGCCTCGCTGACGGCGGCGGACGATCTCGACGAACGGTTCTCCACCGTGGTGCCGACCCTGCGGATCGGCTCCATGACCGTGGCAGGCGCGTGATCTTGTCGGGCTATCAGGATGATCTGGAACTGGTGAAGGCGGCGGCCGTCGAGGCCGGCGAGATCGCGCTCGGCTTCTTCCGCCGCGACCCCAAGGTCTGGTGGAAGGAGGGCAACTCCCCGGTCAGCGAAGCGGATTTCGCCGTCGACCTGATGCTGCGCAACACGCTGGTGGGCGCCCGCCCGGACTATGGCTGGGTGTCGGAGGAGATGCAGCCGGGCGACGCGCGGACGGGCACCGGCAGCCGCTTCTTCGTGGTCGACCCGATCGACGGCACGCGGGCCTATCTGCGCGGCGAGGACACCTGGTGCGTGTCGATCGCCGTGGTCGAGAACGGCCGTCCGGTGGTCGGCGTCATCGCGGCGCCCTCGATGGGCGAGATCTTCGAGGTGACCGCCGACGGCACGCCGCTGATGAACGGGGCCCCTTGCGCCGTCGCCGAGCCGGGGCCGGGCGAGCG
The DNA here is from genome assembly GCF_014334315.1 of Aurantimonas sp. DM33-3. Lineage (NCBI taxonomy): Bacteria > Pseudomonadati > Pseudomonadota > Alphaproteobacteria > Hyphomicrobiales > Aurantimonadaceae > Aurantimonas > Aurantimonas sp. DM33-3. Next base: position 84,878 of record NZ_JACSGS010000015.1, on the reverse strand, counting down.
GATGCGGCTGGCGATGCCCGATTCCATGCGCAAGCGCGTCGAGGCCTCCGATGGCGAGGCCTTCGCCAGCGAGAAGGCCGTGCCGTCGCTGGCCTACCGGCTGGCGCTGGTCGCCTGCGGGCGGCTCGACGGCACGCTGATCCGGCCGCGCGCCAGCGACTGGGACATCGCCGCCGCCGATCTCCTGATCGAGCGGGCCGGCGGCCTCCTGTGCGGCCGGGCCGGCCTGCCGACCGTCTATCGCAGCGAGGGGCGCCGGCACGAGATCCTGATGGCCGCCTCGCTGGCGGCGATGCCGCGGCTGCAAAGGCTCGCCGAGGCCGTTCCCGACTGAACGGCGCCGCCGCCTTGGAGCGGACGGTATTTTGGTGCAGGACAAGGCTGCACCCGGTAACAACACCCCAGTCTGCGCCGCGCGCGGCGCGGTGCAGGACGAAAGAGGACATGATGGAAGAGCAGAAACCCAAGCAGCTTCTTCACCTGGTCTTCGGTGGCGAACTGGACGATCTCCAGAGCGTCGATTTCAAGGACCTCGACAATCTCGACATCGTCGGCATCTTTCCCGACTACGCCTCGGCCCTGGCGGCCTGGCGGTCGAAGGCGCAGCAGACCGTGGACAACGCCGCCATGCGGTATTTCATCGTCCACATGCACCGGCTGATGGACCCGGACAAGCAGTGAGATTGGTCTGTCCCCGGACAGGCGGTCAGGCTGACGTCGATGTCGGATGAATTGATGGCACAGGCTCAAACCGGCGAGGACGGCGCTCCGTCGAAACGCCCGCGGGGGACCCTGCGCGCGTGGCGCAAGCGCGTCCGGCGCCTGCTCCGCAGCCCGGCGACCATGGCGGTCGGCGGCAGCGCGATCTATCGCGGCCTGCGCCTCGTCCATGCGACCCAGAGGGAAGCCCCCGGCTCGACCGACTGGCGGGCCCGGCTGACCGCCGAGCATCCGGCGATCGTCGGCCTGTGGCACGGGCAGCATCTCCTGGCGCCGTTCTTCCGGCCGGCCGAACTGCCCTATGTCGCGCTCCTGTCGCGCAATGCAGACGCGGAGATGAACGCCGCCGTGGTCGCGCGCTTCGGCATCGAGACGGTGCGCGGCTCGGGCGGACGCGCCGGGCCGGTGCGCGCCCAGAAGGGCGGGGCCAAGGCGCTGATCGCGCTGCGCCGCTATCTCGCCCGCGGCTTCGGTGTCTGCATGATCGCCGACGTGCCGAAGGGCGTGCCCCGCGACGCGGGGCTCGGCATCGTGACGCTGGCGCGGATCTCCGGCCGGCCGGTCCTGCCGTCGGCGGCGGTCACCAGCCGGCGCTACGTGGTCGAGAGCTCCTGGGACAAGACGACGGTGCCGCTGCCCTTCGGCCGCATCGCGGTGGTGGTCGGCGATCCGATCCATGTGGCGGCCGATGCCGACGCGGAGGAGATGGAGGCCAAGCGCCGCGAGATCACGCTGGCGATCGAGGCGGCGAATGTCGCGGCCGAGCGGCTGGTCGGGAGGGTTGCGTGAGCGATTTCCTGGCACGCGCCGCACTCGCCTCCTATCGGGCGGCGGGCACGCTCGTCTATCCGCTGCTCGGCCCCTATGTCGGCTACCGCACCTCGCGGGGCAAGGAAGACCCCCTGCGGCGCCGCGAACGCTACGGCCATGCCAGCGTCGAGCGCCCGGCCGGTCCGCTGGTCTGGGTGCATGCGGCGAGCGTCGGCGAAAGCGCCGCGGTCACGCCGCTGGTGCGGGCGATCGCGGCGGACGGCATCTCCGTCCTGATGACCACCGGCACGATGACCTCGGCAACGCTGGTCGCCGAACGGCTCGGCGACTGCGTCATCCACCAATATGTGCCGCTGGATCTCGGCCCCTCCATCCACCGCTTTCTCGACCATTGGTGCCCGGACGTGGCGATCGTGGCGGAGAGCGAGATCTGGCCGACGACGCTGATGGAGCTGAACCGGCGGCGCATCCCGCAGGTGCTGGTCAATGCGCGCCTGTCGGACCGGTCCTTCAAGCGCTGGAAATCGGCGCCGTGGCTGGCCGAAGCGCTGATGGAAACACTGGCGCATGTGGTCGCCCAGTCGGATGTGGACGGCGAACGCTTCCATCTCCTGGGCGCGCGGGCCGTCTCGGTGGCCGGCAATCTGAAGGCGGATACTGCTCCGCCGCCAAACCCCGGCGCGGCGCTGGACGAGATGATCGCGGCGCTGGGCGCGCGGCCCCGCTGGGCGGCGCTCTCCACCCATGCCGGCGAGGAGACGCTGGCCGGCGAGGTGCATCGCAAGCTGGCCGCGAGCCATCCCGGCCTTCTGAGCATCATCGTGCCGCGCCACACGACGCGCGGCGACGAGATCGAGGCCGAGCTGACCGGCGCCGGCCTCAAGGTCGCGCGGCGCAGCCGGGGCGACCTTCCCGATGCGGAAACCGATATCCTGCTCGGCGACACGATGGGCGAGATGGGGCTCTATCTGCGGCTCACCGACATCGCCTTTCTCGGCAAGTCGGTGACCGGCGAGGGCGGCCAGAACCCGCTCGAGGCAGCGATGCTGGGCACCGCGATCCTGTCGGGCCGCTATGTCCAGAATTTCCGCGACGCCTATCAGCGGCTGTTGAAGAATGGCGGCGCCAAGATCGTGCGCGACGGCGGCACGCTGGCCGCCTGCCTTGCGCAGATCCTCGACGATCCCGCGGCGCTCGCCCGCATGAAGCGGGCCTCGGCGACGACGGTGGAGGAGATGCGCGGCGCGCTGCCGCGGACCATGCAGGCGCTGCAGCCGTTCCTGCATCCGCTGAAGCTGTCGGTGGGCCTCGACCGCTGCAACCGTCCGGCGGCGCCGCGATGATGCGGGCCGAGACGCCGCCCTTCTGGTGGCGGCCGAAAGCCTGGCAGAGCCTGATGCTGGCACCGGCGGCGGCGGTCTACGGGCGGGTGGCCCGGCGCAATCTGGAGCACGGCGAGCGCGCCGATGTCGGGGTGCCGGTGCTGTGCGTCGGCAATTTCACCGTCGGCGGGGGCGGCAAGACGCCGACCGCCATGGCGCTCGGGCGCGCCGCGCTCGCCGAGGGGCTGCGCCCCGGCTTCGTGTCGCGCGGCCACGGGCGAGCCAGCCGCGGCGCAGTGCTGGTCGATCCGGCGCATCACAGCGCGGCCGAGGTCGGCGACGAGCCGCTGCTTCTGGCGAGTGTCGCGCCGACCTGCGTCGCGGTGAACCGCCGGCAGGCCGCGCAGAAGCTGCTCGCCGAGCTCGGGGTCGACTTCATCATCATGGATGACGGCTTCCAGAGCGCCCGGCTGGCGATCGACTTCGCGCTGATCGCGGTGGATGCGCGGCGCGGTCTCGGCAATGGCGCCGTGGTGCCGGCCGGACCGGTCCGCGCTCCGCTCATCGACCAGATCCGCTATGCCGACGCACTATTGGTGATCGGCGAGGGCAGCGCCGGCGACGCCGTCATCCGGCAGACGGCGCGGGGCAACAAGCCGATCTTCGAGGCGGCACTGGAGCCGGAGAACGGCGCCCGTTTCGCCGGTCTGCGGGTGCTGGCCTTCGCCGGCATCGCCGATCCGGCGAAATTCTACGCCAGCCTGACCGCACTCGGCGCCGAGATCGTCGAGACCCGCGACTTTCCCGACCACCATGTCTTTTCCAGCGACGACATGGACGATCTGTCGGCCTCGGCCTGGCGCGAAGGCCTGCAGATGGTGACGACGCGCAAGGATGCGGTGCGGCTGGCGACCGGATCCGCCGCGATGCAGCTGTTCCTGAAGGAATGCGAGGTGCTCGACGTGGCGCTCGGCTTTGCGCCGCAGAGCCTCGGCGCCCGCATCATCCGCGACACGCGGCGCGCCTTCCGGCGGCGCAAATTCGGCTGAACGCCGGAGCCGGCCGTTCAGCCCTTGCCGGCGACTTCCTTTTCGCGGCGGAACGAGGCCTCGCCGTCGACATAGGCTTCCTGGCGCTCGACGCTCCAGTAGCGCAACAGGTCGAGCGGGATCGCCTCGCCGGTCACGGCGCAGCGCACATAGGCGCCGGGCCGCACGACCTGAAAATCGGGCGTGCCGTAGCGCAGCTTCGCCTCGCCGCCATTCTCCATGCGGTTCATGGATGTCTCCGCTGTCGGTGGACCGGCCTCGCCAGCCGGTCGGTCGGCTTCTGACTAACGCCGGGCCGGGGAGCCGTCAAATGGCACCGCGCCGCGTTCAGCGGCGGCCGAACATCTTCTCGATGTCGGCGAGCTTCAGCTCGATGAAGGTCGGCCGGCCGTGATTGCACTGGCCCGAACCGGGCGTCACCTCCATGTGGCGCAGGAGCGCGTTCATTTCTTCCGGCTTCATCAGCCGTCCCGAGCGCACCGAGCCGTGGCAGGCGATGGTTGCGGCGACATGGTCGATGCGGCCGCGCACGGCATCGGCGGTGCCGGCCTCGGCGAGCTCGTCGGCGAGATCGCGCACCAGACGCTGGCAATCGACGCTGCCGAGGATCGCCGGCGTCTCGCGCACGGCCACCGCGCCGGGACCGAAGCGCTCGATGCCGAGGCCGAGCCGGGCAAAGGTCTCCGCCTGCTCGGCGAGGCGATCGACGTCGTCCTCCGGCAGATCGACGATCTCGGGGATCAGCAGCAGCTGCGAAGGGAGGGGGCGGCCGTGCAGGGCCGTCTTCAGCGTTTCGTAGACGAGGCGCTCATGGGCGGCGTGCTGGTCGACGATGACGATGCCGTCCTCGGTCTCCGACACGATGAAGTTGCGATGAAACTGCGCCTTGGCCGCGCCGAGCGGATGGTCGGCCCCGTTTGTCACGTCCTCGGCGGGCTCGGTGTCGGAGGCAGCGGAGGCGACGGGCGCCGGCGAGGTGGCGGAGCCGGCGTCAACTGCGCGGTCGAGGGTCGCGGCGTCGGCGCCCATATCGAAGGGCCGGTAGGGCGAGGCCTCGGCGGCATAGGCGGCCTGGCGCGGCGCGGCGAAGCCGCCGGGCGCGAAGCCGTCGAAACGGCGCGGGGCGGGCGTCACCGGTGCCGGCTCGGCCGGGGCGGCGCCCCGGAAGCGGGCCATCAGGCCGGAGGCATTGGTGGTCGCCGAACGCAGGCCGGCCTCGTTGAAGGCCTGGCGCAGCGAGCCGACGATCAGGCCGCGCACCAGCCCCGGATCGCGGAACCGCACGTCGGCTTTGGCCGGATGGACATTGACGTCGACAAGGGCCGGGTCGAGGTCGAGAAACAGGACTGCGACGGGATGGCGGTCGCGGGCCAGAACGTCGGCATAGGCGCCGCGCAGGGCCGAATGCAGCGTCTTGTCGCGGACCGGGCGGCCATTGACGTAGAAGAATTGCTGCTGGCCATTGCCGCGATTGTAGGTCGGGATGCCGGCAAAGCCGCGCAGCCGCACGTCCTCGCGCATGGCGTCGACGGGAATGGCATTGTCGGCGAAGTCCGGGGTCAGCACGTCGGCGATGCGCGGCAGCGGTGCGTCGCCGGGCACCGCCTCGAACACCGTCGTCGTGCGGTCGGGGCCGGACAACTCGAAGCGGACGCCCGGAAAGGCGATGGCGATGCGCCGGACGATCTCGGTGATGGCGCTGGATTCGGCCCGGTCGCTTTTCAGGAATTTCAGCCGGGCGGGCACGGCGTGGAAGAGATCACGGACCTCGATCACCGTGCCCCTGGACAGGGCGGCCGGGCGCAGCTCGGAGGGGCGGCCGGCCTCGACGCAAATCTCGTAGGCTTCATCGCTGCCTGCGGCCCGCGACTTCAGGCTGAGCCGGCCGACCGAGCCGATCGAGGGCAGGGCCTCGCCGCGAAAGCCGAGCGTGCCGATGGCGTCGAGGCCGCCGGCGAGCTTGGAGGTGCAATGGCGGCGGACCGCCAGCGGCATCTCGGCGGCCGGAATGCCGCAGCCGTCGTCGCTGATCCGGATGAGGTTCTTGCCGCCGCCGGCCGTGGCGATCTCGATGCGCCTTGCGCCGGCATCGAGGGCGTTCTCGACCAGCTCCTTGACGACGCTGGCCGGCCGCTCGACGACTTCGCCGGCGGCGATCTGGTCGATCAGGGCATCGGAGAGCTGCTGGATGGGCATGGGAAACGGGCCCGGTTCGCGGTCAATGGGGCGCGGAGCATCGCCGCGCGCCTGCCGTTCTTAACGGCTCGCCGGGGCGGCGGCAAACCGGTCCGGTGCCACGCCTGTGGACGGCGCCGCGATCAGAGCCGCTCCTCGAGGATGACGAACACCGAACGTGACTGGACGATGAGCCCGTCCGTCACGTCGATGCGCCGGGGCTCAAGCTGCGGCCAGTCCGACTGAAGATGCAGGCAATAGGCGTGGTCGGCGCGCGGCGACGGCAGCATCACCGCGACATCGGCGTCGCCGGCATTGAGATAGATCACCGCCCGTTCGCTCTCGATGTCGTCGGCGCCGCGCGGCGCATAGACCGACATGCCGAGGAAGCGCCGCTCCGGATCGGACCAGTCGCCCGGTTCCATGGGGGCGCCATCCTCGCGCAGCCAGACGACGTCCTCGACGTCGCCGCCCTCGACCGGGCGGCCGGTAAGGAAACGGTCGGCATTCAGCGCCGGATGGGCGCGGCGCAGTTGCGACAGCCGGGCGACGAAGGCGGCGAGATCGGTGTCGGCCCGCGCCCAGTCGAGCCAGGTGATCTCGTTGTCCTGGGCATAGCCATTGTTGTTGCCGCCCTGGCTGCGGCCGAATTCGTCGCCGGCGACGATCATCGGCGTGCCGCGCGCGATCATCAACGTCGCCAGCATGGCGCGGATGTCCTTGCCGCGCGCCTCAATGATGGCCGGATCGTCGGTGTCGCCCTCGACGCCGTTGTTCCAGGAGTGATTGTCGTTGTGACCGTCGCGATTGTCCTCGCAATTGGCGGCGTTGTGCTTGTCGGCATAGGCGGCGATGTCGGCGAGCGAGAAGCCGTCATGGGCGGCGATGAAATTGACGCCGCTCGACGGGCGGCGGCCGTCGCGATCGTAGAGATCGGCCGAGCCGGCGAGGCGCGTCGCCAGCGCTCCGACCATGCCGGCATCGCCGCGCCAGAAGCGGCGGACATCGTCGCGGAACTTGTCCTGCCACTCGAACCAGGGCCTGGGAAACCGGCCGACCTGGTAGCCGCCGGGGCCGATGTCCCAGGGTTCGGCGACATGGATGCGGTGCTTCAGGACGGGATCGGCGGCGAGCATGCGGAAGAAGGGCGCGTCGGTGGAGAAGCCGTCGTCCAGCCGTCCCATCACCGGGGCGAGATCGTAGCGGAAGCCGTCGAGGCCCGTCGCCTCGACCCAGGTCCGCAGCACGTCGATGCACAGCCGCGCCACCGGTTCGCGGTGGGTGGCGAGGGTATTGCCGGTGCCGGTGTCGTTGACGAGCAGGCCCGGCTCGTCCTCGGCGTGGCGGTAGTAGAGAAGATTGTCGAGACCGCGATAGCAGACCGTCGGCCCGTCCTCGTCGCCCTCGCCGGAATGGTTCAGCACAACGTCGAGCAGCACCTTGATGCCGCGCGCATGGAAGGCGTCGACCACCCGGCGGATTTCGGGAAAGCCGCCCGGCGCAAGCCGCGGATCGGGCGCCATGTGGGTGATCGGGTTGTAGCCCCAGGCATTGGTCAGGCCATGCGCCGAGAGGTGGCCCTCGTCGATCCAGGCGGCGAGGGGCATCAGCTCGACGGTCTCGACGCCGAGCTTTTCCATGTGGTCGAGGAAGACCGGTTCGGCGAGGGCGGCGACGGTGCCGCGGATTTCGGCCGGGACATCCGGATGGCGCTGGGAATAGGCGCGGACCAGCACCTCGTAGGTCAGGCCGGGGTCGGCGAAGGGCAGGGGCGTGGCATTGCGATCGAGCGCGGTGACGAGCGCCCGCGGCATGTAGGGCGCGCTGTCGAGCTGGCGCTCGGGCGGCGCTGCCAGCACCGGATGATAGAGGAAGGGGCGGTCGAGCTGCACCGCATAGGGATCGGCGAGGAGCTTGGACGGATCGAAGCGATGGCCGTCCATCGGTCGGTAGGGGCCAAGCGCCCTCAGCCCATAGCGGGCGCCGGCCGCCAGCCCCGGCACGAAGCCGTAATGCTGGCCTTCCTTTTCGCCGGGCAGGACGAGCTGCGCGGTTTCCCGCGTTCCGGTCGCGTCGAAGAGGCAGAGCTGGATGGCGTCGGCATTTTCGGAATGGACGGCGAAATGGACGCCGTCGCCGTCGAGCGTCGCGCCGAGCGCGGCGGGCCTGCCGCGCTCGGCCGTGATTGCGTAGGTCATGCCGTCCCTGCGGTCAGGTGATGACGTCCGGCGCGGTGCGGCCGGTGCGCTTGCCGATCTCGCCGATCGCCGAGGCCGTGTCGATGAGCTCGGCCAGCGCCTGTTCGGGGGCAATGTCGTGGCGGGTGCGGTCGGGCTCGTAGCGCTCGATATAGACGCGCAGGGTGGCGCCCTTGGTGCCGGTGCCCGACAGGCGGTAGACGATGCGCGAGCCGCCGGAGAAGACGATCCGCACGCCCTGGCCGGTGGCGACCGAGCCGTCGACCGGGTCCTTGTAGGAAAAATCGTCGGCCTCGGAGACGACCAGCGTGCCGAAGCGCTGGCCGGCCATGGAGGCGAGGCGGTCGTGCAGCGAGCCCATCAGCCCCTCGGCCGCCTTGGCGTCGACCTCCTCATAGTCGTGGCGCTGGTAGTAATTGCGCCCGAACTCGGCCCAGTGGCTTTCCAGGATCGCCTGCACGCTTTCGCGGCGCACGGCCAGGATGTTGAGCCACAGGAGCACCGCCCACAGGCCGTCCTTCTCGCGGACATGATCGGAGCCGGTGCCGGCGCTCTCCTCGCCGCAGATCGTCACCTTGCCGGCATCGAGCAGCGTGCCGAAGAACTTCCAGCCGGTGGGCGTCTCGTACATGCCGATGCCGCGCTTGGCGGCGACCCGGTCGGCGGCCTGGCTGGTCGGCATGGAGCGGGCGATGCCGGCAATGCCGTCCTTGTAGGCCGGCGCCAGATGGGCGTTGGCGGCCAGCACCGCCAGCGAATCCGACGGCGAGACGACGATGCCCTTGCCGACGATCAGGTTGCGGTCGCCGTCGCCGTCGGAAGCCGCGCCGAAATCCGGGCCGTTGGGCGCCATCAGCTGGTTGATCAGCGTCGCGGCGTGGACGGCGTTGGGGTCGGGATGACCGCCGCCGAAATCCTCCAGCGGCTCGCCATTGATCACCGTGCCGAGCGGTGCGCCGAGCCGGTTCTCCAAAATTTCCTTGGCATAGGGGCCCGTCACGGCGTGCATGGCGTCGAAGCGCAGGGTGAAGCCTGAGGCGATCAGGTCGCGGATCTGGCCGAAATCGAACAGTTTCTCCATCAGCGCGGCATAGTCGGCGACCGGATCGATGACCTCGACCACCATGTCGCCAAGCTTTGTCTCGCCGAGTTCGGCAAGGCTCGGGGCGTCGCCGGACCAGATGCGGTACTGCGACATCGTCCGCGTGCGCTCGAAGATCGCGGAGGTGATCTTCTCCGGCGCCGGACCGCCATTGGCGACATTGTACTTGATGCCGAAATCGCCCTTCGGGCCGCCGGGATTGTGGCTGGCCGACAGGATGATGCCGCCGGCCGCCTTGCGGATGCGGATCAGGTTGGAGGCGGCTGGCGTCGACAGGATGCCGCCGCGGCCGACGACGACGCGGCCATAGCCGTTGCCGGCAGCCATGCGGATCGCGGTCTGGATCACCTCGCGATTGTAGAAGCGGCCGTCGCCGCCGATCACCAGGGTCTCGCCGTCATGGCTGTCGGCGGCGTCGAAGATCGCCTGGATGAAATTCTCGGCGTAATTGGCCTGGCGGAAGTGCGGGACGCTCTTGCGCAGGCCCGAGGTGCCGGGCTTCTGGTCGTTGAAGGGCTTGGTGGCGATCGTCTCGATCATGGCCGCTGGTCTCCGATAAGATCGCGGAAGAGTTGGGCGTAGTGCCCGGCGCTGCTGCGCCAGGATACGTCGGATTGCATCGCGCTGAGCTGTAGCTGGCGCCAGGCAGCCGGGTCGGCATACAGCCGCTGCATCCGGTCGACGGCGTCGATGAGGTCGTCGCGCGTGGGCGGCGCGAAGATGAAACCGGTGGCAACGCCGGCGGTGATGGCGGCGTGGTTGGCGTCGATCACCGTGTCGGCGAGGCCGCCGACCTTGGCGACCACCGGAATGCAGCCATAGCGCAGGCCGTAGAGCTGGGTGAGGCCGCAGGGCTCGAAGCGCGACGGCACGAGGATCGCGTCGCCGCCGGCCTGGACCCGGTGGGACAGGGCCTCGTCATAGCCGATGCGCACGCCGATCTTGTTCGGATGCCGGGTATGGGCGGCCTGGAAACTGCCCTCGATCATCGGCTCGCCGGAGCCGACCACGACCATGCGCACGCCGCGTTCGACGAGGTCGTCGCAGGCGTCGGCGACGAGGTCGAGGCCCTTCTGCCAGGTCAGGCGGCTGACGACGGCGACGATCGGGCCGTCCTCATGGGCGAGGCCGAATTCGGTCTCCAGCGCGCGCTTGTTGCGCTGGCGCGCCTTGGGCGAGCGGGCGCTGTAATGATGCGGGATGTCGGGATCGGTCTTGGGGTTCCAGACGTCGGTGTCGATGCCGTTGACGATGCCGACCAGCCGTTCGCCGCGTCCGCGCAGGAGGCCGTCGAGCCCCATGCCGCCGCCCGGCGTCAGGATCTCCTCGGCATAGGTCGGGCTGACGGTGGTGACCGCGTCGGCGGCGTGCAGGCCGCCCTTCAGGTAGCCGACATTGCCGTAATATTCGACGCCCTCGATCGACCATGCGGATGGCGGCAGGCCAAGGCACGGGAAGATCTGGTAGGGAAAATTGCCCTGGAAGGCGAGGTTGTGGATAGTCACCACGGTGCGCGGCCTCGGCTTGCCGGACACGGCGAGATAGACCGGCGTCAGCGCGGCCTGCCAGTCATGGGCATGGACGATCGCCGGTGCGAAACCGGGGATCGCACCCTGGCCGATCTCGGCGCCGGCCTTCGACAGCGCCGCGAAGCGGGCCCAGTTGTCGGCGTGGTCGTGGCCGGCGCTCGACACATAGGGACCGCCGGTCCGATGGAAGAGATGCGGCGCGTCGAGGACGAGAAGGTCGAGCCCGCCGGCGGTCGCCGCAAGGACACGCGCCGGCCCGCCGAAGAGATCGTCGAAACGACAGGCGATGTCGGCGTTGTCGATCTGCCGCATGACATCGGGATAGCCCGGCATCAGCGTGCGCACGGCAAAATCGTGGGCCGCCAGCGAGGCGGGAAGCGCCCCCGCCACGTCCGCCAGCCCGCCGGTCTTGATCAGCGGGAAGACTTCCGAGGCGACGGAGAGCACGCCGGTGGTCATCAGTAGGTGAGCCTGTCGATCATCGGCTTGGTGACGAGGCAGATGCCGTTCGCCGTGCGGCGGAACCGCTTGGCGTCGAGCTCGGGATCCTCGCCGATCACCAGGCCGTCGGGGATTTCCACGCCGCGGTCGAGCACCGCCCTGGTGACGCGGGCATGGCGGCCGATACGGCACTGGGGCAGCACGACCGCGTGGTCGAGCATGGAATAGGAGCGCTGGCGCACCCCGGTGAACAGCAGCGAGCGGTGCAGCTGACCGCCGGAGATGATGCAGTCGCCCGAGACCAGCGAGGAGATCGCCGAACCCCGGCGGCCGTCCTCGTCATGGACGAACTTGGCCGGTGGCACCACGTCGGCATAGGTCCAGATCGGCCAGTCGCGGTCGTAGATGTCGAGCGGCGGAATGATGTCGGTCAGGTCGATATTGGCCTGCCAGTAGGCATCCACCGTGCCGACGTCGCGCCAGTAGGCCTCGTCGTCCGGCTCGTTCTCCGAGCGCACCACCGACAGGTTGAAGCGATGGGCGACGGCGCGGCCGTGCTTGACGATATGCGGGATGATGTTCTTGCCGAAGTCGCGGCTCGAGCCCGGATCGGCGGCGTCGCGGCGCAGCTGGTCCATCAGGAAGTTGGTCTCGAAGACATAGATGCCCATCGAGGCCAGCGCCGTGTCGGGACGACCCGGAATGGCGGGGGGATCGGCCGGCTTCTCGACGAAATCGGTGATGTTGTAGTTCTCGTCGACATGCATGACGCCGAAGGCGACAGCCTCCATGCGCGGCACTTCGAGGCAGCCGACCGTCACGTCCGCACCCGAATCCACATGCTGCTGGAGCATGATCTCGTAGTCCATCTTGTAGACGTGGTCGCCGGCCAGGATGACGATGTAGCGCGGCGCGTAGGATTCGATGATGTCGATGTTCTGGTACACGGCGTCGGCGGTGCCGGCGTACCACTGGTCCTCGGACACGCGCTGGCTGGCCGGCAGGATGTCGAAGCTCTCGTTGCGGCCCGGCCGCAGGAAGTTCCAGCCGTTCTGCAGGTGCCGGATCAGGCTGTGGGCCTTGTACTGGGTGGCGACGCCGATGCGGCGGATACCGGAATTGATGGCGTTGGAGAGCGCGAAGTCGATGATCCGCGTCTTGCCGCCGAAGAAGACGGCCGGCTTGGCGCGGCTGTCGGTCATCTCCATCAGCCGACTGCCGCGTCCGCCGGCCAGTACGTAGGCCATCGTCTCGCGGGCCAGCGGTCCGGCGCGTCTGTTCTCTGCCATGAACTCCTCCCTGGATCATCCATGGGGCAGACGGCTCTCCGGATGGCCGGCTGACTGGCCCGGCGCCCGAACGTTCCTCCCCCACGCATGTCGAACATAGCGCAGACGCGGCCCGACGCCATGCCGGATCGCGATCAATCGCCTCCGGCGACGGGAATCAGGCGTCCGGACCGGCCTTCCAGATGTCGCGGGCATATTCGCGGATCGAACGGTCGGAGGAGAACCAGCCCATCCGCGCCGTGTTGTGCACGGCCTTGGCCTGCCACTCGTCCTGGTCCTGCCAGAGCACGTCCAGACGGCGCTGGGTGTCCCAATAGGCCTGGAAGTCGGCGCAGGTCATCCACCAGTCATTGTTGTAGAGGTTGGAGACCAGGTCGTGGTAGCGCGCCGGGTCCTCCGGCGAGAAGACGCCCGAGGAGATCGCGTCCAGCGCCTCGCGCAGCAGCGGCAGTTCGGCGATGATCGAGCGGCCGCTATGGGCCTCGCGACGCCGCTGGGCGACCTCCTCGGCGGTCAGGCCGAAGATGAAGATGTTGTCCTCGCCGACATGCTCCAGCATCTCGACATTGGCGCCGTCGAGAGTGCCGATGGTCAGCGCGCCGTTCATGGCGAACTTCATGTTGCCGGTGCCGGACGCCTCGAGGCCGGCCGTCGAGATCTGCTCCGACAGGTCGGCCGCCGGCATGATGATCTCGGCGAGGCTGACATTGTAGTTCGGGATGAACACCACCTTCAGGAGGTCGCGGACCGCCGGATCGCTGTTGATCGTGCGGGCGACGTCGTTGGCGAGATGGATGATCTCCTTGGCCTGGGCGTAGCTCGGCGCCGCCTTGCCGGCGAAGATCTTGACGCGGGGCGACCAGTCGCGCTCGGGATGCGAGCGGATCTGGTCGTAAAGCGCGATCGCCTCGATGATGTTCAGGAACTGGCGCTTGTATTCGTGGATGCGCTTGACCTGGATGTCGAAGATCGCGCCCGGATCGACCTGCGTCGCCATGCGCTCGCCGATCAGGTTGGAGAGCTGCTCCTTGTTGCGGCGCTTGACCGCCGCGAAGCGCTCGCGGAAGGCGGCATCGTCGGCCAGCGGATCGAGATCGGCGATCTTCTCGATATCGTCGAGGAAGGCCGGGCCGATCGCATCGGTCACGAGTTCGGTGAGGCCGGGATTGGCCTGCATGAGCCAGCGGCGCGGGGTCACGCCATTGGTCTTGTTCTCGATCCGATCGGGATAGAGCAGGTGGAGATGATGGAACACCGTCTCCTTCATCAGTTCGGTGTGCAGCGCCGAGACGCCGTTGACGGCATGGCTGCCGACAAAGGCGAGCTGGCCCATGCGCACGCGCCGGCCATTGCCCTCGTCGATCAGCGAGATCGCGGCGATCCGGGAATCATCGAAGCCCTTCTCCTGCGCCGCCTCGCGGATGACGCCGGCATTGATGGCGTAGATGATCTGCATCTGACGCGGCAGGAGTCGCTCGAACAGATGGATCGGCCAGTGCTCCAGCGCCTCGGGCAGCAGCGTGTGGTTGGTATAGGAGAAGGTGTTGCGGGTGATCTCCCAGGCCTCGGCCCATTCATGGCCGTGCACGTCGATCAGGAGCCGCATCAGCTCGGCGACCGAGACCGCCGGATGGGTGTCGTTGAGCTGGATCGAGAACTTGTCGGCGAGGTTCGACAGATTCTCGTTGGCGTGGAGATGGCGCCGGATGATGTCCTGCAGCGAGGCGGAGGAGAAGAAGTACTCCTGCCGCAGGCGCAGTTCCTGGCCGGCCTGGTGCGAGTCGGCCGGATAGAGGATGCGGGTGATCGCCTCGGCCTTGTTGGATTCGACCAGGGCGCCGATGTGATCGCCGGAATTGAAGGCGTCGAGCAGGATCGGGTCGAGCGGCTGGGCGCTCCACAGGCGCAGCGTGTTCACGCGGCGTCCGCGCCAGCCGACGATCGGCGTGTCGTAGGCGACGGCGAGAACGCGCTCGGCCGGGCGCCAGACCTGGCGGGCCGGGCGGCCGGGCTCCTGGATGGTGGTGACCTTGCCGCCGAAGCCGATCTCGTAGGCGAGCTCGCGGCGCTCGAATTCCCAGGGATTGCCATGGGCGAGCCAGGTTTCCGGCAGCTCCACCTGGGCGCCGTCGGCGATTTCCTGGCGGAAGAAGCCGTGGACGTAGCGGATGCCGTAGCCGAAGCCGGGAATGTCGGTGGAGGCCATCGACTCCATGAAGCAGGCGGCGAGGCGGCCGAGGCCGCCATTGCCGAGCGCGGCGTCGGGCTCCAGCAGCTCGACGAGATCGAGATCGACGCCGTAGCGCGACAGCGCCTCGCGGATCGGCTCGGTCAGGTTGAGATTGTTGATCGCATCGCGCAGCAGGCGGCCGATCAGGAATTCCATCGACAGGTAGCAGACGCGCTTCTCGCCGCTGGTCTTGGCGCGCTGGGAGGATTCCATCCACTGGTCGATGATCCGGTCGCGGATGACCAGCGTCGTCGCCTCGAGCCAGTCGTAGCGCCGCGCCTCGGCCGGGGTCTTGCCAACGGCGTAGGTCAGCTTCTCGACGATCTGCCGGGCCAGCGTCTCCGGGTCGTTCTTGCGGGGTGCAGGTGTCGGGGCACCGGTTCCGTCCAGGGCGGAATCGACCTCGTTCGTCATGTCGGCCATCATGACCCCCTCAGTTTGTGGATTGCTGCAACGAGGCCGGCGGTGGAGCTGTCGCGCCCCTCTGCCGAGGTCTCGCCGGTGATGACGGGAACCAGCCGGTTGGCCAGTTCCTTGCCGAGTTCGACGCCCCACTGATCGAAGGCGTTGATGCCGTAGAGCTGGGCCTCGACGAAGACCCGGTGCTCGTAGAGCGCGATCAGGCGGCCGAGCGTGGCCGGGTCGAGCTGGCGGTAGAGAAGGGTGATCGACGGCCGGTCGCCCGGGAAGACGCGATGCGGCGCGATCCGCTCGGCCTGTTCGGGCCTCATGCCGGCGCCGAGAAGCTGCTGGCGCGCCTCGTCCAGCGTGCGGCCGCGCATCAGCGCCTCGCTCTGGGCCAGGCAATTGGCCAGCAGCAGATCCTGATGGACCCGCATCTCGGCCGGCTCGTGGGCATTGGCGCCGACCAGGAACTCGACCGGGATGATGTCGGTGCCCTGGTGGATGAGCTGGAAGAAGGCGTGCTGGCCATTGGTGCCGGGCTCGCCCCAGACCACGGGACCGCTCACGGGAACGGTTTCGCCGTCGAGGCCGACGCGCTTGCCGTTCGATTCCATGTCGAGCTGCTGGAGATAGGCGGGGAAGCGCGACAGCCGCTGGTCGTAGGGGATGACGGCGCGGGTCGGATAGTCGCAGAGCGCCCGGTGCCAATAGCCGACGAGCCCGAGCAGGACCGGCAGGTTCTGGTCCAGCGGCGCGGTGCGGAAATGCGTGTCCATCTCGCGGGCGCCGGCGAGGAAGTCGCGGAAGCCAGACGCGCCGATGGCGATCATCAGCGGCAGGCCGATCGCCGACCAGATCGAATAGCGACCGCCGACCCAGTCCCAGAAGCCGAAGATGCGCTCCGAGGCGATGCCGAAATCGGCGACCTTGTCGAGCGCGGTGGAGACGGCGACGAAGTGCTCGCCCACCGCGTCCTCGCCCAGCGCGTCGCTGATCCAGCGGCGGGCGGCGGCGGCGTTGGTCATGGTCTCGATGGTGGTGAAGGTCTTCGACGCGATGATGAAGAGCGTCGACGCCGGGTCCAGCGTCTTCAACGTGTCGGCGATATGCGCGCCGTCGACATTGGAGACGAAATGCGTGCGCGCTCCGTCGTGATAGGGCGCCAGGGCGAGTGTCGCCATGGCCGGGCCGAGGTCGGAGCCGCCGATGCCGATATTGACCACGTCGGTGATCTGCGTGTCGCGGGCGCCGGTGATGGTGCCGTTGCGCACGCCCTCGGCGAAGGCGCTCATCGCCTTCAGAACGTCCGCCACGGCGCCGCTGACCGGGTTGCCGGCGGCGCGGAAGCCGTCCATCGGCTCAGCGCGCAGCGCCATGTGCAGCACCGAGCGGTCTTCGGTGAAATTGATCGGCTCGCCGGCGAACATGGCGTCGCGCCGGGCCTCGACACCGCGGCTGCGGGCCAGTGCGATCAGGGCGTCACGGGCATCGTCGTCGATGGCCGTCTTGGAATAATCGAGGACGAGATCGCCCAGCGCGGCGGAAAATTCCGAATAGCGGCTCGGATCGTCGGAAAACAGCGAACGGATGCCGCGGTCGGCGGCCTGCCGGGCCATGCCGGTCAGTTCCGCAGCCGCAGGAGAAGCGCCGGAATCGGACGTCTGGCTCATGAATTGCCCTGCCATGATGTGTGATGCGGTCGTCGCAAGAAAGCGCCTGCCTGCGGCCTTTTATGCCGGTTGTGGATAGGAGGCAAACGCCGGGTCGGCGCCGCTCATGGCCTGATGTGCCCTATTATAGTGCACATTTTTGCGATGCTGCAATTCGCGCCGCTCTATTTCATGAAAGAGGGCCGGCAGTTGCAAAACCTGCCGGCCCCTTAGCTGTCGTCTCAGTCGATCGTGACGGTCTTCACATTCATGAATTCCAGCATGCCCTCATGCGCCAATTCGCGGCCGTAGCCGGAGCGCTTCACGCCGCCGAAGGGCAGACGCTGGTCGGAGGCGGTCATGCGGTTGATGTGGGTGCCGCCCTGGTCGAGCTCGCGAATGAAGCGTTCCTGCTCCGCGGGCTCCGTCGTCCAGGCCGAACCGCCGAGACCGAATTCCGAATCATTGGCGAGGTCGATGGCCTCGTCGATCGATTTGACCTTGAACATGATCGCGCAGGGGCCGAACAGCTCTTCGCGATAGGCTGGCGCGCTTTCCGGCACGTCGGCGAGGATCGACGGCTGGAAGAAATAGCCCGGGCCCTCCGGCGCCTTGCCGCCGGTCACGAGCTTGGCCCCGGCACTGACCGATCTGTCGATCTGGTCCTTCAGGTCGTCGACGCCGGCCTTCATGGCCAGCGGGCCCATGCCGGTGTCGTCGGCCATCGGGTCACCGAGCTTGATGGCTTCGACGGCCTCGGTGTAGCGGCCGAGATAATCCTCGTAGACGTCCTCATGGACGATGAAACGCTTGGCGGCGATGCAGCTCTGGCCGTTGTTCTGCATGCGGGCGGTGACGCCCACCTCGACCGCCTTGGCGATGTCGGCGGAGGGCATGACGATGAAGGGGTCGGAGCCGCCGAGTTCGAGCACGGTCTTCTTGATCTCGGAGCCGGCGGTGGATGCGACCGCCGAGCCGGCGCCCTCGCTGCCGGTCAGGGTGGCGGCGCGCACGCGGCTGTCCTTGAGGATCCCCTCGACCTTGGAGGAGGAGATCAGAAGGGTCTGGAAGACGCCCTGCGGCGCGTCGGCGTCGAGGAAGATGCGCTCGATCTCCAGCGCGCACTGACTGACATTGGAGGCGTGCTTCAGGATGCCGACATTGCCGGCCATGATCGCCGGGGCGGCGAAGCGCATGCACTGCCAGTAGGGGAAGTTCCAAGGCATGACCGCCAGAACCGGGCCGATCGGCAGGTAGGTCACGAAATTGCGGCCGGCGGGACCGTCCCGCACGTCGTCGGCGACGAATTTCTCGGCGTTCTCGGCGTAGAAGCGCAGGGCGTTGGCGCATTTGCCGACCTCGGCCTCGGCCTCCTTCAGCCGCTTGCCCATCTCCATGGTGGCGATGCGGGCGAGCTCGCTCTTGCGATTGTCCATCTGGTCGGCGGCCCGCATCAGGACCTCGGCGCGCCGGGCGAAGGAGGTCTTGCGCCAGTCGCGGAAGGCCAGTTCGGCATTGGCGAGGGTGCGCTCGATATCGGCGTCGGTGTGCGCGGCGAATTCCTCGATGGTCTCGCCCGTCGCCGGATTGATGCTCGTGGGCATGGTCTCTCCTGATGGTCACGCGTCGTTTCATGCACCGGTCCGCGCCGTCCGGCCGGGCCGCTCCGCTAGTTAGCACGAAGCCGGCGCGCGGACAGAGGCGCGGATCGGACCGTCGGACGAAGCCGACGGCGACGGATCAGGTGCGTGCGGCCGACAGCTTCTCGATCGCGGCATCGAGGGACTCGCTGGTGGCCTTCACCTCGGGCACGTTCGGGTCGTTCTTCAGGATCTGCTGCAGCGACGAGCGCCATTCCGACAGGATGGTTTCCTTCTCGCCGTCGGACAGCCGGTCGTCCTTCAGGACGTCCTCGGGCTTGTCGTACGAGCCATGGGTCGGGTGATCGAATTTCGACGACATCATTGTCGGTCTCCTGCCTGTCGTTTCGGGGCGGGCGCGGCGGGCCGGACATGCCGGCGCGCTCGTGCCTTCTGGGTCCCCAACGGGCCGACGGCGAGAAAGGTTCATCCGAGAATGTCGTGGCAAAGCCCTGGCGGTGGCGACACTGCGTCACCGCGCTCCGGGTCGGAAGGCTAGAACTCGCCTTCGTAGAAGACGCCGACCTCGCCGCCGCCGGAGGAGGTCACCGCGCCGCGGGCGCTGAGGCCCGAGCCGAGATCGAGGTCGATGGTCACCCGGCCGCTCGTGTCGACGCCGACATAGGTGTTCTCGTTCAGATACTTGCCGACACCGACCGCGGTGGTGCCGTCGGCGGCGGTGCGGATGTCGAGATCGTCGACGCCGAGCTGCGAGCGCAGATTCTCCAGAAGGCCGCTGCTGCCGCCGACGCCGGCGAGCGAGGCCGCGGCTTCAGCGAGCTGGGCGATCTGCAGCGGCGACAGGTCGGAGGTGCCCTGGCCGAAGATCAGCCGCGCCAGCACCTCGTCCTGGGGCAGGGTCGGCTCGGAGGAGAAGTTGAAGCTCGGATCGTCGGCCGGACCGGTGACGGTGATGAATACGGTGGCGTCGCCGGCGGTGGAACGGGCCACGAGGTCGAGATAGGGCGTCAGGCCACCGGTGAAGCTCAGCCGACCGCGATCGAAATCAAGGCGCTTGCCGAGGATGGAGAAGCGGCCACGCTGCAGGTCGAAGCCGCCGACGACATTCGGGAAGGCGGCCGAGCCGGTGATGGTGATCCGGCCGCCGAGTTCGACGTCGAGGCCGCGGCCGCGCACGAACACCCGGTTGGGCGCGTTGAAGGTCAGGTCGAGATCGATGCCGCCGCCGCTGTTGCCGCCATCGGCGCGCTCGGGCGAGATCTCGCGCTGCTGCTCGTAGACGGCGGGGGCGGCGTTGCGATGGGTCACGTCGATACGGGCGAGCGAACTCGGCAGGTTTTCCGGCACGAGGACGTTGATCTCCTCGGCATTGATCGTGCCGGCCAGACGCGGCGTGCCGGTCAGCGGCCCGGTGATGGTCAGTTCGGCGTCGAGCCTGGCGGTGACGAGTTCGCCCTTGTTGTAGCGGCCGTCGTCGAGGCGGATCGTGATGTCGGCCGGGAAGCCGCCGTCGAGACCGACCGTCCCGGAGACGTCTAGCGTGCCGCCGGCGGACAGGTTCGCGTCGAAGGCGCGGATCGTCGCGGTGCGTCCGTCGAGCGAGATGGTCGTCGAGATGTCGTTGAGGGCGAGGTTGGCGCCGGTGTCGATGAAGCGGGCGCCGGTGGTCGAGACCGTGCCGACGATCGCGGGCTGGGACACGGGACCGGTCACGCGGGCATCGACGAGCACGGTGCCCTGCACCGAACGTCCGCCTTCGGCGAGGATCCGGTTGGCGAGCGACAGCGGCGCCGAGCCGTTCAGCGAGAGGTCGAGCTGCGGGCCACCGGCAAGGTTGACCGAACCGTTGGCGCTGAAGTCGAGGCCGTCGCCGGTCAGGCTGGTGTCGGTGGTGACCACCTGGTCGGCGAAACGGCCGCTGGTGGTGACGGCCAGGGCGCCGACGCCGGCGGCGCGGGTCTGCTGGATCGACACGCCGCTGGCATTGATGTCGTAGGTGACCGACGGATTGGACGGGGCGCCGGTGGCGCGGACCGTGCCGTTGATGGTGCCCTGCGGGGCGATGCCGGCCGCCGCGGCGCTGGCGATCGAGGCGGGCAGGGCGCTGATCTCGGCGGTGATGTTGAGGGCGTCGGCGCCGGCCGAACCGGTGACGGTGATGGCGCCGCCGCCAACGTCGATGCGGGCATTGCCGAGGTTCAGCGTGCCGCCGGCATAGCGGCCCTCCGCGACCGCCTGCAGCGCCGGCGCGCCGGCGGCCCGGCTCTGGGCGACGGACACGTCGGAGGCGGTGATGTCGAAGCTGGCGTCGGGATCGGTGAGCGAGCCCGTGGCCGATGCCGAGCCGGAGATGGTGCCGCGGGCGCCAAGGCTGTCGACGAAGCCGTTGGCGAGCCCGACGGGCAAGGCGTCGATGGCTACATCGATGTCCAGCTGCTCACCGACTGTGCCGGTGGCCCGGAGCGAGCCGTCACCCACGGTGACGTCGGCGCGCTCGATGGTGGCCGTCCCATCGGCATAGGAGCCGGCGGCGTCGAGGACGAGGGGCGCGACGCCGGACTGGGCGATCTGCCGCGTGGTGATGCCGCTGCCGGCGAGATCGAAGCGGGCCTGCGGATCGGACAGAGAGCCGGTGGCGGTGGCCGAACCGGTGATCGTGCCCTCGGCGTCGAGGCCGTCGACGAAACCGTTGGCGAGGCCGACGGGCAGGGCGTCGATGCCAAGGCTTAGGTCGAGCTGTTCGCCGACGGTGCCGGTGGCCCTGAGCGAACCGTCGCCGACGGTCAGGTCGGCACGCTCGATGGTGGCGGTACCGTTCGCATAGGCGCCGGCGGCGTCGAGGGCGAAGGGGGCGACGCCCGACTGGGCGATCTGGCGTGTCGTGATGCCGGTGCCGGAAAGGTCGAAGCGGGCCTGCGGATCGGCGAGCGAACCGGTGGCGGTCGCCGTGCCGGAGATCGTGCCCTCGGCGCCGAGATCGGGGGCAATGCCATTGGCGAGGCCGACCGGGATGGCATTGACGGCGACGCGCAGGTCGAGGGTCTCGCCGATTGTGCCCTCGGCGGTCAGCGAGCCGTCACCGACGGCGATCTCGGCTTCGGAGAGGGTCAGCGTGCCGTCGGCATAGCGGCCGGCGGCGTCCACCGTCAGCGGGTCGATGCCGCTCTCGGCGATGGCGTCGGCGGTGATGCCCGAGCCGGTCAGGTCGAAGCTGGCGGTCGGATTGTCGAGCGTGCCGGTGGCGGTGCCCTTGCCGGAGACCGTGCCGCGGGCGGCGAGGCCATCGACGAAGCCGTTGGCGAGACCGACCGGCAGATTGGTCATGGTGACGTCGAGGTCGAGGTTCTGGCCGACGCGGCCGGTGGCGACCAGCGAGCCGTCGCCGACATTGATGACGGCGGTTTCCAGCGCGGCGGTGGCGTCGGCGTAGGTGCCGGTCAGGCGCAGGGCCAGCGGCGCGACGCCGGAGCGGGCGATCTGCCGGGTGGTGATGCCGGTGCCCGAGACGTCGAAGACGGCTTCAGGGTCGATGGTGGAACCCGACGCGGAGGCGGTGCCGGACAGGGTGCCGCTGGCGTCGAGGCCGGGGACGAGGCCGTTGATCAGGCCGACCGGCAGGCGGCGCATGGCCAGTTCGATGTCGAGCTCTTCGCCGATTGTGCCGGAGGCGCTCAGCGAGCCGTCGCCGACGATCAGTTCGGCGCGGTCGAGGGTCGCGGTGCCGTCGGCATAGGCGCCGGCGACCTCAAGGGTCAGCGGATCGATGCCGGCCGCGGCGATCTCCTCGGCTGTGATGCCGGTGCCGGACAGGGCGAAGGTCGCATGGGGATCGCTGCGCGGACCGGTGGCGGTCGCCGTGCCGGTCAGCGTGCCTTCGGCGTCGAGCCCGTCGACGAAGCCGTTGGCCAGCGCCACCGGGACGGAATCCATCGCGACCTCGATGTCGAGCTGGTCGCCGATCGTGCCGGACGCGTCGAGCGAGCCGTCGCCAAGATCGAGCCTTGCGGTCTTCAGCGTCAGCGTTCCGCCGGCATAGCTGCCGGTGAGGTTCGCCTGGATCGCCGGCACGCTGGCGGCCCGCGAACTGGCGACGGCGAGGTCGGTGCCGACAATGGCGAAGGTCGCTGCGGGATCGTTTGCCGCGCCGGAGACGGTGGCGGTGCCGCCGATGGTGCCGGTTGCGGCAAGGCCCGGCACGAAGGGATTGGCGGCGGCGGCCGGCACGTCGGTCAGGCGCAGCGCGAGGTCGAGGCTTTCGCCGGCGCTGCCGTCGAGGGAAAGGTCGCCGTCCCCGACATCGACGCGGATGCCGGAGAGGGTCGTCACGCCGTCCTCGATCCGCACGATGGCCTCTTCTGCGAGACGGATCGCGGCGTTCTCGATGTCGGCGGTCAAGCGGGTCAGGCGGACCAGGGTCGTGTCGGGCTCGAACAGCATATTGCCGGCCAGCGCGAAGGGCACGGCGTTGACCTTCGCCTCGGCGACGAGATCGGTGCCCTGTTCGTCCTCGCGCAGCGCCACGTCGAGGTCGCTGACGGCGATGCCGGGTGCTGCAATGGTGCGGGCGGTGACGGTGCCGGTCGGGCGCGGAATGCCGAGATAGTCCTTCACCGACAGGTCGATGCGAGCGCCATCGAGCGTGTTGCCGGCAACGGAAAGGCGCTCGCCGGTCAGGTCGATGGCGGCGACGGGCATGCCGTCGTTCTCGACGGTGAGGTCGACCTGCCCGACCACGTCGCCGGAGGCGTCGAGGCTGCCGAGCGCGGCCAGCGGGCCGATGTCGCTGACGTCGATGGCGAGGGTGCCGACCGGGGCGAAGGCGTCGGTCAGGCGCAGATCGCCGGTGATGCTGTTGGGACCTTGGCGGATGGCGAGGTCGGTGATCCGGCGGTCGCCATTGTCCAGCGTCTCGACGGTGGCATTGCCCGACAAGGGCTGGCCGTCGAGCGTGCCGGTGATGGCGACGCTGCCCGAGGGCGAGGCAGGGTTGAGCGTGCCGCGGGCCTCGACCTTGAGATCGGCGAGTTCGCGGCCGTTGATCGACAGGCCGTTGCCGGAGATCTGCAGATCGAGGTCGGGCTTTTCGACCGGGCCGGAGGCGGTCAGGCTGAATGTCGCGGCACCGGCGAGGGCACCGCTGACGGAGCCGGCCTCGTTGAGGGAACCGGAAATGTCGGCGGAGACCGTATCGTCGGTGAGGGCGGCGGTGCCCTCGATCGTCAGGCCGTCGCCGCGCACGGTCAGCGCCTCGGCGCTCAGCGCGCCGTCCGGGGTGCGGGCGAAGCGGCCGCCCACGGCGAGTTCCTCGCCGGCCAGCGGCACGACGGCGGCCGACAGGGCGCTGGTCTGGAAGCGCGACTGCACGTCGAGGGCGAAGGTCGAGAAGTTCAGCGCGGCCTCGCCCTCGAGCTGCAGATTGGCGACGTCGGTCACCGCCTCGCTCGGCCGGAAGGTCAGTCCTGTGTCGGTCAGGTTGCCGGCAAGCGCGATCTTCACCGGGCCGTTGAGGAAGCGCTGCTGGATGCCGTCGGGCGCGGCGACGGACTGGGCTTCCAGATCGGCGTCGAAGGCGCCCTTGAAGCCTATCAGGTCGAAGCCGGCGCTGGCGATCTTCGCGCTGATTCCCTGGGCCTGATATTCGCCGGAACCGGCGCGCGGCAGGCGCAGCGTCAGGTCGAGCGCTGTGGCGGAAAGCGCACCCTTCAGCGTGCCGTCGATGCCGGCAAGCTCGATCGTGGTCTCGCCCGGCGCCTCGCCGAATACGAAGGGGATCGGATCGCCGTCGCGCGAGGCGACCGACAGATTCAGGTCGTTGGCGGTGCCCGACAGGTCCAGCGTGCCGCCGGCCGTCGCCGAGAGTGCATCGGAGGAGAGGACCGCCTGCTCGATGGCGTAGGTGCCGTCGTCGCGGATCACCATCTGCAGGTCGAGCGCCGTGCCGCCGGCGACGTAGCGCTGGAACTGTTCGGGCACGAAGCGTTCGGCGGCGACATTGAGCGAGGCCGAGATGCGCAGGCCGGCATCGACGTCGTCGACGCGGGCGGTGAGGGTGGCGGCGGTCTCTGCGCCGACTTCCAGCGAGCCGTTGGCCATGAAGGCCGAAAGCGGCCCGGAGCCGTTGATGGTCAGGTCGACGGCCGGGCGGTCGGGAATATCGAGCAGCGTCGCGACGAGGCCGCCTGCCGGCTCGCTGGCCTTGACGTCGATCTTCAGCTGGTTCTCGGCCGGCGCATAGCCGATCTCCAGCGCGATCTGGCCGGGCTGGTCGAGCCGCTCGATGTCCGCCTTCACGTTCAGATCGGTTGGATCGGCGGCAAGCTGCAGGCTGGCATCGGCGCGCAGCCGGGCGCGGGTTCCGGCGATCGCCTCGCCGAGCACGAATTCGTCGATCGCCAGGCGGCGGATGTCGGCGGTGATCGAAGGCAGCGAAAAGCCGCCGGATCCCTCGTCGGGCGCGGCTTCCGGCTGGCCGGTCGGCAGGCGTTCCAGGACGATGCTGCCGGCGGTCAGCGCGTCGATCGAGACGTTGGAGCGGACGAGAGACAGCGGCGACCAGTCCATGGCGAGGTCGCTGGCGGTCAGGAACACGCCCTGCGGATCGGAGACGGTGACGTTCTCGATGCGGATGTCGCCGCTCAGCGCGCCCGACAGGCCCTCGATCTTCACCTGCATGGTGTCGGTCGAGACGAGGTTCTCGATCTGGGTCGCGAGGAATTGCTGGGCCTGCGCCGGGCGGCTCGGGGCGAGCGCCACGAAGCCACCCAGGACGAGGGTCGCCGCGATCTGCAGGAGACGTCCGGCACGTATCATCAGAAGGCCTGTCCGATTCCGGCGTAGAACTGGAAGCTGGCGTCGCGCGGGCCCGGATCGAGCGGCACCGCGACGTCGACGCGGATCGGCCCGAAGCTGGTCAGGTAGCGCAGGCCGACGCCGGCGCCGAGCTTGAACTCGTTGAAGTCGGGCACGAGGTCGTCCGACACGGTGCCGCCGTCGACAAAGGGCACGATCTGGATCTTGTCGGTCACCGCGACGCGGGCTTCGAGCGAGGCTTCGAACAGCGACAGGCCGCCGGTGGGCGTGTCGGTGAAGTCGGGATTGAAGCCGCTGCCGGCCGGCACGCTGGACGGATAATAGGGGCCGATCGACTGGAATTCGTAGCCGCGGACCGAGCCGCCGCCGCCGGCGAAGAAGCGTCGGTCGTTGGGCACTTCGCCGAGATCGGCGCCGAAGATGGTGCCGTAGCCGACGCGGCCTGCGAGAACGAGCCTGTCGTTCTCGGTCAGCGACAGGTAGCTCGACGCATCGACGCGCGTCTTCACGAAGGCGGCGCCGTCATCGACATTGTAGGTCGGCTCGGCGAAGGCCTTGGCGAAGATGCCCTCGGTGGGGTTCAGCTCGTTGTCGCGGCTGTCGAAGGTGTAGGTCACCGGCACCGAGGCGAGCAGATAGTCCCGCTCGCCGAGGAAGTCGCCGATGGTCTCGTATTCGCCGCGCACCGTGGCGCTCAGCTTCTGCTGCTCGTCGATCTTGTATTCGACGCCGCTGGTGACGGCGACGAATTCGCGGTCATAGGCCAGCGGCTGCTGCCGGCCGGCCTCGATGGAGCCGATATAGACCGAATCGGGACCGAGCACGCCGGGCTTCTTGAACACCAGCGAGGTGGCATAGTCCGGGCCGCTGATCTCGCGGGCCTCGTCGCTGATCGCGGTGGCGCCGATGCGCGAGATCGAGGCGTCGAGGCGGATCGATTCCGCCCGGCCGAACAGGTTGCGATAGCCGACATAGCCGGAGGCGCCGGCGCCCTCGGTGTTGGAGTAGGTGGCGCCGAGGCCGTAGAAGCCGAATTTGCGCTCGGCCACCTCGACCTGCACCGGCAGGGTACCGTCGGCGGCCTGGGCCGCGCCGGGTTTCACCGTCACGCTGGAAAACACGCCGAGCTCGACGAGGCGCTTACGGGCCGCGGCCAGCTCGTCGGGCGAGAAGACCTCGCCGGCCTTCACGCCGGCCATGTAGGCGACAAAGCCGGGATCGACATCGGTGGTGCCGTCCACCCAGGTCTCGCCGAAGGGGACGATGTCGCCGGGCGACACGTCGAGGGAATAGTCCAGCTCGTCCGTGGCGGCATCCGCCACGGTCTCGCGGCCGGTCACGGCGACGAAGGGGCGGCCCTGGTTGCGCAGGTCGCGCAGGAGGTTCGCCTCGCCTTCCAGGACATCGACGGAGTTCGCCGAGCCGCCGCGCACCAGGCCGTATTCGGCCGGATCGACGGGCAGGCCGCCGGTGGTGATCGCCACGCGGCCGAGTTCGTAGACCGGGCCGGGCGTCACGCGGATCGTCACCGGCACGGGGCGCGAGGTATCGAATTTCGTGTCCGGCGGCAGGTCGGCGAGGTTGCGGCCCTCGATGAAGATGTCGACGAGGCCGTCGTATCGGGCGTTCTCGTAGAGCGTCGCGACAAGCCGCTTGCGGTCGGTCTTCGCCTTGGCGATCAGGCCCAGCGATCCGGAGACCGGGTCGCTGGCGTCGGAGACCAGGACCGAGGCATCGTTCAGGGCGGTTTCGATGTCGCCGTCGGCGGTCACGCCCGGCGCCAGCGACAGGGATGCCGTGTAGGAGATCGGGTTGATGATATCGGTGGCGTCGTCGGTCTCGTCCTCGAAGAACTTGAATCCGAAGATCTCGAAGGCCGCGGCGCGCTGCGGAGCCGCCATGACGAGCACCGCCCCGAGGGCAGCGCGTGCAAGCATGTGGCTGGTGTGGAACCGATACCGCAAAGACGCCAGTTTCCCGTTGACCGCATTGACCGTTGGAGCGGCACCCGAAGCCGGCTTCACGATGTCCGGTGACGGCGCGCGAAAGGCTGCCGCGACCCCTCCTCGGGCTGGCGGTCAGCATGCTGGGATTTGATGAAATAACAACCTACTGGCGGGGATATTTCGTCCGGTGACGTTAACGTGTAGCTGATTTTCGCCCGTCCCGTGCCGCCGGGGTCACACCTGTCGGAACGTCACTGCGACGCTTGGCCGCGAGGTCGGGCGGCGGACGATTTGAAGGGCAGGCGCCGGCCTCTCCGCGCCGGTGGTTTCGGCTGCAACCAGACCCGCGCCGGCGACGCCGTACCATGGAACGATTCTGAAAAGCGCTTGAAGCGATCCCCGGCAAAGGGCAAGCTCGCGCCGGAGCCGCGGCGTGGGTAGTCGACGCCGCGCAGATATTCGCCCGTCCGGCAGCGATGCGGGACGATGCGATCAGACCCCCGGGGAGGATATCGATGAGTGACGTGACGATCACGGTGAACGGTCGGGAGATGAAGGGCGCGGTCGAAGACCGCACGCTGCTCGTCACCTTCCTGCGCGAAAATCTCGGCCTGACCGGCACCCATGTCGGCTGCGACACCTCGCAGTGCGGGGCCTGCGTGGTCCATGTGGACGGCAAGGCCGTGAAGTCCTGCACCATGCTGGCCGTCCAGGCCTCGGGCGCCTCGGTGACGACGATCGAGGGACTGGCCGACGGCGCCGAGCTGCATCCGGTGCAGACGGCCTTCCGCGAGCATCACGGCCTGCAGTGCGGCTTCTGCACCCCGGGCATGATCATGACGGCGGTGGATCTGATCCGCCAGCACGGCAGCGCGCTCGACGAGAAGGCGGTGCGCGACGGCCTCGAGGGCAATATCTGCCGCTGCACCGGCTACCACAACATCGTCAAGGCGATTCTGGCCGCCGCCGGCGCATCGCAGCCGCAGCAGGTCGCGGCCGAATAGGGAGGCAGGGCGGCCTTCGGGTCGCCACGGATCAGGGCGGCCGCAGCGATCCCGACGGTGATCCCGGCCCCCAGCGAAAATTGGGAGGTTTTCTATGGGTATCGAAGGCATCGGCGCAAAGGTTCTGCGCAAGGAGGATCGCCGGTTCATCACCGGGCGTGGCCGCTATGTCGACGACATGGTCGTGCCGGGCATGAAATACGCGGCGTTCGTGCGCTCGCCCCATGCCCATGCCACGATCTCCGGCATCGACATGGACGAGGCCAAGGCGATGCCGGGCGTCATCGGCATCCTGACCGGCGAGCAGCTGCAGGGCGACGGCATCGGCAATCTGATCTGCGGCTGGGCGGTCTCCTCCAAGGACGGCACGCCGATGAAGATGGGCGCCTGGCCGGCGCTGGCGGTCGAGAAGGTCCGCCATGTGGGCCAGGCCGTCGCGGTGGTCGTCGCCGAGACCCAGATGCAGGCACGCGACGCGGCCGAAGCGGTGATGGTCGACTATAACGAGCTGCCGGCCGTGGTCAGCGCCGTCGAGGCGCTGAAGGATGGCGCGCCGCAGCTCCATCCGGAAGCCGAGAACAACCTGATCTTCGACTGGGAGCTGGGCGACAAGGGCGCGACCGACGCGGCCTTCACCAATGCCGCGCACGTCACCAGGCTGCACATCGTCAACAACCGGCTCGTGCCGAACCCGATGGAGCCGCGCGCGGCACTCGGCCATTACGACGCCGCCGACGACCACTACACCTGCTGGACCACCTCGCAGAACCCGCATGTCGCCCGGCTGGTGATGAGCGCCTTCTACAATGTCGCGCCGGAGCACAAGCTTCGGGTGATCGCGCCGGATGTGGGCGGCGGCTTCGGCTCCAAGATCTACATCTATCCCGAAGAGATCGTCTGCCTGTGGGCATCCAAGCGCACCGGCGTGCCGGTAAAGTGGACGTCCGATCGCACCGAGGCGTTCCTGACCGACGCCCATGGCCGCGACCACGTGACCGAAGTCGAGATGGCGCTGGACGCCGACAACAAGATCCTCGGCCTCAAGGTCGACACGGTGGCCAATCTGGGCGCCTACATGTCGCTGTTCTCGTCGGCGACGCCGACCTATCTCTACGCGACGCTGCTGTCGGGCCAGTACGACATCCCGGCGATCCACGCCAATGTCAGGGCCGTCTACACCAACACCGTGCCGGTGGATGCCTATCGCGGCGCCGGCCGGCCCGAGGCGACCTACGTCATCGAGCGGACCATGGAGACGGCGGCGCGCGAGCTCGGCGTTTCGCCGGCGGAACTGCGCCGCAAGAACTTCATCCGCTCCTTCCCGCACCAGACGCCGGTCATCATGGCCTATGACGCCGGCGATTTCGACGCGACGCTGGATGCCGGCATGCAGGCGGCGGACGTCGCCGGCTTCGAGGCCCGCCGGGCCGAGGCACAGTCGCGCGGCAAGCTGCGCGGCCTCGGCATGAGCTGCTACATCGAGGCCTGCGGCATCGCGCCGTCGAAGGCCGTGGGCTCGCTCGGCGCCGGCGTCGGCCTGTGGGAATCGGCCGAGGTCCGGGTCAATCCGGTCGGCACGATCGAGATCCTCACCGGCTCGCACAGCCACGGCCAGGGCCACGAGACGACCTTCGCCCAGCTCGTCGCCGAGCGTTTCGGCCTGCCGGTCGACAACGTCCAGGTGATCCATGGCGACACCGACAAGGTCCAGTTCGGCATGGGCACCTACGGCTCGCGCTCCGGCGCGGTGGGCATGTCGGCGATCCACAAGGCGCTCGACAAGGTCGAGGCCAAGGCCAAGAAGATCGCCGCGCATCTCCTGGAAGCCGACGAAGGCGACATCGTCATCGAGAATGGCGAGGTGAAGGTCGCCGGCACCGACAAGTCGCTCGGCTGGCACGAGGTCTGCCTCGGCGCCTATACCGGCCACAATCTGCCGGACGGCATGGAGCCGGGCCTGAAGGAAGGCGCGTTCTACGATCCGACCAACTTCACCTTCCCGGCCGGGTGCTACATCTGCGAGGTCGAGGTGGATCCGGAGACCGGCACCACCGAGATCGTGCAGTTCGTCGCCGCCGACGATTTCGGCCGGGTGATCAACCCGATGATCGTCGAGGGACAGGTGCATGGCGGTCTCGCCCAGGGCATCGGCCAGGCTTTGCTGGAAGGCGCCCATTACGACGAGACCGGCCAGCTCGTGACGGCGTCCTACATGGACTACGCCATGCCGCGGGCCTGGGACCTGCCGATGTTCGACGTGTCGACCAACGAGACGCTGTGCCCCGGCAATCCGCTTGGCATGAAGGGCTGCGGCGAGGCCGGCGCGATCGGTTCGCCGCCGGCCGTCATCAACGCCATCACCGATGCCATCGGCAACAACGACCTGACCATGCCGGCGACGCCGCAGAAGGTGTGGCGGGCGCTCCACGCCGTCACCTGACGGCGACCTGATCGTCCGGCGGCCGCAGACCGGCCGCCGGCAGCCTTCCGGGACCCCTGGTCCCATCGAGACAGCCGCGCCGCGCGGCCCGCGCCTGGACAGGACAGGCGCGACCCGGCGCCAAGGGAGACCTGAGATGTACGAGACCACCTATCATCGCCCCTCGACCCTCGACGAGGCCGTCCGGCTGGTCGGCGACAGCGGCGGGGAGGGCAAGTTCCTCTCCGGCGGCATGACGCTGATCCCGACCATGAAGCAGCGTCTGGCCGCGCCGACGGCGCTGGTCGATCTGCGCCATGTCGCCGAGCTCAAGGGCATCAGCGTCGAGGGCCGCTCGATCCGCATCGGCGGCGGCACGACCCATGCCGAGATCGCCGCCCATGAAGGGATCAAGTCGACCTGTCCGGGCTTTGCCTCGCTGGCCGGGCTGATCGGCGACATCGCCGTGCGCCACATGGGCACGATCGGCGGCTCGGTCGCCAACTACGATCCTGCCGCCGACTATCCGGCCGCCCTGAAGGCGATGGGCGCGACGATCCACACCTTCAAGCGCGAAATGCCGGCGGACGAATTCTTCGTCAGCCTGTTCGAGACCGCGCTGGAAGAGGACGAGATCGTCACCGCGGTGTCCTTCGAGGCGCCGGACCAGTGCGGCTACGAGAAGTTTCGCAACCCGGCCTCGCGCTACGCCATGTGCGGCGTCTTCGTCGCCAGGCGCGGCGATGGCGTGAAGGTCGGCGTCACCGGCGCGGGCTCGAACGGCACGTTCCGCTGGGAAGCCGCCGAGCAGGCGCTGTCGGCGAATTTCGACGGCTCCGCCATCGAGGGGCTGTCGGTCGATCCGAGCGACATGCTGGCCGATCTGCACGGCTCGTCGGATTATCGTGCCAACCTCGTCAAGGTCGTCACCAAGCGCGCGGTCGCCAAGGCGCAGTCGCACTAGGCGCCGGCAACCCTTCCATGATGCGACGGCCGGGTTTTTGCCCGGCCGTTTTCGTTTGTGGCGTCGTCGCGCAGGACGGTTTCCCGCCTCCGATGCAGGCCGAAGCGCCCAAGGCGGCTCCGGGGCCACCACCTGCGACAGCCTGTAGCAGGGCAATCCGGCCGCGACCGCTCGCAGGAACATTCCGAGAACCCTATACAGGCGGGATGGCCAAGACCACGCTCATCGACAAGCTGGCGATCCTCTCGGACGCCGCCAAATACGACGCCTCCTGCGCGTCCAGCGGCTCGACCCGCCGCGACTCGTCGAAGTCCGGCGGCATCGGCTCGACCGAGGGCTCGGGCATCTGCCATGCCTACGCCCCGGACGGGCGCTGCATCTCGCTGCTCAAGATCCTGATGACGAATTTCTGCGTCTATGACTGCGTCTATTGCGTCAATCGCTCGTCGTCGAACGTGCCGCGGGCGCGTTTTTCGGTGCAGGAGGTCGTCGACCTGACGATGTCCTTCTACCGGCGCAACTACATCGAGGGGCTGTTTCTCTCCTCCGGCATCATCCGCAGCTCCGACTACACGATGGAGGAGATGGTGCGGATCGCCCGCAAGCTGCGGCTGGAGGAGAATTTCCGCGGCTACATCCACCTGAAGACGATCCCCGACGCCGCACCGGCGCTGATCGAGGAGGCGGGGCTGTTCGCCGACCGCCTGTCGATCAACATCGAGCTGCCGACCGACGTGACACTGGAAGCCTTCGCGCCGGAAAAGAACCCGCGCGATATCCGCAGGTCGATGGGGCATCTGCGCGCCAAGATCGAGGAGCACAAGGGCGAGAAGCGGGACCGTGCCAAGCCGAAGCGCTTTTCGCCCGGCGGCCAGTCGACCCAGATGATCATCGGCGCCGACGGATCGGACGACGACGCGATCCTTGGCCGGTCGGAAAATCTCTACGGCAATTATCATCTGAAGCGCGTCTATTACTCGGCCTTCTCGCCGATCCCCGACGCCTCGAGCCGGCTGCCGCTCTCCAAGCCGCCGCTGATGCGCGAGCACCGGCTTTACCAGGCCGACTGGCTGATGCGCTTCTACGGCTTCGACCGCGGCGAAATCGTCGCGGGCGGCGACGGGGGCATGCTGGATCTGGCGATCGACCCGAAGCTCGCCTGGGCGCTGAAGCATCGCGAGCGGTTTCCCGTCAACGTCAACCGTGCCGACCGCGAGATGCTCTTGCGGGTGCCGGGTCTCGGCACGCGGGCGGTGAACCGCATCCTGTCGACGCGGCGGCATCGCAGCCTGCGCCTCGACGACGTGGCGCGGCTCTGCCAGTCGGTGGACAAGGTTCGGCCGTTCATCGAGGCGCTCGACTGGTCGCCGGGCGCGGCGACGGACAGCGCCGGTTTGCGCGAACGCTTCGTGCCGAAGGTGCAGCGGACGGCCCAGCTCGA
Organism: Aurantimonas sp. DM33-3; assembly: GCF_014334315.1. NCBI lineage: Bacteria > Pseudomonadati > Pseudomonadota > Alphaproteobacteria > Hyphomicrobiales > Aurantimonadaceae > Aurantimonas > Aurantimonas sp. DM33-3. The sequence continues at coordinate 51,813 of NZ_JACSGS010000015.1, read as the reverse complement.
ACTGTTCTGAGCGTCGCGCCTTACACAAGCCGCCGGCCGGGCCGCGGGGCATCGGCGGGAACCGCGGCACCGTCATGCAGGTTTCATTTCGTCCCGCAGGCGAGCCCGATCCCATGTATGTTGCGTGTCTTTCCTTCTCCGCCGATTTCGACGCGTGGCGCCAGGCGGCGCGCACGGCGCTGGCGCTCGGCGTGCCGCCGGATGAGATGAGCTTCACGGTCGGTGACGAAACCGCGGGCCTCTTCGCCGAGCCGCTGCCCCCGGCGCCCGCCGGCGCGCCGCAGCCGACCGCGCCGAAGGCGTTTCCCGAACTGGCGGCCAAGCTGGTCTGCCATGCCGATGCCGACCGCTTCGTCTTCGCCTATCGCCTGCTGTGGCGCCTGCAACGCGAAAAGAAGCTCCTGGAGATCGCGTCGGACCCGGACATCCTGCGCGCCGCCGAGATGGAAAAGGCGGTCCGCCGCGACAGCCACAAGATGAAGGCCTTCGTGCGCTTTCGCGAGATCGAGGACGACGAAGGCCGCCGCCACTACGTCGCCTGGTTCGAGCCGTTCCACCACATCGTCGAACACACCGCGCCGTTCTTCGCCCGGCGCTTCGCCGGGATGGTCTGGACGATCCTGACGCCGGAACGCAGCGCTCATTGGGACGGCTGCGAGCTGACCTTCCTGCCCGGCGCGACGAAGGACATGCGGCCGGAGGGCGACGACATGGAGGCGCTGTGGCTCACCTATTACGCGTCGATCTTCAACCCGGCGCGGCTCAAGGTGAACGCCATGCGCGCCGAGATGCCGAAGAAATACTGGGCAAACATGCCCGAGACGGCGCTGATCAAGCCGCTGATCGCCGGGGCCGAGGCGGCGTCGCGGCGAATGATCGAGACCGCGCCGACCTTGCCGAGCCTGCGGCACGAACGCCAGAAGGAGCGCGACATGGCACGACAACCCGATCTGGCGGCGCAGCCGGCAGACAAGCGCCCGACATCGATCGCCGCGGCGCGCGAGGCGGCCAGCCACTGCCGCGCCTGCCCGCTCTGGGAGCCGGCGACCCAGACGGTGTTCGGGCGAGGGCCGGAGGATGCACCGGTCATCTTCGTCGGCGAGCAGCCGGGCGACCAGGAGGACATTGCCGGCGAGCCCTTCATCGGGCCGGCGGGAAAGGTGTTCGACGCGGCGTTGGGCGAGGCCGGGATCGACCGCAGCCGCGCCTATGTCACCAATGCCGTGAAGCACTTCAAGTTCGCGCCGCGCGGCAAGCGGCGCATCCACGCCAAGCCGAATGGCGGCGAGGTGCGGGCCTGCCGCTGGTGGCTGGACCTCGAACGCGACCTGATCCGGCCGAAGCTGATCGTCGCGCTGGGCGCGACGGCGGCCTCCGCCGTCCTCGGCAAGACCGTGACGATCCGCAACACGCGGTCGAAGCTGATCGACCTCGACGAGGGGACCCGGGCGCTGGTCACCGTGCATCCGTCCTACATCCTGCGGCTGCCCGACAAGGCCACGCAGGAGCGCGAGCGCGAAGCTTTTCACGCGGACATGGCGCTGGTGCGCGAGACGGTGCCGGAACTGGCGCTCTAGCCGATCAGGACCAGACGGATGCCGTAGCCGACCGTGGCGACGGCGGCCACGCCGCCGAGCCACAGGAGCGCGAACCATCCGAGCCGGCTTTTCAGGCTACCCGGCGCCGGGTCCTCGTTCGCCGGGCGGTCGCCGTGCCGCGCCATCAATGGTGATACCCCTCGCCCTCGCGGACCTTGCCGCGGAAGACCCAGTAGGAATAGCCGGTATAGGCGAGGATCAGCGGGATCAGCACCGTCGCCCCGACCAGCAGGAACATCAGCGAGGATTCCGGTGCGGCCGCCTCCCAGATGGTGACGTGGGGCGGGATGATGTCGGGATAGAAGGTGATCCCGAGCCCGGCAAAGGACAGGACGAAGATCGCCAGGGCCGACAGGAACGGCCGGATCTCCTTGCCGGTCGCCAGCGACTGGAACAGGCTGAAGGTGGCCAGCGCGACGAGGATCGGCACCGGCGCCACGTAGAAGATCTGCGGGAAGGTGAACCAGCGCAGATAGAACTGGTCTTCCATGAACGGCATCCACAGGCTGACCACGCCGATCAGGACCATGGTGCCGACCGCCGAGATCCAGGCGTAGCGGCGGGCGATGTCGTGCAATTCGCCCTCGGTCTTCATGACCAGCCAGGTGGCGCCGAGCAGCGCGTAGCCGACGACGACGGCAACGCCGGTCATCAGCGAGAAGGGCGTCAGCCAGTCGAACCAGCCGCCGGCATAGGCGCGCCCGTCGATGTCGATGCCCTGGACCAGCGTGCCGAGGGCGACGCCCTGGCTGAAGGCGGCGACGATCGAGCCGACGAAGAACGAGACGTCCCACATCCAGCGCCCGCGCACGGTCTTGAAGCGGAACTCGAAGGCCACCCCGCGGAAGATCAGCGCCAGGAGCATGGCGATGACCGGGGCGTAGATGGCCGGCATGATGATGGCGTAGGCCAGCGGGAAGACCGCGAACAGGCCGCCGCCGCCCAGCACCAGCCAGGTCTCGTTGCCGTCCCAGATCGGCGCCACCGTGTTCATGGCGGTGTCGCGGTTCTCGTGCCGGCCGAGCAGCGGGAACAGGATGCCGGTGCCCAGGTCGAAGCCGTCGAGAATGACATAGGCAATCACCGCGAAGGCGATGATGAAGGCCCAGAGTACAGCGAGATCCATCTGCGTCGGCCTCCTATTCCGCCGGTTCGGGTTTGTTGCGGCCTTCCAGCGAGAAGGCGGGCGTGATGCCGGCCGAGCGCGTCGGATGATGATCCGGCGTGTCGTCCTCTGCCGGGCTTGGCAGCTTCGACATCAGGCGCATGATGTAGAATGTCCCGGCCCCGAACAGCACGAAATACACCACGATGAACGCCACCAGCGAGGTGCCCACCGCTTCGGCGGCGATCGGCGAATGGCTCTCGGCGGTCCGCAGCAGGCCGAAGACGGTGAAGGGCTGGCGCCCCATCTCGGTGGTGACCCAGCCGCAGATCACCGCGACGAAGCCCATCGGCCCCATGGCGATCATGGCGCGCTGCAGCCAGGGCGAATCGTAGAGCGAACCGCGGAAGCGCTTGAACAGCGACCACAGGCCGATGCCGAGCATGGCGAAGCCGATGCCGACCATTACGCGGAAGGTCCAGAAGATCACCGTCGAGTTCGGCCAGTCCTCGCGCGGGAAGGCGTCGAGGCCCTGCACCTCGCCGTCGAGCGAATGGGTGAGGATCAGCGAGCCGAGATAAGGCACGTTGACGGCATAGTCGGTCCGGCCTTCCTCCATGTTCGGGATGCCGAACAGGGTGAGCGGCATCGCACCGTCGGAATTCGTCTCGAAATGCCCCTCGATCGCGGCGATCTTGGCGGGCTGGTGCTCCAGCGTGTTGGTGCCGTGCAGGTCGCCGGCGACGATCTGGATCGGCGCGACGATGGTCGCCATCCACAGCGCCATCGAGAACATCGTGCGGGCCATCTGGTTGCTGCGGTCGCGCAGCAGATGGAACGCCCCGACCGCGCCGACGATGAAGGCCGTGGTGAGATAGGCGGCCAGCACCATGTGCACCAGCCGGTAGGGGAAGGACGGGTTGAAGACGATCGCCCACCAGTCCTCGGGCACGAACTGGCCGGCGGCGTTGTAGCTGAAGCCTGCCGGCGTCTGCATCCAGGAGTTCACCGATAGGATCCAGAAGGCCGAGAACAGCGTGCCGAGGGCGACGACGACCGTGGCGGCGAAGTGCAGCTTGTCGCCAACGCGCTTGCGGCCGAACAGCATGATGCCGAGGAAGCCGGCCTCCAGGAAGAAGGCGGACAGCACCTCGTAGCCCATCATGGGGCCGAGGATCGGACCGGTCTTGTCGGAGAAGACCGACCAGTTGGTGCCGAACTGGTAGCTCATCACGATGCCGGAGACGACGCCCATGCCGAAGCTCAGGGCGAAGATCTTGATCCAGTAATTGAAGGTGTCGATGTAGACCGACCGCCCGGTCGCCAGCCACAGGCCCTCGAGCACCGCGAGGAACGAGGCGAGGCCGATGGTGAAGGCCGGAAATATGATGTGGAACGAGATGGTGAAGGCGAACTGGAAGCGGGCGAGGGTGACCGGGTCGAAACCTTCGAACATGGTTTTGCCTTCAACATTTATCTGGCGCGTGGATGCACCCAAGATGGACGCTGCGACAAGGTCAGAGTAGGCCTCTGCGACCATTTTGCCAGCGTATGGGCGCAAGCCCCCGCGGCTTTTTCCGCGCGCCGTGACCCGATCTCGATCGCCACTTGTGCGGTTTCCCCGTGCCGTTCTTCTGGTATGGATGCCCCGGGACGATGCGGGGAGGGATTTGCATGAACACGACGGGATGGTCGGGGGACCTGACGACGATCTTCGAGGCGGCCGTTGCGGCGGCGCATCCGGCGAGCATTCTCGCCGCGCATCTGCCGCCGCCGCCGCCGGGGCGCATCGTCGTCCTCGCCGCCGGCAAGGCCGCCGCCTCGATGGCCGCCGCCGCAGTCGCCCACTACACGCAGACGCATGGCGTGCCCGCCGACCGGCTCACCGGCATCGCGGTCACCCGCGACGGCTATGCGCTCGATGCCGGGCCGATCCCGGTGGTCGAGGCCGGTCATCCGCTGCCCAACGAACACGGGCTGGCGGCGACGGCGGAGGTCGTTGCGCTCGCCGAAGCGGCCGGGCCGGACGACCTCGTGCTGGCGCTGATTTCCGGTGGCGGCTCGGCCAACTGGCTGCTGCCCGCCGAGGGCATTTCGCTCGCCGACAAGCAGGCGGTCACCAAGGCGATGCTTCGCAGCGGTGCCGGCATCGGCGAGATCAACTGCGTGCGCAAGCATCTGTCGCAGATCAAGGGCGGGCGCCTCGCCCATGCCTGCGGCGACGCGCGGCTGATCACCCTGGCGATCTCCGACGTGCCCGGCGACGATCCGAGCGTCATCGCCTCCGGCCCCACCGTGCCGGACGCAACGACCCTCGCCGATGCGCGGGCGATCATCGAGAAGCGCAGCATCGACCTGCCGGCCTCCTGCAAGGCCGCGCTGGACGATCAGGCCAACGAGACGCCGAAGCCGGGCAATCCGGTCTTCGAGCAGGCCGAATACAAGATCGTGGCGACCCCTGCCGCCTCGCTCGACGCCGCCGCGAAGATGGCCGAGCGGCTCGGCTACAGGGTGGTCAGCTTCGGCGCCGACGTGGAGGGCGAGGCGCGCGACGTGGCGGCCGAACATGCCCGCATCGCGCTGGAGGCCGTCGAGGCCGGCGACCGGGTCGCGATCCTGTCGGGCGGCGAACTGACGGTGACGATCCGCGGCGAGGGCCGCGGCGGGCCGAACCAGGAATACGCCCTGGCCCTGGCGCTCGCGCTCGGCGCCCATCCCGGCATCGCGGCGCTGTCCGGCGACACGGACGGCACCGATGGCGGGACCGGCCTTGCCAGCGATCCGGCCGGCGCCTTCGTCCTGCCGGACACGCTGGCAAGGGCGGCGGCTGCCGGGCTCGACGCCGAGGCGGCACTGGCGGCGAACGATTCGACCGGCTTCTTCGAGGCCATCGACGGCCTGTTCGTGCCGGGCCCCACCCACACCAATGTCAACGACTGCCGGATCATCCTCGTCGATCCGGCGGCGAGCTCCGAAGGGAGGCCGGCATGAAGCGTTCCCGCGTCAACGAGATCCTCAGGGAAGCGGATTCCTACATCCGCTCCTTCGGCTACGTCATGCCGCCCTTCGCCTATCTTTCCCCGAACGAGATGAAGGCGCGGCGGGCCGATCTGTCGACCATCGTGGAGCGCCGGCTCGGCTGGGACGTGACCGATTACGGCAAGGGCGATTTCGACCGGATGGGGCTGTTCCTGTTCACCACGCGCAACGGCGACGCGGCGGATCTGAAAGCCGGCGGCGGCATGCTCTATGCCGAGAAGATCATGATCTCCCGCCACGACCAGTATTCGCCGATGCATCGGCACATCGTCAAAGCCGAGGACATCATCAATCGCGGCGGCGCCAAGCTGGCGATACAGATGCATGAAAGCGCGCCCGACGGCTCCGTCGACGAGAGCGCCGAGGTCACCGTCGTCACCGACGGGATCACCCGGCGGCTGCCGGCCGGCGGCGTGCTGATGCTCGAGCCCGGCGAAAGCGTGACGCTGCTGCCCGGCAACTGGCACGCCTTTTGGGGCGAGGGCGGCGACGTCCTGATCGGTGAGGTCTCGACCGTCAACGACGATCTCACCGACAATGTCTTCCGCGAGCCGCTCGGCCGGTTTTCCGAGATCGAGGAGGACGAGGACCCGATGCTGCTGCTGGTCTCCGACTACGACAAGTGGCTCTGAGCCTGCCACGGCTTCGCTGAACGCTGTTTCGACGCGGGACGCCGGCCGGCGGTCGCGCCTTCCTGTGGACAGGTCGTCGCCGTCTCGACTCTCGCCGGGGCGGGCGTGATAGGTTCCGGCCACGTCCCCTCGACGACCGGACCGCGCCGCCAAGGCGGGCGGTCGTTCACGACATCGCCAGCACCGAAAGGCCTGCAATGACCGTTGCCGTCGATCTCGGCACGACCCAAACCGGCGAACCGGCGGAGCTCGATCTGGAGGAGCTGCTGTCGACGCGCCTGCTCGTCCAGGGCAATTCGGGCTCGGGCAAGTCGCATCTCCTGCGCCGCCTTCTGGAGCGCAGCGCGGACTGGGTGCAGCAGGCGGTCATCGACCCGGAAGGCGACTTCGTGTCGCTGGCCGAGCGCTACGGCCATGTGGTGGTCGATGCCAATCGCACGCCGGCCGAGCTGACCCGCATCGCGCGGCGCATCCGCGAGCATCGCGCCTCGGTGGTGCTCGATCTGGAAGGGCTCGACGCCGAGGTGCAGATGATGTGCTCGGCGGCCTTCCTGAACGGCCTGTTCGACGCCGACCGGGCGCACTGGTTCCCGATGCTGATCGCCGTCGACGAGGCGCATCTGTTTGCGCCGGCCATGTCCGGCGAGCATTCGGAAGAGGCCCGTCGCGCTTCGCTGGGCGCGATGACCAACCTGATGTGCCGCGGCCGCAAGCGCGGCCTCGCCGGGGTCATCGCCACCCAGCGCCTGGCCAAGCTCGCCAAGAACGTCGCCGCCGAGGCGTCGAACTTCCTGATGGGCCGGACGTTCCTCGACATCGACATGCAGCGCGCCGCCGACCTCCTCGGCATGGACCGGCGCGCCGCCGAACGCTTCCGCGACCTGGAGACCGGAAATTTCGTCGCGCTCGGACCGGCATTGTCGCGGCGGCCCATGCCGATCCGCATCGGTCCCGTCGAGACGGCGGGGCGCAGCGGACGTCCGTCGCTGATGCCATTGCCGGAGACGCCGCGCGAGGCGATGGAAGACCTGATCTTCACCGCCACGGAAGAGGACAAGGCAGCCGAGCGGCGCGCCATCGAGCGACCGCACTCCAACGCCGCCCCCCGCATCGAGGGCGCCGCCGCGGCGATCGCCACGCGCGAGCTTCTGGAGCGGGTGGCCGCAGCGCCGTCCGTCTCCGAGCGGCACGAGCCGATCGACGACGATCCCCGCTCGCCGGAAGAGCGCGCCGCCGCCGTGGATGCGATCTTCGCCGAGATGCTGCAGGACCCTGACGCGGCCTTCCGGCCGGTGCCGGTGCTCTACCAGGACTTCCTCACCCATTGCCGGCTGAAGCGCCTGCGCGGCGCCGAGACCGACATGGCGGCCTTCCGCCGGCGCCTGTCGCTGGCACGGGCCGGCGTGTCCTGCGAGACCGACGACGAGGAATGGCAGGGCGTCGTCGACCGGGCCGCCGATCTGCCGGAGGAGATGCAGGGCGTCTTCATGATGCTGGCGCGCGCGGCCCGCGACGAGGCGGAATGCCCCGAGGATGCGGCGCTGGCCCGCGCCTATGGCAGCCATTCGCCATCGCGCGGCCGGTTCCTGTTGTCCTTTATGGCCGAGCGCGGGCTGATCACCGCTGAAGCCGATTTCCGCGGCAACCGTGTCGTCGGCATCACCGGCACCGACTGGCGGACGAAACTGCCGCAGGTCAAGCTGGACGCGGCCGACGAGGCGCGAGCCCGCCGGGCGGCGCGTCTGGCACGCGGCTGAGGCCGGGACGACCGCGCTCGCCTTGATACGCCGAGCCGCAGTCCTGCGATCATCACGCCGGGACCTGACGCCGCAGGGATGGCTTCGCGCGGAAACGTGGTAGCAGGCGGGCAGCCGATCCTGTGGGTGTCGGTGCTCGGCCGGGCTGCAGGGCCGTCACTGCATGTCTTTCGCCATTCACGCTGAACCGGACGCAATATCGCCGCCATGGCTCATTTCGCCCTGATCTGTCCGCCCTATTACAGCCATCTGCAGGTCTTCGCGGTGCTCGGCGCGGAACTGGTGCGGCGCGGGCACCGGGCGAGCTTCGTCGTCAATGGCGGGGCGGGCGAACTGCTCGCGGCCAAGGCTCCGGCGGGGATCGCGATCCACGAGGTCGGGGCGGGCGGCCCAGATCGCCTTGAGCGGATCATCGCCCGGGCGGCACGGCCGAGCGGGCCGCTCGGCATCCTGCGCACGGTTTCCGATGCGGCCGGCCTGACCGACCAGCTCTGCCGCTTCGCCCCGGACATCCTGCGCGGGATGGGCGCGACGGCCATCCTCGGCGACCAGATGGAGCCGGCCGCCGGGCTTCTCGCCCGGCATCTCGGCCTGCCCTTCGTTTCGGTCGCCGCCGCCCTGCCGGTACATGCCGATCCCGCCGTGCCGCTCCCCTTCCTGCCCTGGCCGTACGATCCGAGCGGGAAGGGCCTGAAGCGCAATCGCGGCGGCGAACGCGTCGCCGACCTCCTGATGACCGCGCAGCGCCGCATGATCGCTGAATGGGCGGAGCGGTTTGGTCTTGGGCCGCACGCCGGGCACGCCGATTGCCTGTCCTCGCTGGCGCAGATCTCGCAGCTCGTGCCCGGCTTCGACTTCCCGCGCCCCGCCAACGCCCACCGCCACGCCGTCGGCCCGATCCGCCCGCCATCGGAAGGCCCACCGGACCTGCCGGCCACGCTTCAGGCGCGGCTCGACCCGGAACGGCCGCTGGTCTTCGCCTCGCTCGGCACGCTGCAGGGCCACCGCGCCGGCATCTTCCGCGCCGTGGCCGGGGCCTGCCGCGACCTCGGCGCGCAATGCGTCGTCGCCCATTGCGGCCGGCTGGATGCGCGACAGGCGGCGCGCATCGATGCCGATATCGTCACCGACTTCGTGCCGCAGCGGGCAATGCTGTCGCGCGCCGCGGTCTGCGTGACCCATGCCGGCATGAACACGGTGCTGGATTCGCTGGAAGCCGGCGTGCCGATGCTGGCCTTGCCGATCGCCTTCGACCAGCCGGGCATCGGCGCGCGGATCGTCCATCACGGTGTCGGCGAGCGGCTGCCCCGCGTCCTTCTGTCCCGCGCGAAACTGCGCAATTCGCTTGAGCGGCTGCTGGCGGAGCCTAGGTTCCGCAACGCGGCGCAGCGGATCGGCCAGGACATCCGCATGTCCGGCGGCACGCGACGCGCGGCGGACATCATCGAGGAGGCGGTGGCCGGCAAACCGGCCGGCGCCGGGTAGGAAGGCAAGGCATGAACGGCGTCGAGCGCCACGACAGACCGATCGACGTGGCGTTCGTGGGCGGCGGCCTGGCCAATGGTCTTGCCGCATACCGGCTGGTGCGTGCGCGGCCGGAGCTGTCGATCCGCGTTTTCGAGGCCGGCGAGGAAGTCGGCGGCAACCACACATGGTCGTTTCACGCCGGCGACCTCAGCGCCGCCGAACACGACTGGCTGGCGCCCTTCGTCCGCTATCGCTGGGATGCCTATGACGTGCGCTTTCCCCAGCGCCGACGCCGGATCGAAACGGGCTATCGCAGCGTGTCCTCGGAACAGTTCCGGGCGGTGATCGACGCAGAACTCGGCGACCGGATCGAGACGCAGGCCCCAGTGCGGGCGGTCACGCCGACGACGCTCAGCCTGGAGGACGGGCGCGAGATCGCCGCTGCTTGCGTCATCGACGGCCGCGGCCATGCGCCGAGCCCGCATCTGACCCTCGGCTTCCAGAAATTCCTCGGCCAGGAGATCGAACTTGCAGCGCCGCACGGTCTGTCGCGGCCGATCATCATGGACGCGACGGTGGCGCAGGAGGACGGCTATCGTTTCGTCTACGTCCTGCCGCTGACCGCGACGACGCTGCTCGTCGAGGACACCTATTACGCCGACGGGCCGGCCCTGTCCGAGGACCGGTTGCGCGCGACCATCGCGGATTACCTCGCAACCCATGGCTGGACGGCGAAAGCGGTGCTGCGCGAGGAACGCGGCGTCCTGCCGATCGCGCTCGACGGCGACATCGACGCCTTCTGGGCCGACAGAAAGGGCGTTCCGGCGACGGGACTTGCGGCGGCGCTGTTTCACCCGACCACCGGCTATTCGCTACCCGACGCGGTGCGCCTTGCCGACCGGCTCGCGGGCCTCACCGACCTGTCGGCCGGCGCGGTCTTTGCCGCGACGCGGGCGCATTCGGTGGCGGCGTGGCGGGGGCGGGGCTTCTTTCGCCTGCTCAACCGGCTCCTGTTCTTCGCCGGTGTCCCGTCGAGGCGCTACGAGATCCTGCAGCATTTCCACCGGCTGCCCGACACGCTGATCGGCCGCTTCTACGCGGCGCAGCTGTCACGGCTGGACATGGTCCGCATCATGACGGGGCGGTCGCCCGTGCCCGTCGGCAACGCATTGAAGGTGCTGGCACGGCACCGCCTCACAGGGGAACTGGCATGAGCGCTACGATGAACGGCGCGGGAGCGGGCGAGCGCACGGCCATCGTCATCGGCTCCGGCTTCGGCGGGCTGGCGCTGGCCATTCGCCTGCAGGCGTCCGGCATCCAGACGACGCTTCTGGAGAAGCGCGACAAGCCGGGCGGCCGCGCCTATGTCTACGAGGATCAGGGCTTCGTCTTCGATGCCGGTCCGACGGTGATCACCGATCCCTCGGCGCTGGAAGAGCTGTTCACGGCCGCCGGCCGGAAGATGGCGGACTATGTCGAGCTCCTGCCGGTAAAGCCCTTCTACCGCCTCTGCTGGGAAGACGGCTACAGCTTCGACTATGCCAACGACCAAGACGAGCTGGATCGCCAGATCCATGCGAAGAACCCGGCCGACATCGAGGGCTATCGCAAATTCCTGGCCTATTCGCGGGAGGTGTTCCGCGAGGGCTACGAGAAGCTCGGCACGGTGCCGTTCCTCAATTTCCGCGACATGGTCAAGGCCGGGCCGCAGCTGGCGAAGCTGCAGGCCTGGCGCAGCGTCTATTCCAAGGTTTCGCAATATATCGAGGACGAGCAGCTTCGGCAGGCCTTCTCCTTCCATTCGCTGCTGGTCGGCGGCAATCCCTTCGCCACCTCCTCGATCTACGCGCTCATCCATGCGCTGGAGCGCGAATGGGGCGTCTGGTTCCCGCGCGGCGGCACCGGCGCGCTGGTTCGCGGCCTCGTCAGGCTGTTCGAGGATATGGGCGGCCGGGTCGAACTGTCGGCCGAAGCGGCGCAGATCGAGGTGGAGGGCGACAGGGCGAAGGCCGTGGTGCTGAAGGACGGTCGCCGCTTCGAGGCCGACCGCATCGCCTCCAATGCCGACGTGGTCCATACCTACGGCACGCTGATGGCGGGCACCCGGCGCGGCGAGAAGGAGGCCAAGCGCCTCAAGGCGCGGCGCTTCTCCATGTCGCTCTTCGTGATCTATTTCGGCCTCAAGCGTCACCGGCCGGAGCTGCAGCATCACACGGTCTGCTTCGGGCCGCGCTACCGGCCGCTGATCGACGAGATCTTCAAGGGCGGTGAACTGCCCGGCGATTTCTCGCTCTATCTGCACAGCCCCTGCGCCACCGATCCCTCGCTGGCCCCGGAGGGCGCGGGCAGCTATTATGTCCTCGCCCCGGTTCCGCATCTCGGCAATACCGACATCGACTGGGAGATCGAGGGGCCGAAATACCGGGACCGCATCCTCGACTATCTCGAAGAACGCTACATTCCCGATCTCAGGGCCGACCTCGTGACCAGCCGCATCTTCACGCCATTCGATTTCCGCGACGAGCTGAACGCCCATGTCGGCTCGGCCTTCTCGCTCGATCCGGTGCTGACCCAGAGCGCCTGGTTCCGGCCGCACAATCGCGATGCCGACATTCCCAATCTCTATTTCGTCGGCGCGGGCACCCATCCGGGCGCCGGCGTGCCGGGTGTCGTCGGGTCCGCCAAGGCGACGGCCGGGCTGATGATCGCCGATTCGAGAGCCTGAGATGCTCGCCTCCCAACCCATCGCCGTGCCGCTGGACCCGGCGGCGCGGGCCGATCTGGCGGCCATGGCCGAGGATACGATCGCCAAGGGCTCCAGGAGCTTCGCGGCAGCGGCCAGACTGTTCGATGCCGAGACCCGGCGCAGCGCCATGATGCTCTATGCCTGGTGCCGGCATTGCGACGACACCATCGACGACCAGGTGCTGGGCTTTGCCCGGCGGCCGCTCGGCACGCTCGGCTCGGGCGCGGAACGGCTGGCGCTGCTGGAAGCGGAGACGCTGGCGGCCCTGCGCGGCGAGCCGACCTCGCATCCCAGCTTTCGCGCCGTCGCCGATGTCGTGGCCCGGCACGGCCTGCCGCAGGAGCTGCTGCTGCAGCATCTCGAAGGCTACCGGATGGATGTCGAGGAGCGGCATTACGCGACCGTCACCGACACGCTGACCTATTGCTACCATGTCGCCGGCGTCGTCGGCGTGATGATGAGCATGGTGATGGGGGCGAAGGACGAGACCACCCTCGACCGCGCCAGCGATCTCGGCATCGCCTTTCAGCTCACCAACATCGCCCGCGACATCGTCGAGGATGCGAGGGCCGGCCGGGTCTATCTGCCGACCGAATGGCTGGCCGACGCCGATCTGAAACCCGGCGATCTCGCCGATCCGCGCCAGCGTCCCGTGGTCTCGCTGGTCGCCAACCGGCTGATCGATCTCGCCGAGCCCTATTACGCCTCGGCCTTCCACGGCCTGCGGGAACTGCCGCCGCGCTCGGCCTGGGCGGTCGCGACGGCGCACGGCGTCTATCGCGAGATCGGCATGCAGGTGAAGGGGCTGGGCGCCAATGCCTGGGACGCGCGCGTCTCTACCGGGCGGCGGCAGAAGCTCGGCCATGTCGCCCGCGGCGCAGCCAAGGCGGCACTGGCGCGGCGCGGCGGACCGGCCGGTCGCTCCGAGGCGTTGTGGACCCGGCCCCGGCTGACGGGCCCCGCGCGCTAGGCCGGCTCAGGCCACCGGGCAGCCCGGCGGTATCGGCACAGGCTTCGGATGCAAACGAGATCGGGGCGTGCGTAGTCGGCTGTCTGCGCTGACCCGGTGAACCGGATCGTCAGCGTGCGCCGGCTTCGGGTTCGCGAAATCGCGTCTCGTCGCACGCCGTGTCGGCGACGGTTCTGCCGGGCAGGGCGACGATCGCGTCGGTGAGGCGATGCAGCCGGCTCGACGCGCCGAACACCAGGGTCAGCTCGCCATGGGCAGCTTCCACATGCCGTTCGATCCGATGCTCCACCGAGGCACGGCCCAGCATCGAGACGATGGTCGACTTGCCGGCGTCCTTGTTGACGTCCTTGCCGATGGTGGCGGCGCTCGGGCCGCCATCGAGCAGGTCGTCGAGGAGCTGGAAGGCGTGACCGAGCTCGGTGGCAAAGCCGCGCAGATGCGCGCGGGTCGTCTCGCCGGCACCTGCCGCGATCGCGCCGATCTCGACGGCGGCCAGGAACAGCGCGCCGGTCTTGCGGCCGTTGGTCGCCGCGATCTCGTGGAGCGGTCGTTCGGCGCGGCCGCCGCGCAGGTCGGCGAACTGGCCACCGACGAGGCCTTCGACGCCGACGGCGCGGGTCAGCACCGTCACCGCCTCGAGCCGCGCGGCCGGCGACAGGCCCTCTACCCTGGCGAGCATCTCGTAGGCGCCGGACAGGATGGCGATCGCCGACAGGACGGCGACATCCTCGCCGTGGGTGACATGGGCCGCCGGTCTGCCGCGGCGCATCGTGGCGTCGTCCATGCAGGGCAGATCGTCGAGAATCAGCGAGGAGGCATGCACCATCTCCACGGCGCAGCCGGCATCGACCGCCACGCCCTCGTCGCCGCCGAGATCGCCTGCCGTCAGCGCCGCCATCATCGGCCGCAGGCGCTTGCCGGGTGCCAGGACGCTTTCGCGGATCGCCAGGTCGAGCCCGGTCTGGCCGGGCAGGGCGCGGGGCACCAGCACCGCCAGCCGCGCGTCGATCCTGGCGATCAGGGCGGCAGCCTCGGTCCTGAAGCCGTCGGTTTCATTGCACGTCATGCCGGGAGGGTCGCCTTCGGTTCTGGCATTTTGTCACGGGTCATTCGCTACACGTGACGTTGCAACTGATGCTAACACGATCATTGGCAAACGCGACGACCGGGGAGCGTCCGGTTTCGCAATCTGCGACGATAGGACATAGGGTTACGTGAGCGTCTCAGGAGACACACCGGCCGCCGGCGACATCGCCGCGCGCAAGAGCGATCATCTCGACATCGTGCTGCATCCCTCGCTGGCGGCGCGGCGGGCCGACAGCGGCCTGTCGCAGATCGTCTTCGAACATGTCGCGCTGCCGGAGATCTCGCTGGCCGAGATCGACCTGTCGACGCAGTTTCTCGGCCGCCGGCTCGCAGCGCCGCTGCTGATCTCGTCGATGACCGGCGGGCCCGAACGGGCGGCGCGCATCAACCGCAATCTCGCCGAGGCGGCACAGGCACTCGGCATCGCCCTTGCGGTCGGCTCGCAGCGCATCGCCATCGAGGGCCGCGCCTCGGGCGGGCTCGACCGGCAGTTGCGCGATGCGGCGCCGGACGTGCCGATCCTCGCCAATGTCGGCGCGGCGCAACTGGTGCTCGGCTACGGCCTGGCGGAGGTGCGGCGGGCTGTGGACATGATCGATGCCGACGCGCTGATCGTGCATCTGAACCCGCTGCAGGAAGCGGTGCAGTCGGGCGGCGACACGAACTGGCGCGGCGTCCTTGCGGCCATCGGCGAGCTGGCGCGCACGCTGCCGGTGCCGATCGTGGTCAAGGAAGTCGGGGCCGGCATTTCGGCGACGGTCGCCCGGCGGCTGGTCGATGCGGGCGTCCACGCCATAGACGTTGCCGGCGCCGGCGGCACGAGCTGGGCCGCCGTCGAGGCCGAGCGTTCGCCGGACCCCGCGCAGCGCGCCACCGCGCTGGCCTTCTCCGACTGGGGCATCTCGACTGCAAGGGCGATCATCGACGTGCGGGCCGCCTGTCCCGAGACCATCGTCATCGGCTCGGGCGGCATCCGCGACGGGCTCGACGCCGCCAAGGCGATCCGCCTCGGCGCCGATCTCGCCGGCCAGGCCGCCGCCTCGCTCGGCAGCGCAGACGCCTCGCCGGAAGCCGCCGTGGCGCATTTCCGGCAGGTGATCGCGCAGTTGCGGATCGCCTGCTTCTGCACCGGATCGGCCGATCTGGCCGCCCTGCGGCGCGCCGTGCTGCTGTCGCCCGCCGGGCCGGGATCGTTCTGACTGGTCGGTCTTACGCGGGGGAGGACGCTTCTGCGGTCTCGCCTGCGGCCTGCGGTGAAGCTGCATCGCCGGCGTCGGCCGGATAGAGCCGGTCGAGCAGCGGCAGGTAGCTGGCGCCGCGCTGCATCAGAAAATTCTTGAAGGCGATGTCGGCGGGCGCGGGAATGCGCTCCTTGCGGCTGACGGCGAACCATTGCCGGCGGATCGGCATGTGCGACACGTCCAAAATCGCCAGCCGTCCGGTTTCCACCTCGAAGGCGATGGTGTGGGCCGAGATGAAGGCGATGCCGAGCCCGGCCATCACCGCCTGCTTGATGGTCTCGTTGGAGCCCATCTCGGCCGTGCGCGTCTCCAGGGCGTCGGGATGGTCGCCGAAGAAGATTGCCAGCGCCGCGCGCGTGCCCGAGCCGGGCTCGCGGATGATGATGGTCTCCTCGAGCAGGCGCTCGCGGGTGATCTCGCGGGCTGCGGCCAGCGGATGGTCGGGCGGCGCGATCATCACCAGCGGATGATCGCCGAACACCGTCGCCTCGGCCGGAAACTCCACCGGCGGGCGCCCCATCAGGGCGATGTCCAGCCGGTAGGCGCGCAATTGCTCGATGATCTCCAGCCGGTTGCCGACGATCAGCCGGATCTCGATGTCGGGATAGTCGCGCCGGAAGGCGGCGATCAGCCGGGGCGCGAAATATTTCGCGGTGGAGACCACGCCGAGCCGGATGGTGCCCGACCTCACGCCCTTGATCGCCTGGATCTCGTCGGCGAGCGCGCGCAGGGTCGTCTCGATGGCGTTGGCCGAGCCCAGAACCGCGGCGCCGGCGGCGGTGAGGCGCATGCCGTCATTCGTGCGGTCGAACAGCGCCAGGCCGAAATCGTCCTCCAGCTGCTTCACCTGCAGGGTGACGGCCGGCGGGGTCAGACCCAACTGGCGCGCAGCTGCGGCGATGGTACGGTGCTCGTTGATCGCCTGGATCGATCGCAACTGGCGCAGTGTCAGGGTTCGCATGGCCTCTTCTAAAAGAACTTACTGATGCCGTAAAGAGAATGAATTTTACTTATGCGCTCGCAGAATCCACCATCCACCCATAGACGAGTGGACGGAGCCGAAGCGCTCGACGCCACTCAGGAGGAATGCATGTCATCGTCTCTCGACGCACATCTGGGATCCGAATGCGGGTCCGACCCGATCGGCCGGCAGGTCGCCGATACCATTCGCCAGCTGTGCGCCGCCTCGATCAAGCTTCGCAACACGATCATCGCGGGGGGCGTCGAAGCCCGGTCCGGCGGCGGCGACACCAATGCCGGCGGCGACGTGCAGAAGCCCCTCGACATCGTCGCGGACCAGATGTTCCTCGATGCCGCCAAGGCCTCGGCGATCGCCGTCTACGGCTCGGAGGAGCAGGACGCCGCGGTGGTGATCGACCCGGCTGCGCCGCTGGCCCTGGCCATCGACCCGCTGGACGGCTCGTCCAACATCGACACCAATGTCTCGATCGGCACGATCTTCTCGCTCTTGCCGGTGGGCGAGGAGCATCGCTCCGATCCGACCAGCGCGCTGCTGCAGCCGGGCAACCGGCAGCTTGCCGCCGGCTTCTTCATCTACGGGCCGCAGCTCCTGCTGGTGCTGTCGGTCGGCAAGGGAACGCGGGTGTTCCTGTTCTCGCCGAGCTTCGGCGGCTTCGTCGAGCATATCGGCTCGGTGGCGATCCCCGAGGAGACCAGCGAGTTCGCCACCAATGCCGCGAACTACCGCCACTGGGACCCGCAGATCCGCAGCTATATCGACGATTGCCTGGCCGGCGAGGAAGGCCCGCGCGAGCGCAATTTCAACATGCGCTGGATCGCCTCGATGGTGGCCGACTGCTACCGCATCTTCGTGCGCGGCGGCATCTTCCTGTATCTGGGCGACGGTCGGAAGGGCTACACCGAGGGGCGCCTGCGCCTCGTCTACGAGGCCAATCCGGTCGCCTTCTGCGTCGAGCAGGCCGGCGGCGCCGCCACCGACGGGTCGTCGCGCATTCTCGACATCGTGCCGCGTGACCTGCATGCCCGCACGCCGCTGGTCTTCGGCTCGAAGCACGAGGTCGACCGCGTCGCCCGCTACGTGGCCGATCCGTCGGCACTGACCGATCGCTCGCCGCTGTTCGGCAAACGCAGCCTGTTCAGGACCTAGGCAGGAGGAATGGCCCGGCGCGAGGGAGCGTGTCGGGCCGGGGGGGAGGACATCGCATGTCGACCAAGCATCCGATCATCGCGATCACCGGTTCGTCCGGAGCAGGCACGACGTCGGTCAAGAACATCTTCGACCAGATCTTCCGCCGCGAACACGTCAAGGCGGCCTATATCGAGGGGGACGCGTTCCATCGCTACGACCGCCAGGCGATGAAGGAGAAGATGGCCGAGGAGGAGCGGAACGGAAACCGCAACTTCTCCCATTTCAGCCCCGAGGCGAACATTCTCGACAGGCTGCAGGAGGTGTTCTCGGAGTTCGGTCGCAAGGGGCGTGGCCAGACCCGGCACTACATCCACGATGAGGCGGAAGCGAAGATCTACGGCAGCGCGCCGGGCACCTTCTCGCAGTGGAGTTCGCTTGGCGAGGAGTCCGACCTACTTTTCTACGAGGGCCTGCATGGCTGCGTGAAGACCGATACAGTCGATCTCGCGCCGCTGGCCGATCTGAAGATCGGCGTGGTGCCCGTCATCAATCTGGAGTGGATCCAGAAGATCCACCGGGACAAGGCCAGCCGGGGCTATTCGACGGATGCGGTGATGGACGTCATCCTGCGTCGGATGCCCGACTATGTGAAATATATCTGCCCGCAATTCGCGCGGACCGATATCAACTTTCAACGGGTGCCCATCGTCGATACATCCGATCCGTTCATCGCTCGCTGGATTCCGACGGCCGACGAGTCGATGATCGTCATTCGCTTCGCCAACCCGCGCGGGATAGACTTTCCGTATCTGCTCTCGATGATCCACGGCAGTTTCATGTCCCGTGCCAACTCCATCGTCGCGCCTGGCAACAAGCTCGACATCGCCATGCAACTGATCCTGACGCCGCTGATCCTGCAGCTGATGGAAAGACGCCGACGGGCCTCCTGAGGCCTTCGACGAAAGGAATGCAAACCATGTCTTCGACCGCGAAACCATCGCCCGAAACCACCGACCGCAATCCTCGCGACATGGCCAACGCCATCCGCGCCCTCGCCATGGACGCCGTGCAGCGGGCGAAGTCCGGTCATCCCGGCATGCCGATGGGCATGGCCGACGTCGCCACCGTCCTGTTCCAGAAGTTCATCAACATCGACCCGTCGCGCCCCGACTGGCCGGATCGCGACCGCTTCGTCCTGTCGGCCGGCCACGGCTCGATGCTGCTCTACGCGCTGCACCATCTGGTCGGCTATGCCGACATGGACATCGAGCAGCTGAAGAATTTCCGCCAGCTCGGCAGTCGCACGGCCGGCCATCCCGAATACGGCCACGCGCTGGGCATCGAGACGACCACCGGGCCGCTCGGCCAGGGCCTGTCCACCGCCGTCGGCATGGCGCTCGCCGAGCGCATGATGCATTCCCGCTTCGGCGGTGATCTCGTCGACCACTACACCTACACCATCGTCGGCGACGGCTGCCTGATGGAGGGCATCAGCCACGAGGCCATCGACCTGGCCGGCACGCTGAAGCTGTCCAAGCTCGTGGTCCTGTGGGACGACAACGGCATCTCCATCGACGGCAAGGTCGACATCGCCACCGCCACCGACCAGATCGCCCGCTTCAAGGCGGCCGGCTGGAACACCTGGGCCGTCGACGGCCACGACGCGGACGCCGTCGAGGCGGCGATCGCCGAGGCGCGCAAGAGCGACAAGCCGGCCTTCATCGCCTGCAAGACCATCATCGGCTACGGCGCGCCCAATCGCGGCGGCACCGCCAAGGCCCATGGCGAGGCGCTGGGCGACGAGGAGATCGCGCTGGCCCGCGAGCAACTGGTCTGGAAGTCCGAGCCGTTCGAGCTGCCCGAGGCGGTCGTCAAGGGCTGGCGCGAGGTCGGCACACGCGGCCGCGAGGCGCGCGAGACCTGGGAGAAGCGGCTGGCGTCGAGCGCCGATCGCGAGCGCTTCCAGTCCGCCGTCGCCACGACCCTGCCGTCGGGTCTTGCCGGCGAGCTCGCCTCCTTCCGGCAGGCCCTGTCGGCCGATGCACCGAAGGTCGCCACCCGCAAGGCGTCCGAGATGGCGCTGGAGGTCATCAACCGCGTCACCGACATGACCATCGGCGGTTCGGCCGATCTGACCGGCTCCAACAACACCCTGACCAAGGGCATGCAGTCGATCACCCCGGACGACTTCTCCGGCCGCTACATCCATTACGGCGTGCGCGAGCACGGCATGGCCGCGGCGATGAACGGCCTCGCCCTGCATGGCGGCTTCGTGCCCTATGGCGGCACGTTCCTGGTCTTCGCCGACTATGCCCGCGGGGCGATCCGCCTGTCGGCGCTGATGGGGCTGCGCGTCGTCTACGTGCTGACCCACGATTCCATCGGGCTTGGCGAGGACGGTCCGACCCATCAGCCGATCGAGCATCTGGCGATGCTGCGGGCGACGCCGAACCTCCTGGTGTTCCGGCCGGCCGACGCGATCGAGACCGCCGAGTGCTGGGAGATCGCGCTGACCGAGCGCCATCGTCCGTCGGTGCTCGCGCTGACCCGCCAGGGCCTGCCGACGGTGCGCGCCGGCGATGTCGGCGAGAACCGCTCGGCCCGCGGCGGCTACGTCCTGAAGGAGGCCGACGGCCCGCGCGACGTGACCATCATGGCCACCGGTTCGGAAGTCGAGATCGCGCTCGCCGCAGCCAAGACGCTGGCCGAATCCGGCAAGCAGGCGGCGGTGCTGTCGATGCCCTGCCTCGATCTCTTCGAGGAGCAGGACGAGGCCTACCGCAAGTCGGTCCTCGGCACGGCGCCGCGCATCGCCATCGAGGCGGCCGCCCGGCTCGGCTGGGATCGCTGGATCGGCGAGAATGGCCGCTTCATCGGCATGACCGGCTTCGGCGCCTCGGCACCCGCGCCGCAGCTCTACGAGAAGTTCGGCATCACGCCGCAGGCCGTCGTCGACGCGGCGCTGGAGATCGCGTGATGGCACCGGATCGGTTCAGGAGGGACATCTAGACATGGCAAAGATCACACTTCGCCAGCTTCTCGATCACGCCGCCGAGAACGGTTACGGCGTGCCTGCCTTCAACATCAACAACATGGAGCAGGGTCTCGCGATCATGGAGGCGGCGGCGAAAAGCGACGCCCCCGTCATCATGCAGGCGTCGCGCGGCGCCCGCTCCTACGCCAAGGACATCATGCTGGAAAAGATGATGGAGGCCCTGGTGGAGATGTTCCCCCAGATCCCGGTCTGCATCCATCAGGACCATGGCAATGACGAGCAGACCTGCCTGACGGCGATCCGCCACGGCTTCACCTCGGTGATGATGGATGGTTCGCTCGAGGCCGACATGAAGACGCCGGCCTCCTACGAGTACAACGTCGCCATCACCGAGCGGGTGACGCGCATGGCGCACTGGGTCGGCGCCTCGGTCGAGGGCGAGCTCGGCGTCCTCGGTTCGCTGGAAAGCGGCGAGGGCGAGAAGGAGGACGGCCACGGCTTCGAGGGCAAGCTGTCGGAAGACCAGCTGCTCACCGATCCGGACCAGGCGGTGGACTTCGTGCGGCAGACCCATGTGGACGCCCTGGCCATCGCTATGGGTACCTCGCATGGCGCCTACAAGTTCACCCGCAAGCCGGATGGCGACATCCTCGCGATGAACATCATCGAGGAAATCCACGCCAAGCTGCCGAACACCCATCTCGTCATGCACGGCTCCTCCTCGGTGCCGGAAGAGCTGCAGGCCATCATCAACCAGTATGGCGGCCGCATGCGCGAGACCTACGGCGTGCCGGTGGACGAGATCGTGCGCGGCATCAAGCATGGCGTGCGCAAGGTCAATATCGACACCGACTGCCGGATGGCGATGACCGGGCAGTTCCGCAAGGTGGCCATGGAGAAGCCGGAGGAGTTCGATCCGCGCAAGTTCATGATCCCCGCCATGGACGCGCTGAAGACCCTCTGCCTCGACCGTTACGAGCGCTTCGGCTGTGCCGGCCAGGCCTCGAAGATCCGCGTATTGTCGCTCGACGCGATGGCCGCCCGCTATGCCGGCGGCGAACTCGACCCGCGCATCGAAGCGCACGCCGCCGCCGCCTGAGGCGACAACTCTCCCGGCCGGTAACCTAACCGGCCGGGCCCTGCGGCACCGAAACTGACAGACTTGCCTGAATGGACGGCGCGAAACCCCTTTCGTGCCGAAGGGAGACGCTTGTCCGAAATTCGCCGGAAACGGCGCTGCGGACGCAACCGGGATCAACGAAGGAGGACCGTCATGGATCAGGGCTCGCAGACCATCAAGGGCAAGGACCGCTACAAGTCCGGTGTCATGGAATACCGCAAGATGGGCTATTGGGAGCCCGACTATGAACCCAAGGAAACGGACGTCATCGCCTGTTTCCGGATCACGCCCCAGGACGGCGTCGATCCGATCGAGGCGGCGGCGGCGGTGGCCGGCGAATCTTCCACCGCGACCTGGACCGTCGTGTGGACCGACCGGCTGACGGCAGCCGAGAAGTACCGGGCCAAGGCCTACCGCGTCGACCAGGTGCCGAACACCGACGACCAGTATTTCGCCTATATCGCCTACGATCTCGACCTGTTCGAGAACGGCTCGATCGCCAATCTGACAGCCTCGATCATCGGCAATGTCTTCGGCTTCAAGCCGCTGAAGGGCCTGCGGCTGGAGGACATGCGCCTGCCGACCGCCTATGTGAAGACTTTCCAGGGGCCGGCGACCGGCATCGTCGTCGAGCGCGAACGCCTGGACAAGTTCGGCCGGCCGCTGCTCGGCGCCACGGTGAAGCCCAAGCTCGGCCTGTCGGGCCGCAATTACGGCCGCGTCGTCTACGAGGCGCTGAAGGGCGGGCTCGACTTCACCAAGGACGACGAGAACATCAACTCGCAGCCCTTCATGGATTGGCGCGAGCGGTTTCTCTACTGCATGGAAGCGGTGAACAAGGCCCAGGCCGCCACCGGCGAAATCAAGGGCACCTATCTCAACGTCACCGCCGCCACCATGGAGGACATGTACGAGCGCGCCGAGTTCGCCAGGGACCTCGGCTCCAACATCATCATGATCGACCTCGTCATCGGCTGGACCGCCATGCAGTCCATGGCCAAATGGGCGCGGCGCAACAACATGATCCTGCATCTGCACCGGGCGGGCCACTCGACCTATACCCGCCAGAAGACCCACGGCGTGTCGTTCCGCGTGATCGCCAAATGGGCGCGGCTGGCCGGTGTCGACCACATCCATGCCGGCACGGTCGTCGGCAAGCTGGAGGGCGATCCGGCGACGACCAAGGGCTATTACGACATCTGCCGGGACGAGTTCACCCACCAGAAGCTCGAGAACGGCATCTTCTTCGACCAGCCCTGGGCCTCGCTCAACAAGATGATGCCGGTGGCCTCGGGCGGCATCCATGCCGGCCAGATGCACCAGCTCCTCGATCTTCTCGGCGAGGACACCGTGCTGCAGTTCGGCGGCGGCACGATCGGCCATCCCATGGGCATCGCCGCCGGCGCGACCGCCAACCGGGTGGCGCTGGAATGCATGGTTCTCGCCCGTAACGAGGGCCGGGACCTCGTCAATGAGGGACCGGAGATCCTGCAGGAGGCGGCGAGGAGCTGCACGCCGCTGCAGCAGGCGCTCGAGACGTGGAAGGACGTGACCTTCAACTACACCTCGACCGATTCCCCCGACTACGCGGTGACGGCAACGGCCTCGGCCTGATCCATCCCGCGTCAGGACGGGGCGAGCCTCCCAACGCCCCGTCCTCCCCATCGATCGAACCCGGCCGGCGCGGCTTGCGAAGCCTGGCGCCGCAACCCGAAGAGGATATCGACCATGCGCATCACCCAAGGGGCCTTCTCTTTCCTGCCCGACCTCACCGACACGCAGATCACTGCGCAGATCCAGTACTGCCTCGACAATGGTTGGGCGGTGAATCTGGAGCACACCGACGACCCGCATCCGCGCAATACCTACTGGGACATGTGGGGCCACCCGATGTTCGACATCGCCGATGCGGCCGGCGTGATGATGGAATTCACCGAGTGCCGCAAGGTCCATGGCGACCGCTACATCCGCATGTCGGCCTTCGATTCCACTGCGGGCTGGGAGTCGGTGAAGCTGTCCTTCATCGTCAACCGGCCGGCCAACGAGCCGGGATTCCGGCTTCGCCGCTCGGAAATGGAAGGCCGCACCATCCGCTACACGACGGAATCCTACGCTGCCGACAGGCCGGAAGGCGCCCGCTACGCCGAGTAGCCGTCGGTTGAGCAGCGCTCCCTCTTCCTGGCGGGAGAGGGAGGATGCGGGCAGAGCAGCAGACGGGGAGGGCGGCTTCGCCCGCCCTTCCAGCCTGTGACCGCTGCATGATGGATCGAGGAGCAGGACGATGGATGCAGAATCCGAGACCCAGGACGCGCCGGGCGAGGACACGCCGACGGCCATCGATCTTCGGCAGGAATATCGCGATGCCGGCGTCGCGGATGTTCTCGACGAGCTCGACCGCGAACTGATCGGTCTGGCGCCGGTCAAGAAGCGCATTCGCGAGACGGCGGCGCTGCTGCTCGTCGAGCGGGCCCGCAAGCGGCTGGGACTGGCCCACGACACGCCGACGCTGCACATGAGCTTCACCGGCAATCCCGGCACCGGCAAGACCACGGTGGCGATGAAGATGGCGAACCTCCTCCACCGCCTCGGCTATATCCGCAAGGGGCATCTGGTGTCGGTGACCCGCGACGATCTGGTCGGCCAGTATATCGGCCATACGGCTCCCAAGACCCGCGACATCCTGAAGAAGGCGATGGGCGGCGTCCTGTTCATCGACGAGGCCTATTATCTCTACCGGCCGGAGAACGAGCGCGACTACGGCCAGGAGGCGATCGAGATCCTGCTGCAGGTGATGGAGAACCAGCGCGACGACCTCGTGGTGATCCTCGCCGGCTATGCCGACCGGATGGACACCTTCTTCGCGAGCAATCCCGGCTTCCGGTCGCGCATCGCCCACCACATCGACTTTCCGGACTATTCCGACGACGAATTGCTGGAGATCTCGGTCGGCATGCTGGAACGCCAGAACTACCATCTGACCGGGGACGCCAAGGCCGTTCTCGCCCGCTATATTGCGCGGCGCCGGACGCAGCCGCATTTCGCCAATGCCCGCTCGATCCGCAACGCCCTCGACCGGGCGCGGCTGCGCCAGGCGAACCGATTGTTCGAACTGGATGGCGGGCCCTTGAACGCGGAGGCGCTTTCGCGCATCGAAGCAGCCGACATCGCCGCCAGCCGCGTCTTCGCCGGCGCGGACCCGGAACCGGCCTCGGCGCCGGGCTGACAGAACAGGCAGGAGACTGAAATGGCCAAGCCCGTCATCATCGCCCCCTCGATCCTTTCGGCGGATTTCGCGCGCCTCGGCGAAGAGGTGGCAGCCGTCGACCAGGCCGGGGCGGACTGGATCCATCTCGACGTGATGGACGGGCATTTCGTGCCGAACATCACTTTCGGCCCGCCGGTCATCAAGGCGGTGCGCGGCGCTTCGCCGAAGATCTTCGACTGCCATCTGATGATCGAGCCGTGCGATCCGTATCTGGAAGCCTTCGCCGAAGCCGGCTGCGACTACATCACCGTCCATGCCGAGGCGACGAAGCATCTCGACCGGTCGCTCCAGGCGATCCGCAATCTCGGCAAGAAGGCCGGCGTCTCGCTCAACCCGTCGACCCCCGAGGACGTCATCGCCTATGTGCTCGACCGGCTCGACCTGGTGCTCTTGATGACCGTCAATCCGGGCTTCGGCGGCCAGGCCTTCATTCCTTCAGTCGTGGAGAAGGTGCGGCGGGTGAAGGCGATGATCGGCGATCGCGACATCCATATCGAGATCGACGGCGGCGTGACGCCCGAGACCGCCCCGCTGGTGGTCGAGGCCGGCGCGAACGTGCTGGTCGCCGGATCGGCGGTGTTCAAGGGCGGCACGCCCGAGCACTACCGCGCCAATATCGCGGCGATCCGCGCGGCGGGGAGCGGAGTCGTCGCCGCCTGAGCGGACGGCGAGCGGGGCGAGTTGCTTCGACTGCCAGCGTCGTTAGCCGGACAGTGATTTCGGCGGTATTAGCAAGGGAACCGACAGGAATATTCTCTCGTTCCGTCCTTGGCTATACCCGGGATGGAGAGTTGATGATGCCTGTTCAGAAGCTGAGAAACGGAACCGGGCGGACGCGGCACCTCGACAACCTCGTCGATGTGACGGAAATCCTGCAGGTCGATATCGCCAGGCGAGAGATCACGGTGCGCGATGCCGAAGGCCCGCGGATCGTTCCGGTGCGCGAAAGCTTCTTCATGCGCTCGATCCCGCGACCGGGCGACGTCCTGATCGCCTATGCCGACGGTCACCTGTCCCATGCGCGGACCTGGCCGAAGCCGATCGCCAATTCGAACCTGGTGCCGCCGGTGCAGCAGACCGAGCGGGTCGCCCGGGTCTGATACCCGGACCATCGCAGCGCTTCCCGCCATAAGCAGGAAGCGCCGACTTCTCTTCTCAGACCAGCTGGCCCGGATAGTTCGGGCTCTCTCGGGTGATGGTCACGTCATGGGCGTGGCTCTCGCGCAGCCCCGCATTGGAGATGCGCACGAAGCGCGCATCGCGCCGGAAATCCTCCAGCGTCGCCGCCCCGACATAGCCCATCGCCGCGCGCAGGCCGCCGGTCAGCTGATGCAGCACGGCCGCAACCTGCCCCTTGTAGGCGACCTGTCCCTCGATGCCCTCGGGCACCAGCTTCAGCGTGTCGCGCACTTCCGCCTGGAAGTAGCGATCGGCCGAGCCGCGCGCCATGGCACCGACCGAGCCCATGCCGCGATAGGCTTTGTAGGAACGGCCCTGGTGCAGGTAGATCTCGCCGGGGCTCTCGTCGGTGCCGGCCAGCAGCGAGCCGATCATCGCGGCCGACGCACCCGCGGCCAGCGCCTTGGCCAGATCGCCCGAGAACTTGATGCCGCCATCGGCGATGACCGGGATGCCGGCCTTGTTGGCTTCCTCGGCGGCGCCCATGATGGCCGACAACTGCGGCATGCCGACGCCGGCGACGATGCGGGTGGTGCAGATCGAGCCGGGGCCGATACCGACCTTGACGCCGTCGGCGCCTGCGTCGATCAGCGCCTTGGTGCCGTCCGGGGTCGCCACGTTGCCGGCGAGGATCTGGACCTCGTTGGACATGCGCTTCACCCGCGCGACGGCGTCCAGCACCTTCTGGGAATGGCCATGCGCGGTATCGATGACCAGGAGGTCGATGCCGGCGTCGATCAGCCGCTCGGCGCGCTCGAAGCCGTCGTCGCCGACGCTGGTGGCGGCGGCCGCGAGCAGCCGGCCATGGACGTCCTTCGAGGCGCTCGGATTGAGCTGCGACTTCTCGATGTCCTTGACGGTGATCAGCCCGATGCAATGGTGCTGGTCATCGACGACCAGCAGCTTCTCGATGCGGTGATGGTGCAGGAGCCGCTTGGCCTCGTCCTGATCGACATTGTCGCGGACCGTGATCAGCTTTTCCTTGGTCATCAGCTCGTGGATCGGCTGGCGATCGTCGGAGGCGAAGCGCACGTCGCGATTGGTCAGGATGCCGACCAGCCTGCCGCGGTTCTGGCCGCCCGAACCGCCGTTCTCGACGACCGGAATGCCGGAGATGTTGTGCTGGGTCATCAGCGCGCGGGCGTCGCCCAGCGTCGCGTCCGGGCCGATGGTGACCGGATTGACCACCATGCCGCTTTCGAACTTCTTGACCTGGCGGACCTCCTCGGCCTGCTCGACCGGGGTGAGATTGCGGTGGATGACGCCGATGCCGCCGGCCTGCGCCATCGCAATGGCCAGCCGCGCCTCGGTGACCGTGTCCATCGCCGCAGACAGGATCGGGATGTTGAGCTTCAGCGTGCGGGTGATTGCCGTGCGCACGTCGACCTGGCCCGGCATGACTTCCGAATGTCCCGGCTGCAGCAGGACGTCGTCGAAAGTCAGTGCTGTGCCGCCGGTTGCGGTGTCGATGATGCGGGCCATGCCAGTCCTCTTGAACGATGCGTCCGCCGGCAGGAGCGCGAGTCGGCGGGAGAAGGATTGGCAAGGGCTGCTAGCACGCCATCATGACATTGGAAAGCGGGGCTGACATTCGGCGCTTCCGACCGCTTGACGCAATGTGCCGGCTCTGGGAGATGGTCGTAAGGACAGCTTAGGAACGGTATCTTCCAGACATGACGATCAGACAATTGCGCGCATTGGGGCTGGCGGCCCTGATGATTCTGGCGCTCGGCGCCGAAGCACATGCCGCCAGTTGCAAGTCTTATCGGAGCTGCCGCGAGGCCGTCATCGCATGGTGCGCGGGCCAGCATCGGGGCGCTGATCGCGACAAGGACGGCATCCCTTGCGAGAATGTCTGCCGGTCACGTGCCGATGTCGTGGCGATCATGGCCGAGATCGGCTGTTCGCGCTGATTCTAAGCATCAAGGACCGGGGCGGAGCCGATGGCTCCGCCCTGGTCTGGAAACGTCGGATGGCCGATCAGGCGTCTGCGTCGACATCCAGCTGGTAGGTTTCCGGAATGAACCGGTAGCCGCCGCCGTCCAGCTTTTCGGCATAGCCGATGGCCGGGAAGGGCATGTGGTAGCCGATGAACGGAATGCGCTCCTCGGCGATCCGGTCGAAGACGCGCTTGCGGGTCGCGGCCGCAGCGTCCTTGTCCTGGTCGAACCTGACCTCCCAGTCCGGCTTCTGCAGCGAAGCGACGAAATGGTTGGCGGTGTCGGCGGTCAGCCACAGGCGGCGGTCGCCCGAGGCGATCTCGAAGATCAGGTGGCCGGGGGTGTGGCCGAAGGCCTCCATGGCGGTGATCCCGGACACGACCTCGTCACCCTCGGCGACGAAGGTCATCTTGTCCTTCAGCGGCACGACCATCTGTTCGACCAGCTTGGCGCCACCGGCGCGGTCGCCGTTTTTGGCCTCGTCCGACGTCCACCAGTCGAACTCGGCCTGGCCGGCGACATAGCGGGCATTGCGGAAGGTCGGCTCGCCTCCGGTCATCAGGCCCTGGATATGGTCGCCGTGGAAATGCGTGAGGACCACGATGGTCACGTCGTCCGGCCCGTAGCCGGCTTCCGCCATCCGCTCGACCAGCTTGCCGAAGCCGTTCTCCTTGCCGGATTCGCCAAAGCCGGTGTCGAACAGGACGAGATTGTCGTCGAGTTCGACGAGCACCGGCGTGAAGCCGTTCACGAACTGGGTCTCGGGCAGGTAGTTCGCCCGCATCAGCTCGGCCATCGCCTCCTGGCTCTGGTCGGCGCCGAAGGTGGGGTAGGGGCCTTCGCCCGGCCGCAGCCCGTCGAGGATCGTGGTGATGCGGGCATCGCCGAGTTCGATCCGGTGCCAGCCCGGCGACGGCATGCGCGCCCGTTCGCTGGCCGCCGCGGCGGCCGTCGACTGGTCCTGCGCATGGGCGGCGCGGCCCTGCATGATGCCGGTCATGGCCGCGCCGCCGGCGGCCGCGAGTTGCAGGGCGGTGCGGCGGCTGAAGAGAGATCGTGCATCGGTGGGCTTGCTCATGGAAACCTCGTATCGTCGAAGATCGGAATGAGAATGGGTGCAGGAACGTCAACTGGCCCGTCGAAGACGGCCGGCAACCATTCGCACGGCTTGTTGAAGAGGCGCCGGGCGAACGGGCTGCCATTTCGCCCGCTTCGGCCTATGTCTTCTCGGCGTCCCTAAGCCCGCCTTATCCATACCCCGAGGACCGCAGTTGAACCGCATCGTTCCGGTCGTGCTCGCCGTCGCGCTGTTCATGGAGAACATGGACTCGACGGTCATCGCGACCTCGCTTCCGGCGATCGCCGCAGACATCGGCACGAGCCCGATCGCGCTCAAGCTCGCCCTGACCAGCTATTACGTGTCGCTGGCGGTGTTCATCCCGATCTCCGGGCGGATCGCCGATCACTGGGGGCCGAAACTCGTCTTCCGGCTGGCGATCGCGGTGTTCGTCGTGGGATCGCTCGCTTGCGCCATGGCCGATTCGCTCGGCGCCTTCGTCGTCGCCCGTTTCCTGCAGGGCATGGGCGGGGCGATGATGACGCCGGTCGGGCGGCTGCTGCTGGTGCGGGCCGTGCCGAAATCCGACCTTGTCGGCGCCATGGCCTGGTTCACCATCCCCGCGCTGATGGGACCGCTGATCGGCCCGCCGGTGGGCGGCGCCATCGCCACCTATGCCGACTGGCGCTGGATCTTCCTGATCAATCTGCCGATCGGCGTCGTCGGCATCTGGCTGGCCGGACGGTTCCTGCCCAAGGTCGACCGGGTGGCGGGCGTGCATTTCGATTGGCCGGGGTTTCTCCTGTCCGGCTTTGCCTGCGCCGGCATCGTCTTCGGCCTGTCGGTGGTGTCGCTGCCGGCGCTGCCGCCGGCCTTCGGCGTCGCCATGGCGCTCGCCGGCGCGGTCGCGGCGGGCCTGTTCGTACGCCATGCGCGCCGCATCGACCAGCCGGTGCTGCGGCTGTCGCTCTTGCGGATCACCACGCTGCGCGCGGCCGTCACCGGCGGGGCGCTGTTCCGCATCGGTTCGGGCGCGGTTCCCTTCCTCCTGCCGCTGATGCTGCAGCTCGGCTTCGGCTATACGCCGCTGGAATCGGGGCTGGTCACCTGCGTCGCCATCGGCGGCGCCATGGCCATGAAGCTCCTGGCCAAGCCGATCCTGCAGCGCTTCGGCTTCCGCACCACGCTGGTCGTGACGACCATCGTCGGCGGCGCGCTGACGGCGGCCCTCGGGCTCTACCGGCCCGACATATCGCTGGCCGTGCTGATCCCGTTGCTGCTCGTCGGCGGGTTCTTCCGTTCGCTGTTCTTCACCTCGATCAACGCGCTGGCCTTCGCCGACGTGCCACGCGAATCGACGGGCGACGCCACCGCGATGATGGGCGCGCTGCAGCAGGTGGCGATCGCCACGGGGGTCGCGGTGGCCGGTGCGGTGCTGGAAATCGGCATGGTGATGTCCGGCCGCGAAATGGCTGCGCCGGTGGATTTCTCCGCCGCCTTCCTCGTGGTCGGGCTGATCACGGTATCGGCGGCCTTCGCCTTCATCCCCATGGGCCGCGAGGCCGGCAGCGAGGTATCCGGTCGCCGCGTTCCCGCCGAGTAGGGCGGCGCGGCTCCCGGCACGTCTGGCGCAAGCCGTATCCGGGGTCCCGTCTCAGCCGAGCGGGCCGGCGTCCTCGTCGGCCTGGTCATGGATCCTCGGATCCTCGACCTCGTCGCCCAATTCCTCGGCTTCGGCGCGTTTGCCCTTGAAGCTCTTGGCGAGGATGTAGAGCTCCACCGATCCCTCGCGGGAGGCGGGTGGTTTGACGTGATGGACGCTGACGAAGTGGCGCTTCAGCAGCGTCAGCAATTCGCGCTCGGTGCCGCCCTGGAAGGTCTTGGCGAGGAAGTGCCCGCCCGGCTTCAGGGTGCGGATGGCGAAGTCGGCGGCGACGTCGCAGAGATGCATGGTCCGGATATGATCGGTCGGACGATGGCCGGTGGTCGGCGCCGCCAGATCCGACAGGACGATGTCCGGCGCCTCGCCGAGGGTTTCCATCAGCTTGTCAGGCGCCGCATCGTCGAGGAAGTCCATGAGCAGGATCGTCGCGCCGGCAACCGGCTCAACGGTCAGATAGTCGATGCCAACGACCCGGACGTCGGCGGCCGTCGAGCCGGTCCGATCGACGGCGACCTGGCACCAGCCGCCGGGCGCCGCGCCCAGATCGACAATCCGGTGGCCGGGCTTCAGCAGCTTGTAGCGGTCGTCCATCTCGATCAGCTTGTAGGCCGCGCGCGAGCGATAGCCGTCAGCCTTGGCGCGCCGCACATAGGGATCGTTGAGCTGGCGCTCGAGCCAGCGCCGGGACGAGAGCTTGAGCCCGCGCTTCTTCTTGACCTTGACGGTCATGCCTCGACTGTCGCTGCGTCCGCCGCTCATGTCCCGGTATTCCTTGTCGGATCCCTGCGGCGCCAGACGCCGTCAGCGACCATCATTTCCATCAAAAGGCCCTCGCGCAGGCCGCGATCAGCCACGCGCAGGGTCGGGGCCGGCCAGACCCTGCGGATCGCCTGCAGGATCGCGCAGCCTGCCAGTACCAGATCGGCGCGATCGCTGCCGATGCAAGGGTTGGCGATCCGTTCCTCGAAGCTCCAGCCGGCAATTCGGGCGACCAACTCGTCGGCTTCCAGGTCCGTCAGCCAGAGGCCGTCGACCTGGCGCCGGTCGTAGCGCTCCAGCTTCAGGTGCACGCCGGCCAGCGTCGTCACCGTGCCGGAGGTGCCCAGGAGGTGGAAGCGGTCGGTGCCGACCAGCGCGCCGAGCTTGTCGCGGCCCTTGAAGCCGCGGATCATCTCGACGGTTTCCTGGATCATCGCCTCGAAGATCTCGGGCGTCACGTCGCGGCCGCCATGGCGCTCGGCCAGGGTCACCACCCCGACCGGCAGCGAGGTCCAGGCGACGATCTGCTTCGACAGCCGGCGGGTGTCGCGGCCGCGCAGGTCGAGCAGCGCGATCTCCGACGAGCCGCCGCCGATGTCGAACAGCACCGCGCCGCGGGCCGAGCGCTCGATCAGCGATCCGCAGCCCGACACGGCCAGCCGCGCCTCTGTCTCGCGGGAGACGATCTCCAGTTCCAGCCCGGTCTCGCGCGCCACCTGCTCGATGAATTCGGCGCCGTTGGCCGCGGCGCGGCAGGCTTCCGTCGCGATCAGGCGGCAACGCACGACATCGCGGGCCGACAGCTTCTGGGCGCAGATCGCCAGCGCCGCGATCGCCCGGTCCATGGCGCCGCGCGACAGGCTGCCGGTGCGGCTGAGGCCTTCGCCAAGGCGCACGATGCGCGAGAAGGCGTCGATCACCCGGAACTGCCCGGGCCGGGTCGGAATGGCGATCAAGAGCCGGCAATTGTTGGTGCCGAGATCGAGGGCCGCATAGACCGGCGCCCGCCGCACGGGCGGCGGCATGGGCGCGGCAGGCACCGTGGGCGCCGCGTGGTCGTTCGCTGCGGGGCCGGGGGCAGGCTGACTGAGCGGCGCGGCTGGCGAGCCGGCATCCGCATGCGCCGGCGCGGGCGGTCCGCTGGCCCCGGCAAAGCGCCGCGACCGGCGCCGACGCGGCTTGCGCCCCGGCTTCGGCCGAGCCGGTGCATCCGCCGGCGCCTCGTTCGCGGCGGTGTCTTCAGGCGCGTCGACGCGCGCCGCCGGTTGCGCCGCGGCGTTCTTGCCAGTCTTGCGCCGCCGGCGGCGCTTGCGCTTGGTCAGCGGCGCGCCGTCGACGGTAGTCGAGGAGGCGGAATCAGCCTGCGCGCCCGTCGGCGACGCATCGGCGGATGCTCCGCGCGGGGCGGCTTCATCCTTGCGGGCGTGCGACGTCGCCGGCGCGCTCGACCCGGATGTCTCGGGCGCAGAGGCGCGCTGCCCGGAAGCGGCCCCTTGGCCGGGGCGGGCCCGTTCCTTTCGCTGATCCTTCCGTCCGGAGCCGGACGGGCCGCGCGGGCCCTTGTCGCCCGGCCCATCGGCATTGCCGGGTTCAGGGGCATGGCGGTCGTTCAGGGTGTCCGCCGTCCCACGCTCATGCCCGTGCCGGCTTCCGGCGTCCGGTGCAGCAGCTAAATCGGCCGCCTTCCGTGCCGGGCTGTCGGCGCTGCCGGGCGCCTGCGCCGACGAATGCACGGCCGTGCGGCGTTCCGGACCCGTCGCGGCGTCGGGCGAGGGCGTCTCGGCATGCGGACGATAGGCCGGGGCTCTGGGCCTTCCGGCTGGAATCAGCGATGGACGGTTTCTCCCACCGATTTCATGGTCACTCACACTGTCTCTCCGGCGCCGCGCTCGAACGGGCAACGCCTCAGGTTGCTTGGTTAAGGCGAGTGTACCAAGCCGGGGGTGAGGTGCAAGGGCAGGCGAAAAACGGGGCGACGATTGCTGCCGGAAGCCCCGGAGCCCGGCATCGGGAAGGCCGCCGAACGCGCGCATGACGCCGGATGCGAAATTTTCCCCGACAGAGGGTTCACAGCCGCCCCTCACATGAGTATATGGAGGCCGTCACGCCGCGGCGACGTTCGGCTGACCGTTGGGGAATAGGTTAACGGTAGACCCACGGACTCTGACTCCGTTAGTCCTGGTTCGAATCCAGGTTCCCCAGCCAACGCTCTCCCGATCACTGATTTCATTGCCAGATTCCCTCTCACTGGGAACCCCTTTCGCTGCCAATGTCCGGTTTGATGCACCAAACTGAGGCACAGGACTGGGGCACAAGCCGCCCGGTCCCTGGTGGGGCGCACGAGGCAATGGCCGTACGACATCATGTTTCAAACCTCGTTCGCCGGGGTAACGTCTATTACTGGCGGCCAAGACTTCCAGCCGGCGCGAGCCGTACTGGCAGGGGGAAACACCTTTCGCTGAGCTTGAGAATCACAGATCATGCTCATGCCAAGTCATTGGCCATGCAGTTGAACGCGCGGTTGGAAGGCATTCGGTCGATGGTTGTGACGGAAGCGTGGAACAAGGAGCAGCTTGCCATCCTGTTTCGCGAGGAGATCGAACAGGCATCGCGCGAACTCGAAGGCTTCGCTGTTGCAGCACGTCGGGTCGGGTCGCCATCCGAGGATCAGCTCAAGGCAGACGAGGACGTAGGCTGGGCCTATCGGTTGTTTGCCGTATTCGGCGCATCTTCGATGCTGGACGCAAGTCCGTGTTCGCCTGTTTCCGCAAACATCGCGTCCGGGTGCCGCCGGGCTGTGAACCGGTTCGCCCAGACGGCCATCTCCGGGCTGGATTGAGAGGGCTGGGCGTTCGGCTATCCGGACAGAGCTTCCTGTAGAGGCCCTCCGACCCTGCATACTTAACCCAGTGGTTGACAATAGGCTCGACCGACATTATTAATTCGCATGGTTGATGATAATCTCGACACGACGTTCACTGCCCTCTCGGATCCAACGCGGCGCGGAATGCTGGCGGACCTGATGCAAGGTGAGAAGTCCGTGGGCGAACTTGCTGCTCCATACGGAATGAGCTTCGCGGGGGCCTCCAAGCACGTCGCTGTCTTGGCGCGCGCGGGGCTGATTGATCGGCGTAAGGTGGGACGCAAGCAGCTTTGCCGCCTGCGTGCAGAGCGGCTGAAAGAAGCCAACGACTGGCTCCGCCAGTGGGAACGCTTCTGGAATACCCGCCTCGATGCTCTTGAAGCGGCCGTGAGGAGGGATGGAACTTGACCGCTAAGCCAGTTCTGATGTTCGCGGGACGTTGCGAGGAAGCGCTAGGCTTCTATGCGACGACCATTCCCGAGAGCCGCATCGACACCATCGACAGGTATGGCGAAGAGGGGATCGCTCCCGCCGGTTCCGTACGCACGGCGACTGCGACCATCGCAGGGCTGACGATCAAAGCGCTTGATAGCCCGATTGTTCATGATTTCGGGTTCACGCCCGCAATCTCATTCTGGATCGACTGTGCCGGTGAGGCGGAGATCGAAAGTCTCGCAGCCAAGCTTGGCGAAGGTGGCAAGCTACTCATGCCGCTCGGCAACTACGGGTTCAGCACATGTTTTGCGTGGGTCGAGGACCGCTTCGGTGTTTCGTGGCAGCTCAACCTGGACTGAGGAGGAGAATGCAATGCAAGACCGGATTGCTCCGAATGCGCTGCGCTTCGAACGACTGCTTGATGCGCCCATCGAGAAAGTCTGGCGCTACCTGACCGAGCCAGACCTGAGGGCACAATGGTTCATGGCAGGGCCAAGCGACATGAGGGTCGGTGGAACGCTGGGTCTTACCATGAATCACGACCGGCTTTCCGACCAAGCCGTGCCGACGCCTGAACGATACCGCGCTTACAGCGGCCATAGCTGGAAAGAACGCATCACCCGCTTCGAGCCGCCGTTCCTTCTTGCGTTCACATGGGAGGACGGGGAGGCCGGCGAGGTCATCTTCGAACTGAGCCAGCAGGGGGCACAGACCCTGCTCGTCCTGACGCACACGGGATTGCGCGGCAGCGCCGACGCGATCAGTTTTGGCGGTGGTTGGCATTCCCATCTGGCCGCCCTCAAAAGCCGCATCAAGGGCGAAAGCGTACCCAACTTCTGGGCGCTCCATGAGAAAGCGGAAGCTCTTATGCAAGAGGCGTTTCGCTAAGACCGATAGAATCAAACGCGAGGTGGAGTGGGGGATCTCCGGCGCGAGCTCGGGGCGAAGCAGCAGCGTCCGCCAGGAGGATGCGTGCGGCGAATGCGTCCGCGCCGTTCCCAAGCGGCGCGACGCCAGTCAGGCCGGGCCGGTTCCGCGCAGCCCGCTCGGCGAGCGGACCGTCTATTGGTGATGGCAGTGCGACAGTGCCCCCCCGACCGTTGACGACTGGGACCGAAAAAACCATCCGCGCCAGAAGGACTGAAAATTCGGCGCCGACTAAGAGGACTACCAAAGCTTTCAGAAGCCACGTCATCTCGGGTCCTTTTTCGGTTGATTGGAATGCTTGCGACGAGCGACGCGAGAGAACCTCGATCGCGGCGTGGCACCCGCGCCATAGGAACAATAGTCCGCTTTGATCTCAAGCCTCGTCATGCATGGAAAAGGTGTCGATACACCATTTCCAAACGGCGTCAGTTACTTGCCGAGGATGGCGAGATTTCCTACGGACGAGATAATAATCAACGTCCGGCGCATATCCTGCCTTTCCAGCATTAACTAACCGCCCGGATTCCAAGTCGGCTTGAACGAAAGCGCGGCTGACAATCGCTAATCCCTGTCCCGCCAATGCAGCGTCGAGTGCGTGGGAGATGTGATTGAACGTGGCACCCGGTAATTTCCCGGACACGCCGAAGTATCTAGTCCAGTATCGTAAGCGTCGTGAAGAAGAGGGAATTGCCGAACCTGTTCCGGCGTTAGGGGGGCAGCGAGAGTTCCTAGGATGTGTGGGCTGGCCACCAGAATGAGTTGCTGCCGAAACAACAGCTTAGCTTCCAGCGAAGCCGCAAACGGTGGATGGCTCTCGCGCACTGCGATGTCTACTTGACCACCGGTTAGATCCGATATGGCGATTGTCGCGATGGTTCTGATTGCAATATCCGGGAGCAGAGCACTAAGGGACGATAGTCTTGGGATCAGCAACCTCGTCGCAAAGGTGGGAGTCACGCTCAGTGTGATGCTTTTATCTTGGCCATCAAGTTGTTCGGTTGCTCCTCTCATTATATCGAAAGCGCGTGCAATTTCGGCATGATACGCGACGCCGCTGGTGGTGAGTGCGATGCCTCGGGGCAAGCGCGTAAAAAGGGTCAGTCCCAAATGGTCTTCCAAAAGACGAACCTGTTGCGCGACAGCGCCCTGGGTAACTCCGAGCTCGTCAGAAGCCGCTCGAAAGCTCAAGCACCGCCCAGCGGCTTCAAAGGTACGGATCGCGTTCATGGGCGGAAGAGATTTGCGTGGTTCCCGCATCAGCTGCCTTTAGTTTTTCTACAGCCAGCGACATTTCTTCTGGCGCGAAAGTCAGTCGATAAACCGGCATTGTGGTCGGTGAAACCCGTCACTGCCTGACTGCTCTCCTCTGCCAGATTGCAGCGGATGGAGCAAAGCGGACACTACCACCTGCGTGCTGAGGCTTGCCATGATCCAACAACGAACAGCAGTAATGCCGACCTCCTATGCAGTCATACTAGCCGTAAGCGGAACCCACCTGATCAACGATCTGATCCAGTTTCTCCTGCCCGCGCTGTACCCGTTGTTAAAGTCACAGTATGCGCTGACCTATTTTCAGTTAGGTCTGTTGACGTTGGCGCAACAGATCACCGCATGCATTCTGCAGCCCGTATTGGGCTTGTATGGGGACCTGCGACCAAAACCCTATGCGCTAGCCGTATCAATGGCGGTAGTCGCTATTGGCATCGTACTCCTCGCGACGGCGGGTGACTTCCCGTCGCTCCTCTTCGCTTCGGCAGTTCTGGGGCTTGGATCGGCGATATTTCACCCCGAAGCGTCACGTGTGTGTCGCATGGCGTCGGGTGGTCGTCTGGGATTTGCGCAATCAAGTTTCCAGGTCGGCGGGAATGCGGGAACGGCGCTTGGTCCGCTTGCGGCCGCGCTCATCGTGGTCCCGCTCGGTCAGTTCAGCACTGTCTGGTTCGGCCTGCTCGGCGTCTGCGGGATTATCGTTCTGCTTTGGATCGCGCGTTGGTTCGCGCATCATCAGCGCATGACGGCTGCTGCCGGGGCGCGGCAGATGGATGGCCCGAGTTTCTCGTACAGGCACATCAGCATTTCGTTCTCGATTTTAGGCGCGCTCTTGCTTAGCAAATTCATATACATTGAGACATTCAAAAGCTATTATGCATTCTTCCTGATTGAAAGGTTTGGCCTTGGGGTGGCCCAAGCACAGAGCCTCCTGTTTATCTTTTTAGCAGCGGTTGCTTTCGGCACCTTTTTCGGTGGCCCAGTGGGAGATCGGATCGGACGAAAGAAAGTTATTTGGGTCTCGATCGTCGGCGCTCTTCCTTTTGCACTGATGCTGCCATTTGCTGAGCTATGGGTAGCAGTCGGGTTGAGTATCATTGTGGGGGTGATTCTATCGTCGGCTTTCTCAGCGATAGTGGTATTTGCGCAGGAGTTGATGCCGCAGAATGTCGGCATGGTGACAGGCTTTGTTTTTGGATTCGCGTTCGGTGTGGGGGCGCTCGGTGCTGCCGCATTCGGTGCTCTGGCGGACCACATCGGGATAGAGCAGGTCTTTACCTATCTTTCTATGCTGCTTTTCCTCGGGTTCCTCACAAAATTTCTTCCGGATCTAAAATGATATCCAAAGATCTGCTCAAACCGAACGTTGGACTTGCTCCGACAAAATGGAGAGCGTTTCCAGTTTATGCGGCCAGCCTTTCGAACTGAAGGGGGCTGATGAAGTCGAGCGCCGAATGGCGCCGGATGGGGTTGTAGAAGTTGCTGATGTAGCGAGCGATCGCGTGGGTGGCCTCTTCCCGGCTTTGGAACGCCCCGCGCCAGACGAGTTCGGCCTTCAACGTCTTGAAGAAGGTCTCTACCATCGCGTCAAAACAGTTTCGCTTCCCCGGCACCGAGATCAGGATGTCGTGCTTCCTTAGCTCCGCCTGGTACTCGATGGCGGAGTATTGGCTGCCGCGGTCCGCATGGTGGATGAGGCCGGCGACAGGACCCCGCACGGTGACGGCTCGGCGAAGGGCCGACAATGCCAGTTCCTTGTGAAGCAGATCGCTGGTTGCCCATCCGACGACGCGCCGGGCAAAGAGATCGACGATGACAGCGAGATACAGCCAACCATCGCGGGTCCAGACATAGGAGACGTCGGCGCCCCACTTCTGGTTCGGCCCCGTGGCGGTGAAGTCCTGATCGAGGAGGTTCGTGCCCACCGGGAAGGCGTGCAGGCTGTCGGTCGTCCGCTTGAAGCGCCGCTTCTGCCGTGCCTACATCCCGTTCTCGCGCATCAAACGGGCGATGCGTCGGCGGGCGATCGGCAGGCCATTGTCGCGTAGCTCATGCACCAAGTGCGGGCTTCCATAGGTCCCGCTCGACAGGGCAAAGGCCGAGCGGACATGCGCCAGCAACACCATGTCGTCGCGCTGTCGGCGGCAGGCCGGACGCTCCTTCCAGGCGAAATAGCCGCGCGGACTGACGCCGAGGACCTTGCACAAACGCTGTACGGGGAATTCCTTCTTCGCCGCAGCGTCGACAGCCCGATACCCGGATACTCTGAAACCTCGCGCTGCGTTCGCCCGCTCATCTCGACCAGACGTACGGCCTCCTCCTCGAATTCCTCGTCGAACCGGCGATGTGGCTTGCCCATGGAATGCTCCTCCTTTCATCAGAAGAAATCTCCAGTTTTGCGAGGCAAGTCCAGTCACAAGGTGAAACAAGTTTTCCACATCCTTGCAGAAGATAACTTCAGCCCGGCGGATCTGACAGAAGGCGCCAAGTTGCACAAAGACGGCTGAGTGTACTATGAGGGCTGTTTGAATAAAACATACTAATCCGTAAAAAGATAATATGCGGTCAGTAATGTGCCGATTGCCACAACAAAAGCGCGAATGAGCGGTTGTGGAATTCTGCGGGCGGCGTGAACGCCCCCATACCCCCCAATGCCTACGGCAATCAACATTATCGTGGCTTGAGGCCACGCTACCGCGCCGCCACTGGAGAACACAATCAGTGTCACGAAGGCGGTCACAGTTGAGAGGATGGTCTTCAATGCGTTCAGGCGATGGAAGTCGGAAGTATTTTCGGTAAGGCCGAGGGAGGCCAACATCATGATTCCCATCCCTCCGCCAAAGAACCCCCCGTAAATAGCAACTAGAAACTGCACCAACCAGCCAATCATGGGGGGCGCCGAGAATTCGCGCCGTTGCAGGCATTTGGTAAGGGAGGGACCTGCTGCAAATAGCGTCGTCGCGCCGATTAGCAGCCAAGGGACGACGGCACGAAACGCATCGTTGTCTATTGCCAACAGGCCAAGTGCGCCTAAGAGGCCTCCAAAGATTGAAGCCAGTGCATACGGGACGACCCGGAGGCCGATCTCACGCAGTTCATGCAGATAGGCTACGGCACTTGTGGCATAGCCGGGAAACTGAGCGATCGAACTCGTGGCGTTGGCTGTAATCGCAGGTAGGCCAACGAGCGTGAGTGCTCCGAAGACAATGAATGTTCCACCGCCGGCCAACGCGTTGATCGCGCCTGCGCTGAACCCAGCAAGGACCAGTAGCAGTGCATCGAGGAATGTGACTGTCGTCAAGAAAGCCGCTTTCTATGGTATCTGTGCAATGGTGAATCGAGTTCGACCAGAGCGTTCGCACTACACCATACGAGAAACTCTAGACCTCGCATGGTGTAGATAATTTCGGATCACGTATTGAAGAGCATGAACGGCGAGGGGGCCCATTTCGACCATCAAGCCGCCGAGTTTGAATCGTTGGATGGTCGAACCTGAGCATGTCACGACTTGCCGTGAGAATGTGATTTGCTCCAGTGACCAGGAGATAAGAAGGGCCGAATTTTCCGTCGGCCATCATGTGAGTGGGATTCGGAGGCCGAAACGGTCTCTGGTCATATCAAGACGGTTCATGAGGAAGACCTCACCTACAAGGGTCATGCGTGTCGTGCCTCGAAGGAGGAGCCGCAGTATGAGACTGTCAGCGATAAGACAGAACATATCGCTGCGCATCGAGAGGATGCAGCGAAGAAGGTTTGATAACGTACGTATCGGTCGGATGAACGGTGCTGGCTGAAAATTATCACCTGGTTCTGTTGTGGGTTACGCTTATAGAATAGGGCTTATCTAACCAATGATCTCCAAGGAATGCGCCACAAGTGGAGACCTCGATCTGCATCGCTATCTTGGAGCTCTTCATTGAATGATCTGATAATCTTCGCGAGACCAGGTTCATCGACAGCGCTGGCCGCGCGTTCGGGTGAAACCCAGGCGCGTACGCGCTCTTGCTGTTCCGGCCAGCTCTTCAGCTCTTCATGCACGTGCAGCGGGAAAACAAACACTTCGCAAACGACTCGGCGACCGCGCTTCAAGCGCTTCTCGTATCTGTAGCT
Source organism: Aurantimonas sp. DM33-3 (assembly GCF_014334315.1). Taxonomy (NCBI): domain Bacteria; kingdom Pseudomonadati; phylum Pseudomonadota; class Alphaproteobacteria; order Hyphomicrobiales; family Aurantimonadaceae; genus Aurantimonas; species Aurantimonas sp. DM33-3. Next base: position 10,480 of record NZ_JACSGS010000015.1, on the reverse strand, counting down.
TCCAAGCGGTTCTTGGGCGATCGATCCGTCGACCCCAGCTTCTTCGAATGCCTCCTGCGCTGCGGCTTCCGATGATGAGCACCATTGCATCGGCCACCCTTTAGGGATCACCCAACGACGCGAACCGCGAGAGGTGATGAGGAGGTTCTGAAGATCGCCGTCGGGCGTGAACCGATAGGGCAGCGCGCCGTATTGCCTCTGTGGCATAGAGGTTGCGTCAGGATTTGTCCGAAACTGGTTCGAATGGGGCTGCCACGTCATTTGAAATTTCTCCGGTAGTGGGCGTCCGGGCACGGATCGACGAGATCCGTGCCGGCGCCGACCGCTATGGCGAGTTCTGCTACCCGGCACGCGTGTAAGAGATCGGAGAGTCCTGAAGAGGAGGCATCTGTCAGGATAAGTCTCGGGTTGAGGCGTCTAGCGGAAGAAACGATACGAGAGGCGTGGACCAGATCCGTAACAGCTATCACCAGCCGGCGTGCGCTCACGACACGTGCGCGCGAAAGCACACTGTACTGCGTCGCATTGCCGTGGACGCCGCATACGCCGATTGCATGCAACGCCGCGATACGCTCGCGACATTCGCTGATGACCACAAACGGCGCGGAGCGACGTCGAAACCTCTCAATAACGTGGTTGGCAGCCTCCCCATCCTCCACAACGATGGCATGACCCATGCCGCGGCGGAAATTCGATTCCGAGCGAGAGGCGTACTTCCCAGTTTCCGAACGGCCCGAATTCTTCGATGCGAAGACATCGGCCGAGCCGATGATAGGCGACAGCGGTAGCAACATGACTTCCCCCGGCTGATGGACGCAGATATACTTGCGTGACAAACAGCCCTAACAGGCAGACAAGATGTCAATGGTCAGGATGGATGACGAGCCTACCCGGACGCGAAGCGAGGCTTCTTGTGCGTCCGGGCTACATTCCCGCTTTGAGGCGCTGAGGCTCTCGCGGTGCTATGATCAGGAGGTCGTTCATGGTCCTAAGGTTGGCCATATGTTCATGGAAGTCAAGAAGGCTGTTATCGGGTGTAGAGGTTGAATTTCGCTGGGGTTGACAACCTCAAGCGAAAGGCCAATCTTCCATCCATGATGATTCCAATCGACCTCCGCAGATTGATGATGGACAGGAAGCTCCTGATCGCAGGATCTTAAGCCCCAATCCGGTCGCCTAGCGCTCCCGGATCCGGGGGCGGGTAATCATATATTCTTCCATCGTATTTTCCGTCTTGAAAGCAATTTTGCTTGCGGAGGATGTACGTGGACGCACATTCCCATTTTCTGAAGTCTTGAAACGGAACGTTCAATCGACGTTCCGCATCTCGACGCGGCACAACTGCGAGTCACGACATGCGTCATCCTTTCAAATCACAACGTCTTCCGAAAATCAGCATTAGTCGTGGTGACTATGAGCGCCTGACACGGCTCGGCGCGGCTATGCTCGAGCGCATTCCAGATGTAGCGGAGGAACTCTTGTCCGAATTGGAACGCGCCAAAGTCGTCCCGGATAAACGCATGCTATCCAGCATCATCAGAATGGGCTCCACGTTGGAGTTTCGATCAGATGATGGCCAGCAACGGCAAGTGACGCTTGTTTATCCTGGGGATGCCGATATCGAGCGTGGCAGGGTTTCGATCCTGACTCCGATCGGCGTTGCTCTCATCGGGCTGTCGGACGGTCAGTCGATCATGTGGTCGGGACGTGACGGGCGTCGTCGTCAGTTGACGATCTTGTCGGTGCGGCAGCCGACAGCGGTCCCAGCCTGACATACGGCCTTCTTCGACTCTGCCTGGTATTCCTTTGACTTATAACCTGCTTGGAGGCGAATCTGATGTCGGTTGTAGAGCCCAGTATACTGACTGTTCGTGACTATAATTTCCTTAGATCGCGGTTAGCGTTCGCAACAGGTTATAATGACACGATATACCGTCAAATTCGCGGAAAACTGGCGGAAGCAATTGTGCATTTTGGTCAAGATTTCCCGCCGAACGTGGTTACGCTGGATTCTAGAGTCGACTTCCGCGTTGACGATACGATGTCGCAGACTCGAACCATCGTTGTGGACGGTGATCGTGAAATTGTGGGTATGACGCTTTCTATTGCAACACCACGCGGACTTGCTCTGCTCGGACGAACCGAGGGACAGAGCGTCGTGGTCTCGCGGCGCGATGGATCAAAGGAAGTATTGAGAGTCGAACGGGTGGCGTACCAACCGGAAGCTGCCCAGCGACTGTTTCACGCGGTGGAGGAAATGGCGCAAGGACAAGGTTCAGGAAGAGGCCAGAGGCAAGCCGCGATCATTCCGTTCAGAGCCAAACCTACGGCGACAGTTTCGCAGCACCTTGACGATGACCCGGACCCCTCTGCAGCCTAGACTACGTGAGATCTAGGCAGCACCGCGAAGTGATGAAAGAAAATACAGCGATGTGACCACTAACTAGAAATACAGTGGTACGCTGAACAGTCCAGTTACGAAGCGCGCAAGAATGCCGCACCGACTAGCAAAAGTTGTCGAGAGAGCCTATATAAAAATCATGTATTCAGTTTCTCATCACAGGCGGTTCCTGCGCCCAGCAGGAAGACTCGCGACGCGTAGCTAACCCCGAGGGAGGTCAGTAGGCGCCAAAGCCAGCCTGTCTCGGGGTCTGCAAGCAGCATCTCTAAATATTAAAACCCTTGTCGGGATCCCGAAGGTGTGTCCGTAGCTCGGATAGGCTGGTTTCGCGGCTGCGTTTCAGTTGGATGTGGTGGATATGAACATGACGAACGATCAGAAAATCCAGGTCATAGACCTCGGTCCGTCGAATGCGGCGGCCACTAATACTTCTACGCGCTTCGCGCGATGGCGTGCTACGCTTCATCGACAGCGCGAACTACGCAGAATGATCAATGAACTCTCACAGTTGGATGACCGTACGCTCGCAGACATTGGATTGTGTCGTAGCGATATACCCAGGGCAGTAAAGGGCTTTGAAGGGAAGAACAGATATGACAAGCAAAAGTAGAGTTACAATGACGCTTTGTAATTTCGGCTAGGAGTATGCCGGAATACTGTGAATCCCATACTGCTCTACGGACCTTCAATCGAATCCGTTTTCGAGGACGTCATGCTTTCATTTTGCGCAGAATTCACGATAGATTTTACGCGTGATCGAAGATCTAGTTCCAGAAAAGAGGCACTCTTTAGTATCGCGAGCCGTTGCCAAGAGTTAAACCGTGACCTTTCCGCCAGTCAGATCGCATTATCATTCGTCGAGCGCGAAAGAATCGGATCCACGGCATCTGACGGCGGCGTAGCGTTCCCGCGTGCTGTGATCGAAGGGGACCACCTTCCGCTGCTCGTCGTTACCAAACTAGAGAAGGAAATCCTCTTCGATCACGTCGAGTATAAAAAGGTCGACGTGATCATTAGCATAGTTGGGTCGTCAGCTGATTGCACAATTATGAATCAGGTCACAGGTAAATTACGACGAATATTGAGAGCTTCGGAGCTATTAGCGGAGATCCGCACGTCGGGGGACGCAGAGAAAATCAAGGGAAAAATACTTAATGCTCTAGGCTAGCGGATGTGTGGCGGGCGGGGAACTAGCGTGTTGCGGTGAATGAAAATGTCGTAGTGAAATGTCCGCCCGGCAACCGTGTATAGGTCGTGCGAAAGCAGGGCGGTCCGGGTTTCTCGCCTTATCAGCGCTTCGGTGAACGCGTCGTGTGTTCCGCAAGGGTGGCGCCTCCACGAAAGACGAGGTCATTCATTGAAGACGGCTACAGGCAATCTCGGTGGACCATGACGTCCGTCATGAAATCGCTGAAGCGTCGTCACTGATGGGCGGGCTGAGGTGTTGGCTGTTTAGGAACGTATAAATTGAGAAACACGGACGAGGCATCGATGAATACACCTTACTACCTGATAGATAAGGCGAGACTGCTGCAGAACCTGGAACGGATCGCGTATGTACGCAAATATTCCGGTTCGAAGGCACTGCTTGCGCTGAAATGTTTTGCAACCTGGTCGGTCTTTGAGTTCATGCGTCCCTATATGGATGGTACGACGTCGTCCTCGCTCAACGAGGTCAAGCTCGGTCGGACACGTTTCGGGGGCGAGACCCATGCCTACAGCGTTGCGTGGGCTGATCACGAGATCGAAGAGGCGCTAGGGCATGCAGACAAGGTAATCTTCAACTCGATTAGCCAGCTGAACAGGTTCCGCGATCGTACAGGTGGCATCGACTGTGGCCTGCGGATCAATCCAGGGGTCAGCTCGTCGACGTTCGATCTGGCGGATCCGGTGCGGCCATTCAGCCGACTTGGCGAAGGCGACATAGGCAGAATCGAAGCTGTACTCGACCGGATCAACGGTTTCATGATCCACAATAACTGCGAAAACGAGGATTTTGATCAGTTCTCAAGAATGCTCGATGAAATTGAGGAGCGTTTTGGTGAACACTTAGGATATGTGGACTGGGTCAGTCTCGGAGGCGGGATACATTTTACCGCCAATGGTTATCCGCGCGACGCACTTTGTGATCGTCTTCGCGCGTTTTCAGAGCGTTTTGGCGTGCAGGTTTATCTCGAACCGGGTGAAGCGACTGTCACCGGTTCCACAACCCTCGAAGTTTCCGTCGTCGACACTCTTTTCAACGGTCGGCATTTAGCGGTTGTCGATGCTTCCATCGAGGCTCACATGCTGGACCTCATCATCTACCGTGAAGAGGCGGATGTCCTCCCGAACACCGGACCACATGAGTACATGATCTGTGGCAAATCCTGTCTCGCGGGTGATGTCTTCGGTACCTTTCGGTTCGAGGCTCCGCTGAAGATCGGGGACCGTATTTCGATCCAGGACGCCGCCGGATATACGATGGTGAAGAAGAACTGGTTCAACGGCCTCGCTATGCCGTCCATCGGCGTGCGCGAAATTGATGGCTCGACAAAGACAATTCGAGAATTCGATTACACGGACTACGAGACAAGCCTTTCGTAGTGATCCCGCACGTACACAAACAAAGAGAAAATGCCCCTAAATGAAGAAACACGTCCTCATTATCGGTGCAGGCGGTGTCGCACAGGTCGTCGCGCATAAATGTGCACAGAACAACGACTTTCTCGGCAATATACACATTGCCTCGCGAACACTTGAGAAATGCCAATCCATCGTCGCTTCGATCCGGGATAGGAGAGCGTTGAAGACGCACGGACTGCTCGAGGCACACGAACTGAACGCGATGGACGTAACGGCGACTGAGGCCCTGATCCGGAGCACCGGCGCTGGCATTGTCGTCAATGTGGGTTCAGCTTTCGTTAATATGTCAGTGCTTTCGGCTTGCATAGCCACTGGTGCCGCCTACATCGATACCGCGATTCACGAGGATCCGTTGAAGATCTGCGAGACGCCTCCCTGGTACGCAAACTACGAGTGGAAACGTCGGGAGGAATGCGCCTCGGCCGGCATTACCGCAATACTTGGGGCCGGTTTCGATCCTGGAGTGGTCAACGCCTACGCGCGTTTGGCTCGGGACGACTATTTTGACCGTATCGACTCAATCGACATTATCGACATCAATGCTGGCAGCCACGGCAAGTATTTTGCCACGAATTTCGACCCCGAAATCAACTTCCGGGAGTTCACGGGGCAAGTGTGGTCTTGGCAAGATCGCGAGTGGGTCTCCAATCGGATGTTCGAGGTGGGAAAGGAATGGGATCTGCCGGTGGTCGGTAAGCAGAAAGCGTATCTGACGGGTCATGATGAAGTGCACTCGCTCTCTCATATCCTCGGTGTGCCGAATGTGCGTTTCTGGATGGGGTTCGGAGATCACTATATCAACGTATTCAACGTATTGAAAAATCTTGGCCTCTTATCCGAACAGTCGGTCACCACGTCAGAAGGAATCGAGGTCGTTCCGCTCAAGGTTGTAAAGGCAGTACTCCCCGACCCGTCCTCGCTCGCTCAAGGTTACAGAGGGAAGACCTGCATCGGCGACCTTGTCAGAGGCGCGAAGAACGGCGAGGAACGGACGGTCTTCATCTACAACGTTTCCGACCACCAGGACGCAAACGAAGAAGTTGGAAGCCAAGGGATCTCCTACACGGCCGGGGTGCCGGCTGCTGCTGCCGCGATTTTAGTGGCCACCGGTCGCTGGGATGTGAAGGGTATGGTCAATGTGGAAGAGCTCCCGCCACGCCCCTTCCTCGGATTGTTAGGACAACTCGGACTACCTACGCACATCAGCGAGGATGGAGACGACCGGGAACTGCTATTCCCCTAGGCCGTGTCGGCGCCAGAACCGATGGAATTTCAGTTCTTCGTGCGCGTGTCTACGCCGATCCTGCGCAACCCGTGACGGCCCTCTTCGATCTATTGAACGTACCATTACAGCGAGCGCAGCATGCGGATAACCTCGGATCTGAAATCCACGCCCGTGACGTCGGGTATGCTGTTGATGTGCGTCGGCGTCGCCTGCCTAAGCATGAACGATGCTTTTGCCAAACTGCTTGCCCCCGACTACTCGCCGCTTCAGATTCTTTTTCTGCGCAATCTGATCGCGTTGCCTTTTTCCGTCTCGATCGCGATTCGAATGGGCGGCAAAGGTGCAATGTACTCACATCGCCCGGTGGCGCATCTTCTGCGGGGGGTGATCTGGATCTGTGCCGCGTTTCTGTTCTTCACTAGCTTGCGCTACCTGGGGCTGGCCGAGGCGACGGCGCTGGTGTTCGTAGCGCCGCTCTTTATCACAGCAATCTCGGCTCTGTTTCTTCGTGAGCCCGTCGGGTGGCGGCGATGGGGGGCGGTACTAGTTGGTTTTTCCGGTGTGTTGATCGCAGTTCGGCCCGGAGCTGCTACCTTTCAGCCCGCTTCGTTGCTACCGGTCGCCACGGCTCTCTTTTACGCGCTTCTAATGGTCAGCGCCCGTTGGGTGGATAAACGTGAGAGCGTCTGGACACTGATGCTTTACCTCACCGGAGCTGGAACGCTTCTGTGCGCCGTCCTGATGCCGTTCGTCTGGGCTCCGGTGCAAGCGGCTGACCTCTGGCTTTTCGCAGCTATCGCACTGTTTGGAACCGCGGGAATGACATTGATTACCCAAGCTTTCAGGCTGGCGCCTGCGGTCGTGGTGGCGCCCCTCGACTATACGGCGCTGGTCTGGGCGACCGCTGCGGGGTGGCTTGTTTGGAATGAGTTGCCTGATCTGCCGATCTTTTTCGGAGCTACGATCATCATTGCGAGTGGTGTCTTCGTTATATGGCGAGAAAATCGAACCTAGGATCGCGCGACACACGGTGCGGGAACCAGTCGCTGCTTGAGCTTCAGCACGCTCATCAGCCTGCCATCCGTAGCACGTTAATCAGTCTGGATGGACCAGGCACACTCGATGATAAGTTACGCCTAGTATAGCGTATTCCAACCATTCGCCCGCTATTTCCGGAAGATAAAACATGAACTCGATCGACGAAAAATTGCGACCGATCCTTAGCACGGTTATTCACCGAAACTTCGGTGAGCAAGAATTCCATCAGGCCGTTCACGAAGTACTCGAAAGCCTCGGGCGGGTCATATCAAAGCATCCTGAATACGCAGACGAAGCATTGATTGAACGCATATGCGAGCCGGAGCGACAGATCATCTTTCGTGTTCCGTGGATCGATGATCAGAACGATGTGCAAATCAATCGTGGATTCAGGGTGCAGTTCAATTCCGCACTCGGACCATACAAGGGCGGTTTGCGGTTTCATCCTTCAGTGAACGTCGGCATCATTAAGTTCCTCGGTTTCGAACAGACCTTCAAGAATGCCCTGACCGGCCTTCCGATCGGGGGAGGGAAGGGAGGCTCCGATTTTAATCCGCGTGGACGCTCAGATCGTGAGATCATGCGCTTTTGCCAGTCCTTTATGATCGAACTGCACCGACATGTCGGCGAGTATGTGGACGTTCCCGCGGGCGACATAGGGGTCGGGGGCCGCGAGATCGGCTATATGTTCGGGATGTATAAACGCCTGACGAATAGATACGAAGCAGGTGTTCTCACGGGTAAGGGCCTCTCTTTCGGGGGCTCGCGTGCCCGCACCGAGGCGACCGGCTTCGGTAGCGCTTATTTCCATGCGCCGGATGCTCGGGACCCGCGACCAGACCTTCGAGGGCAAGCGTTGCGTGGTGTCCGGATCGGGCAACGTAGCAATCTATGCGATGGAAAAGATCGTGTCATTCGGCGGCAAGGTCGTGGCCTGCTCCGATTCGGACGGCTACATCGTGGATGAGACTGGCATCGATCTTGGTTTGGTCAAGGAGATCAAAGAGATCCGTAGAGAGCGGATATCTGAATATCCGCGTCTCAAGGGGCATGGGAGTTATTATATCAAGGACGGTTCGATTTGGGATGTGCCGTGCGACGTAGCTATGCCATCGGCCACCCAAAACGAACTCACCGGCGCTGACGCTGCAACGTTGGTAAAAAATGGAATGGTCGCAATCTGCGAAGGCGCCAATATGCCATGTACGCCTGAGGCCGTGCATATTTTTCAGGAATCTGGGGTGCTATTTGCGCCTGGGAAAGCGGCCAATGCGGGGGGGGTCGCAACTTCAGCGCTTGAGATGCAGCAGAACGCCAGCCGCGATAGTTGGTCTTTCGAGAAAACCGAGGAGCGCTTGGCGGCGATCATGCACAACATTCACGATGCCTGCGCCGAGACTGCGGCGGAGTACGGAGCGCCCGGCAACTATGTTTTGGGCGCGAACATTACCGGATTCGTTCGCGTCGCCGAGGCTATGCGAGCCATGGGCGTTGTCTAACGCAAAGCCAACCTCAAGTGAGGTACGATGTTGCAATCAATCACATCAGCAGCGCGGATATGGCCGGTAAGAGCACAGGATAGCGACGAGCAGCACCAGACGCAGAAGATTGCGCAGGGAAATCGAGGACGAATAAAGCCAAATGGGAGTGGGCAGTTGTGTACTGCAAGTATGCAATCCCATACTGAACGTGTCGGAAGCACCGAGGAGTGTGAACATTTTGACTGAAGATAACGATCATCAATATTTCATCACGGAACTGACGGCCGAGGTGGTCGCGGCCTATGTCTGCAAGAACTCGCTGCCGGCATCTGAATTGCCGGCGACAATCGCTTTGGTTCATGCTGCATTGGAACGATCGCGAGAAGCGCCGGGGGCGGAGTCCGTCGCCGAAAAGCCGAAACCCGCAGTTCCGATCAATCGCTCGGTGACCAATGATCACATCGTATGCTTGGAAGACGGGAAAACGTTCAAGTCCTTGAAAAGACATATAGCGACCCATCATGGAATGACGCCTGATGAATACCGAAGACGCTGGGGCTTGAAGGGCGAATATCCCATGGTCGCACCAGGTTACTCCGCGTCGCGATCAAAATTGGCCAAGTCGCTTGGTTTGGGCCGGAAGGTCGGGAAAAAGAACATTTGAACGTGTTCGCTACATCGCCTTGGCGGACGATGTAGTTGACGGGTGGGGCGGGCGTAACCATAGGTAGGATGAAGCACGATGTGCTCTTCTTCCGCGACGACGTTCTCGAACGATCGCCGAAAAGAGATCGGCTTTCCGCAGGGGCGATCAGGTTGACGAGCTTAGTGCCCCATGGAACTGGGATTATCTCTCCGATCAGGCGCGACAGCGCTACGCTGGATCGCGCAGGGTAGTGAGCGAGCAACCGGATGAATAGGCGCATGATCGTTCGCGTTATTGATGTTGCTAACCTCGGTCAGACAAAGCTGACGAACCTGCTGGCGCGGCTTTGCGGACTGTTCATAACGCCTAAACGCGTTCGGCGTGAAGCAACCGCTCTTATTGAAAAGCTCGGGCCTGAGGGAGCATTGGTGGCCGTCCGCGACAAGCATCGGATGGCTCAGGTGGTCGATGCCGAGAACGACGAGCGCCACTGGAGCGTCGTACTGCGAGAGATCGAGCGGCAGACCGAGTACGAAGATCAGACCGATATTGCCGGTCCGATCGGACATCCCTGACTACAGCGATTCTTGGCAGTCGATCTTCGAATTTTGAGAACAGTTGATGGAAGACGTCACCAAGGAGCTTGCTAAAAAGATCATGCTTGCTAAGCACGAGCGTACAGTTTGGGAAGCTGGCCGAGCAGCGTCCCTCGCACAAGGCACAACAGCTCTCAACCCTTACTCGCCCACCTCGTCGGATTATTCGATTTGGGCCGATGGCTACGAAGCCGTGAGGGGACTAAAGACGGCGGCCTTTTGTTTCGAAGATGACGAAACTCGCAAACCGTAATGACAGCGCAGCAAACATTCCTTTACCGTGTGACAGGAGATTGTGCGGGGGCGATAGCGTGATGTTTCACGGTAGCGATCCCACCGATTGCCAGGTGACAAGCCGGCAAAGAAGAAGTTCAAGGCCTACCCGATCGGCTTCTTCCACATTGACATTGCCGACGTGCAGACGGCGGAAGGCAAGCTGCATCTGTATGTCGGCATCGATCGCACCTC